>NZ_JBPZEY010000003.1:0-361339 GCF_052061695.1 Alkalicoccus luteus
AGTTCACGGCCATGAGACAGATTCGTTATTGCTTCTCCCAAATAAAACGCTCTCGACGACCCGCCTGGGTCATCGAAAGCGTTTTTTACGTGCTGGAGAAGTATTTTGTCCCAGCCTCTTCAAGCCGAAGTCCTTATTCCGATCTTCGCCCCTCCCTTTCGAATTTGCTTATTCCAGACACAAGCATAATCAGGCCGTATCATCATCAAATAAATCAAGCTCCATCCTCGTAATGTCCCGATCGGCTCCAATAACGATAATCACATCGCCGTTATAAAGCGCCTCATCAGCTGCTGGAGAAACATGTATCTCCTCTCCGCGCTTCACAGCCATCACATTGCACCCGTATGCTGCGCGGACATCCAGTTCAATCAATGTTCTCCCATGCACCTGAGGGCCTGCCTGAAGCTCTACAATAGAGTATTCATCTGACAGCTCCAGATAGTCGAGAACATTTTTCGAAACAACGTTGTGAGCGATTCGTATCCCCATATCACGTTCTGGATGTACGACTTTATCAGCGCCGATCTTATTAAGTACTTTTTCATGATAGTCGTTCTGCGCTTTAACCGTTATGTGAGCGACACCTATCTCAACTAGCATGAGTGTAGTTAAGATGCTTGATTGAATGTTATCTCCAATCGCTACAATGACGTGATCGAAATTACGTATGCCTAAACTTCGTAACGTACTTTCATCTGTCGTGTCTGCGATTGCAGCGTGAGTCGCAATACCGGCAAACTCATTCACCTTGTCCTCGTTTATATCAACGGCCAGAACTTGCATCCCCTGGTCAACCAGCTCCTTAACGATGCTCCCTCCGAAGCGTCCCAGACCGATTACAGCAAATTGTTTCCTCATCTTATCCATTGGCTCCTCTCTATTACGTTTTTATCATACCTGACTGAAAATCACAGTTCAATCGCTGATCGTTAGAGCATGTCGAATTCTTCTTCAGAAGAAGATCCCCCCTTTTCAGTGACTGCAAGTAGGAGAACTCTGTTTCTGCTGGTCATTCTTTGAAGGGGAAATGAAAACTTCTGCAGACTGGTTTGACCGGCTTCTCAGTTATGGTAAACTCATAAAGGTATTCATTTCATTGTTGAAAAGGAGTTTTGTTTTATGCCAGAGTTTATTACTGCAATTGACTTGGAAGCGATTATGACCAAAGCGCTGACTGTTGGCATGCAGCTTATCGGCATTTTAATCGTTTTCTTTATTGCCAGAGCAATAGGAAGAAGGCTTATCTCATCCGGCTTTGCGAAAATGAGCACGCAGCGCAATATTTCAGAAGCCCGGACGCAGACGTTAGAAAAGCTTGCTCTGAATGTTTTTTCCTACATTTTAATTTTTATTTTAATTACCTTGATCGTCGGCATCTTTGAATACGATGTTACTGCCTTAATTGCAGGTGCCGGTATTGTCGGTCTTGCGATTGGTTTTGGTGCTCAGGGTCTGGTGTCGGATATTGTGACAGGCTTTTTCATTTTGCTTGAACGCCAGATTGACGTCGGAGAATATGTGACGATCGCTGGTATGGACGGTGTAGTTGAGGAAGTTGGACTGCGTACAACAAAGGTTCGCGGATTTGATGGAACGGTGCACTTTATTCCAAATAGGGAAATCGGAAGTCTTAGTAATCATTCCCGTTCGAACATGCAGGCAATCGTTGATATCAGCATCAGCTACGATGATAACATCGATGAAGCAGTCCGCGTCATGCAAGCCGTATGCGACAGGATTGCTGCTGAAGAAGAAGCAATTGTCGAAGGTCCTGATGTTCTCGGTGTACAAAATCTGGGTGACAGCGATGTAGTCATCCGAATTCTAGGAAAAACGGTTAATATGGAGCAATGGGCTGTGGAACGAAAGTTGCGAAAAGCTCTCAAAGAGGCACTCGATGAGAATGGCATTGAAATTCCATTACCACACCAAGTTAACCTGTATAAAGGTGATCAGCCTTCTGGCTGAAATCTTTAACAAAACCCCCGCGTCAGCTATGACGCGGGGGTTTTAACCACCTGTTTTTTGATTAACGTGATCCGAGCCAGCTGATCAGCCATTTTACAGCTGGTTCCATCGCAGCCTCATCAGGATCGAGCATACTCGAATGAAGCCCATGCTCGCTGTCAACACCGAGCCAGAACATGACACCAGGGACTTCCTCCAGGAAATATCCGAAATCCTCACCTGTCATTGCTTTTCCGCACTCGACAAGCAAAATCGATTCATGCGCTTCGGCCGCACGCATAAATTCAGCTGTCAATTTTTCATCATTATAGACCTGCATATAGTTTGCTCCATAATCAATGGTCGATCTGCATCGGAATGCCGCTTCAACTCCTGAAGTGAGGCTTTCGATTCTGCCTTTTACCTCCTGCATGGCTGCTTGAGACAGCGTACGAATCGTTCCTTCAAGCCTTGCATGACCCGCAATAATGTTCTGCTTCGTTCCAGCTTCCAATTTACCAATCGTTACAACTGCAGCATCAAGCGGGTCCACGTTTCTGGACACTACAGTCTGGAGCTGTGTTACAAGATGACCGGCGGCTACTACCATATCCTCCGTCTGATCAGGGAATGCTGCATGACCGCCCTTTCCCCACAAATCTATGAAAAGTTCACTAGTATTCGCAAAAAGAATGCCTGGTTTTACGGCGACTGTTCCAGCTTCGTATTCAGGTGCTATGTGCAGGGCATACATTTCATCCGGACGAAACCGCTCGAAGAGTTCCGACTTCAGCATCGGCTCTGCTCCGCCGGGACCTTCCTCAGCCGGCTGAAAAAAGAAAACAAGATTCGAAACCGGTTGATTTTCAGCAAAATGCTCGACGAGTGTACTGCCGATTGTCATGTGCACGTCATGTCCGCAGGCATGCATCATGCCTTTATGGATAGAAGCGTATGATAATCCCGTTTCCTCCGTGATTGGCAGTCCATCCATATCGGAGCGCCAGCCTATCGTACGCGTTCCTTCTGTACCTGGAATAAACACGACGATGCCGGTTTCCCAAGTGTGCACCTCTGCAAGTGACAGTTGTTCAAAGATGTTGAGCAGATACCGCTGCGTCTTAACTTCCTGAAAGCCAGGTTCCGGAATTTGATGAAGCGCCCGGCGACGGTCCGCCAGGCGCTTTGATAAATGAAGCTTATCCATCCTACTTCAGCTTCCTCAGTTCCTGTTTAATTTCCGTTTTCCCTTTTGTTTTATCATCAATTTCTTTAATCACTTTTGCAGGCGTACCAGCTACAACCGTGTTTGCAGGTACATCTTCTGTAACGATAGCACCAGCTGCTACAACTGCACCTTCACCAACTGTTACTCCTTCAAGCACGACCGCATTAGCACCGATGACAACACCGTCTTCAACGGTTACAGGCTTTGCAGAAGGAGGTTCAATTACACCTGCAAGCACTGCTCCTGCACCGATATGGCAGTTTTTCCCAACTGTTGCACGACCTCCGAGCACCGCATTCATGTCGATCATCGTACCTTCACCTACAACAGAACCGATATTAATCGAAGCGCCCATCATGATGACAGCAGAATCGCCAATTTCGACCTGTTCACGAATTAACGCGCCGGGCTCAATTCGTGCATGAATATTTTTCATGTCCAAAAGCGGGATAGCCGAATTACGGCGGTCATTTTCTACCACTGCATCTTCGATTTTGTCGTCATGCTTTTTCAGGACTTCCTGGATTTCCGCCCACTCGCCAAACAGCACACCTGTGCCGTTTGTGAGAAACGATTTTGTATTGTTTCCAAAATCGATACCATCGAGGTCTCCTTTGATATGTACTTTTACCGGTGTTGATTTCTCAGCATCGGAAATATACTGAATAATTTCATTTGCATCCATTTGTTTCATGGGGTATTTCCTCCTTCAGACTATAGTTCACACCTTACTATCATAGTAAGAAATAGCGTTGATTGCAATCGTTAGTGTTTATGCAAATACTTTTTCGATAAACAATGTTGTCTCTTCGGCCAAGTCAATTTCACTATAGCTGAAATCACTTCCGCTTTTTTCAAGCAGGCGAATTACCGGGCGCTGAGGCAGACCAGCATGCTGTCTGATGATAATTCCTGTTGCGCCTGTAGACAGTCTCACTTGTGTTCCGTTAGGATAAAAGGCAACAGCTCTCATAAAACGCCAGACGACCGCATGATCAAGATGCGAACCGCTGAGTGCCATCATCTGTTCACAGGCCGTATGCGGAAGAACTCCGCTGGTATGAAGCCGGTCAAACATATTTGCACATGCAACGATTTTAGCCAGCAGGTGGATATCTCTACTGAACAGTCCTCTAGGCATCCCGGAGCCGTCGGGATGCTCATGATGAGCAAGTGCAACGTGAGCAGATAATGTGCTAACTCCGGCAGCTTTGCGCAATAGATGAAACCCCTTCCACGCGTGATGCGTTTGCTTACCCGCTGTATCCTTATCACGTTCAGCAGCTAGACAGGAGGGCTCAACCTTTCCTACATCGTGCAGCAGAGCCCCAACTGCCAGCTCCTTTAGCTTTTCTCTTTCCAGTTTCATATGGATCCCGATAAGAACAGATATCATGGCGACGTTCAGCATGTGCAAAAACAGTTCATTATCAGCAGACCGAATATCTGTAATGGAAGCGAGCACATCTTTATTCGCAGTAATCTCGTCAATCAGATTTTCCACGGTTTCTGAAAGACCGCGGAACTCCTGAATGGTGCTGCCCGAAAGAAGAGGTCCTGAAGCAGCTAGAATCTCCATCACGTTTCGTTTCGTCGTTTCAGATACCAGCTCTTCCTGAGGAATATCTGCAAAGCGGCTGTCCTCCATGTAAACACCCGTCACTCCCATATCTCGCAGCTTGGAAATGAGGCCGATTGTAAGCGTAACTCCTTTACTCAAAAGCACTCTGCCATCCACCGCGAATATGTCGCGGGCCAGCTTTTCTCCTGATCCTGCGTGTTCAAGGGGTGTATACCTCAATCTTCTCTCACTCCTGTCTGCTTATCCTCTAGGAGTGTATATCGGCTTTTTCAGCTGAATGTTGAAGATGAACAGTCTGGGTCGGATACGCAATTCGCATGCCATGCTCCTCCAAAATATCCAAAACGCCAAAATTCACTTCTTCACGAATATTCATGTGATCCACCCATCCCGTAGGTTTAGTAAAGAAATAAAGGAACAGGTTTAAACTGCTGTCGCCAAAGCTGTTAAACTTAACGATGATCAATTCATCATCAATATCAGTATGCCGGTTTAAGTACGCATCGATATCAGAAACTGCGGCCCGGACTTTAGCAGAAGGAGTATCGTAATGAACACCGATATCAAACGTAATCTGCCTTTTCCCCATTTCTGTCCAGTTCTCAATCGGCTCATTGGCAAGCGTCGAATTGGGTACCGTAATTAAAGAATCTTCAAACGTTCTGACTTTCGTTGAACGGAAGGAAATATCCTCGACAAACCCTTCCACCGATGGCGTCTTAATCCAATCACCCATCTTAAAAGGCTTCTCTGTAATGATTACGACCCCGCCAAAGAAATTCGATAAGGACTCCTGAGCCGCAAGAGCAAACGCCAGTCCACCTAATCCGAGACCCGCTACAAATCCGCTCACGTTGTAATTCCATTCCGATGCAATAATGCTTAATGCCATGACGACAATAGCGAATCGGATCAGCTTAGATAAAAACGGAAGTAAAATATCGTCATACTGAATTTTAAACCGTTTGCCAATTTGGTTGAATGTGGACGAACCGGGTGCTGTAAGGTTAAACAACCCCCAGGCTACGTGAAAAATAATCAGCGTGCGAAACAGCTGATTAATAAAATCCTCTGTTCCTGCCTCGATTGGATAATACACAAACGCTGCATATATCCCAATAAACACAAAGAAAGAACGCACCGGCCGCTCAAATGCGAGAAGCACATTCGTTAATGTTTCAATTGGGGCTTTCCTTGAAACCGCAATAATAAATTTAAATATATACGTAGTGAATACCTTTCGAAATATAAGAAACAACAAAAATATACCTATACCGACAGCAAATTCCTGCCACGTAAAGGCTTGTTGAATATCTTCCACAACGTCAGGCAGCGTTTCCTGAAAGTTTTCTTCCATTTCATTTCACCTCAAATGGGCATGTGCCTTTAATCTATATCAGTCTACCCTGTTCCAATGAAGCTGTAAATGCTATACTCTTTTCGTTAATAGATTGTAACGGGACTGACATATAGCTCCTCCATCAACTAATAAAGAAGGAATGCAACTATGAAAAAACAATTTGCCATTATTGGAATGGGCCGATTTGGATCCAGTATCTGCCGTGAGCTTTATCACATGGGTCACGAAGTCATTGCGATTGATACAGACGAAAAAAAGCTTTCAACAGCGAGATCTTTTACTACAGAAACGTTTGTCGGTAACGGTACAGATGAGGCTTTTCTAGAGAAAATAGGCATACGCAACTTTGATCATGTAATTGTCGCAATAGGCGATGATATCCAGGCAAGCATTTTGACGACGCTGCACGTTAAAGATCAGCAGGTGCCAAACGTATGGGTAAAAGCACAAAATGACTATCACCATAAAGTGCTGGATAAAATTGGCGCAGACCGGATCTTCCATCCGGAAAAAGAAATGGGAAGCAGAATCGCTGCATACCTCACATCAGATACGGTGCTGGATTATATCGATTTATCTGTTGATTATTCTATTATTGAAATGCTTGCAACCAAAAAAGTGGCCGGCAAAACGTTGATTGAACTGGATCCTCGAAAGCGATACGGCTGTACAGTGATGGCCGTAAAACAAAAGCATCAGGTTGACGTTACGCCAGATCCCGCCGAGCCGATAAAAGAAGGGGATATTTTAATTTTAATCGGCGATAAGCGCGATCTCCGGCGGTTCCGTGAAGGTGAACTGAGCTGATTTCCCCGCGGATCCGGTGTTCATCCATATTCACCCTTTGCTGTCTGATGACTGTTTATATTTAAAAACGAGCGCCGGAGATCGTCAAATGACCTCCGGCACTCGTTTTTTAACTGCAGAACCAGTTTCTTTTATCAAAGCGCTTCCAGTACAGCGAGTACAGACAGCACGGCAAATGTTATCGCAAGACCGCCTGATGCTGCCAGCAAAATTAAAATAATCACTTTCTTAACAATTTCCATCTTCTACACCTCTTTGGCTGATGCTATACCGATTATGACATATTTTCCAGCTGACTGCGTCGTTCTCGTTTAACGTTCACATAAATGCTACAATATGAACGACTGAAAAGTAAAGGACTGATGAACATGAATGAGACCGTGCAACTGCTTTTGAACCACCGCTCCGTCAGAAAATTAAAAGATGAACCGTTATCGCCGGACGTTATTCGCACGCTTGTGGAATCCGCTCAAATGGCGTCTACATCCAGCTTTGTGCAAGCTTATTCCATTATGGGTATAACGGACCGCCCGAAGAAAGAGGCCCTGGCTAAGCTTGCAGGTAATCAGCCTTACGTTGCTGAGAATGGTCATTTTTTTGTATTTTGTGCGGATTTTCATCGTCATATTCAAGCCGGTGAAATGGAACAGACAGAGGTGAAACCTGCAGTTGAATCTGCCGAAAAAATGATCGTCGCCGTCACAGACGCTGCTTTGGCTGCACAAAATTGCTCCATTGCAGCTGAATCGATGGGGCTTGGTATCTGTTATATAGGTGGGCTGCGAAACAATATTGCAGAAGTTTCCAATCTGCTGCAATTACCAAATTATGTTATCCCCCTCTTTGGACTGGCAGTTGGCGTTCCCGAGGCAGCTCCTGATCGGAAGCCCCGTCTTCCAGTTGAGGGCGTTTACTTTGAAAATGTGTATCCAGATGCTGAAGTGCACGCTGAACAGCTTAAAGCATACAACGATACCATATCTGCCTACTATAAAGAACGGACAGGTGGCAGCAGATCAGACCGCTGGACAGAGCAGGTCAGTGGATTGTTAAAGGACGTTAAACGACCGCACATGAAGCAATTTCTTGAAGATAAAGGCTATAATCGACACTGAACCTTCAAATACGTTCGCTGCTTTCAGCCAAAGCCTGTTTCAGCACGATAATGGCTTGGCTTCTGTCAATCCCGCTATAAAATGATAACAACGTTATCCAGAGGTACAAGCAGCCCTTCCCTAAAAGCTGCACGGTTCTTTCTGTGCCGAGAGCAGATCTGCAAGTACATGCTTTAACGTGCCTGCTTAGCGGAACATGCTTTCTCTTATATTGAATCCTCTTAATGTATTCGAATCGACATGATGAAGCGGACGACTTTACGGCCGCTTCTTTTAGTTAGCAGGAATTGAAATAACCAATAAAAAACTGTCAGTCCACTTGATGGACTGACAGTTTGAATGTATATAAATGGTGTTCCGTACTGGATTTGAACCAGTGACCCCTTGCCTGTCAAGCAAGTGCTCTCCCGCTGAGCTAACGGAACTCGTTTCGGCGACAATTAATACTATACCGCAGGAAGATTATTTCGTCAACCTGTTTTATTCGTCATACGTATAACGTACAATATACCGATCATCTTTTAATCGGCGTATCTCTACAGACGGTCCAACTTCGTAGCCATTCATCCAATTGTCCTCAATTTTCGCCTTCGTACAGCTGGCTTGAAATTTAGTAGGAAATATCTGCTTAAAGTAAATCCAGCGTGGAGCCATCGTTTTTTCACCTCTGCTGTTAGCTTCTGTTAAATAATAGCATGTCTCCTGCCGTTCCTTCAACTTGCACGCTGCACATCATGCTGCACATATATTCCCATATACCAATGGAACTAGAATTCAGTCCGTTAAAAACCGCCTAAGACAAAAGTCAAAGGCGGAAAAATTACTAGTTATGCCATTCTTTCTTCCTGATCGCGGTGTTCAATTTCTTTTTGATCAAGATGTTCTTCCCTGTCTCTGATCCGGTGTGCGAGCCTGCTTGACGCATTTGCTGCTATGCTGCATACAAGGTCATCAAGAAAGGTGTGCACGTGACCTCCCGATTTCGAATCCAGCTTTTTAATGATCCCAATTTTTTCTTTATCCAAATAACCGAATGTAGTAACGGCAATACTCCCGTATCCGAAGACCGATCCGATCGCAATCGTTTCATCTACACCGAACAACCCTTCGTCAGATTCAACGATCGACTGCAGCGGCTCTGACAGCTTATTTTCTTCAGCCAGCTTGTCCAGTTCAATTCCAACCAGCACCGCATGCTGAATTTCACGTTTTTCAAGCACAGCGTCAACGCTTTCAATACAGTCCTCTCTTGTCAGAGACTCGCTGTATTTGGATTGCATCTCAAACACGATATCCGCAATTTCCTCTATTGATACGCCTCGCTCTTTTAACAGCTCCCGTGCTGCTTTTTCAACGACGTGCGATTTAATTGGTTGTTTCTTCATCTGCATCACTCCTCATACTGCTGATCTTAACATATTCCGCATGATGAGCCGAAATTCCTGCTTCAAAAGAAAATGCTTCTTTCATACAAACGACTTTTGTAAATATACCCAAAATATATTATGATGAATACAGCAAATGACGCATTTGAGGAGGCTGATGACGATGAGATACGGTATTGCTGTCTTTCCATCCAAAAAACTACAGGATATAGCTAATTCCTACCGCAAGCGCTATGATACAAAATATTCAATGGTCCCCCCTCACCTGACACTGAAGGACCCATTCGACATGAAGGAGTCCGAGCTTGGTGATTTTGTAAAGGAAGTCCGCAAGGTTGCAGAGCGTTCAGAACCTTTTAAGCTCGAGGTGCTTCGATACAGCAGCTTCTACCCTGTCACGAACACACTTTACATGAAAATAGCGGAAACGGAAGAGCTTCGCGACCTTCAGCAGAAATTAAATGAAGGTCCGCTGGAGCGCGAGCGTGAGCATCCTTTCGTCCCCCACATTACCATCGGGCAGGAAATGAATTACGATGAACTATCAGATGTTTTCGGCCGCCTGAAACTGGAGTCCATCCAGCATGAGGAAATGGTCGATCGTTTTTCCCTGCTGTATCAGCTGGATAACGGAACATGGACCGTTCATGAGACATTTCTTCTTGGCGGACGTTCATGATCACAGTGAAACTTGCTGTGTCAGATGAAGAGCTGGCTGATACTAGACTGATCCGCCACAGCGTCTTCGTTGTGGAACAGGGCGTGCCTTCAGAAAGAGAGATTGATGACCATGAAAAAGCGTCGATTCACTTTATCCTCTATGAGGACCATAAACCTGCTGGCGCAGGAAGACTTCGGCCTGTTACAGAAGGCGTTAAAGTGGAACGTGTCTGCGTACTGCGGCATTTACGCGGAAAGGGACTGGGGGCAGCTATCATGAAAGAAATGGAAAAGACGGCTGCCGAAAAGTCTTATGGAAAGCTGCTGCTTCATTCGCAGACACATGCACAAAGCTTCTATGAACAGCTCGGTTATAAGACAGTATCTGCAGAACCCTTTATGGATGCTGGCATTCCTCATGTTAAAATGGAAAAAACAGTAGTTAAATGATTGATTAAAAAGCCGTCTCCTTAGTTGGAGCCGGCTTTTATTAAGAAGAAAAGCTCTTGCAGCGTAAATCCTTACATTTACAAATAGAGTACGATAATGGGTTCTTATCCGCCAAGCGTTGGAATGCTGCTCGTTCAACTACTGATGAGACCATGCTTGTCAAGTGCTTACATGAGCGGCGCAGCGGACAGCAGTAAACTGAGTACGATACCCGCCAGTGCCATTGCAACGGCTGATGAGGCTCCCTCTTCGCTGCTTTCCTGAACCATCTGTGCGGTGCCGATACCGTGTGCTACAGCCCCCACCGCAGTCCCTCGAGCATACAGCGAGGTGACGTTCAATTTTGTGAGAAGTGCTGGTCCTGCAGCCGCTCCAATAATGCCGGTAAACATAACATGTAAGATAACAAGCTCCGGATCGCCGCCATAGATAGCAACAAGTTCGAGCGCGATCGGAACGGTCACCGTCCGAGCTGCATATGTGGCAGAAAGTACAGATCCTGCCTGTACAATCAAGGCTGCCGAAAGTGTCAAAATCAGCGCAGCAGCTGTACCTGCTGTAATCCCAGCAAGCATTGGCCAAACAATTTCTTTTATCCGGTGCCGCTGCTGATAAACTGGTACGGCGAGTGCCGTTGTTGCGGGCCCAAGCATAAAGGCTGCTGCAGCAAGGGTAAAACGATAATCACCGGAATCAGCTCCAAGAACCCCTGCAGCAGCGAGAACTGCTGCCGTCGTTACGATAACTGGATTCAAGTAAATGGCAGGACGCTTTTTATACAGCTTGACGGCAATCGTGAAAAACATGACCGTAATAAATAACAGCAAGTAGCTCACTTTTGGCTCCCCCTTTCCAAATATTGAAAAACCAGTCCGCCGGCAGCAATACCTGCTACAGTTGTAACAGCGAGGATAATCAGCTGGTCTAGCGAAACGAGCCCGTTCGCTGCCGGACCAAGAACCGCCGCTACACAAAAGGGTACGAATAACAGCCCTAAGTATCGGAGCATAGCTGATGCTCCAAGCTGTACATATGCTTCCGGAAGCAGCCCTGAAAAAAGCAGCAGCATCAGAATCACCATTCCTGCTACGTTTGCGGGAATGGGCAGAGCAGTCAGCTGAACAAGCCAGACCGCTGACTGGTAAATGATAAATAAAAATCCAATCTGCAGGACAAGCCTGCCAGCATACTGCAGCATTTTATTTCCTCCAAGCAGGTACATGTATGTATGTTCATAGAATAAGAGCATCCGTATGATAAACCGGATGCTCTTTCTTCTGTTCCGTATTCTCCAATAATACCGCTTTTTTACCTATCAAACCAGTTCTTCGTACATTTCGTATGTTTCATATGCTCTCGTATAAAGGTGGTCCACATCCTCGTCGCTCATTCGCATCATTTGCTCTGCAGAAACATGCTTTACCTTCTGGATAAATGTTATCATGTTTTCCCTTTCTGTACGTTTCATGTAAACCGCCTCCTCTGTATTAATACAGTTTTTATAATGTAAAGTTATTGTATAACAGTTCTGTTTTTTGCGCAAGCTTTTTTCTGATTTTTTTGACGACTTTTTTACCTAATTAAACACCCGCTGCCGACTTAATGTCAGCAACGGGTTTGATAGAGCTTTATAGGTTGTTTAATGACGATAGTGCTGTTGATGTTTGCGATGTGTATTCTCGGAAAAATACCATTTATTCGCTTTGTAATAGATTAAATTGCTCTCTGCAATTTCCTTTAGAAGTTCGATGACATCTGCTTCATCCAGCTTTCTGTTAAAGACTCGTTGATTGAGCTCTTCAGCAGTAAATCCGTAAACTGCTTCCTGCTGCAATGCTGACAGCAGCTTCACTCTTTTATTCTGTCGAGCATCCTCTTTCCATTTTCCCGTCACTATGTTTTTCAATGGTCCCGCTGAAACAATTCCCAGAGCGAATCCGATCAGCACCAGTATTAAATCATTTATCCACATTTTAATTCCGCCTTTAATCCGCCGTTAGTCTTGCTATGGCGTAATTCTGTTTACCGTTCTGCTTCATTTTGTACCTGGCTGTATCCGCTAAATGTATCAAGTAGTCTAACTTTATTGACTGATCCGGAAACACACTGATGCCGACACTCGCTTTAACAGGGAGATACGTTGTCTCCGTCAGTTTAAAGCGAGGTGAACGAATGACGTTCATCATTTGTTCAGCTGCCGCTTCCACTGAGTCCTCCCGCTTCAGCTTTTTTATCACATAAAATTCATCCCCGCCTACTCTGGCTGTCATACTATCCGGCCCTGCCGCATGCTGCAGGATGTCAGCCGTATAAATAAGAAAGTCGTCTCCGGTCTGATGCCCGTGCAGATCATTCACCAGCTTAAATCCATCCAAACAGGGCCCCTTTTCCCCATGCTTCAACCGCCTCTTCAGCCTTCTCATAAAAAGCACGCTTTTCCAACTATCCGTTAATGGATCGTGATAAGCGAGATGCTCAATCATCGTTTTAGCTTTCGTTTCTTCTGTAACGTCTCTAAGAAGTAAAACCTGCAAAGGCATGTGGTCGATAAACAGCTGCTCTGCATCTGCAATCACATGCTTATTCAAGCCGTTTCCCACTTTGAGCGTTAAACGCCTGCTTCGAGAGGCTGCATCAGTATCCAGGCCCTGCCACACTCCCGCATCCATGCTAAAAAGGAAGTAAAAAAAGAGCCTTCCAGTCCCTTTTTTTCCAGCAATTGTTCGGCAGAAGGGTTGGCACTGTGAATAACACCATCCCGCTTTACAAATAGTATAGCTGTGCGGTTTCGTTGATACAACAGTTCATACCGCCTGTCATAACGTTCCATAAAATCGAGCCTGTTCATCGCATAAAACAGGGCACCTGCCCAAAAAAGACCTGCAAATATATACGGATGCGGAGGCAGGACGCCTCTAAATTCCCAATATCCAAAGACCACATCCCAAATAAGTACTAAGGAAGCTACAAATAAAAGCACCTTGTAAAGTTTCGCTTCAGCTTTTGTTCTTGATTTCAGAAGCGAGTAAACCAGTAAGAAAACAATAAGTACACTGACAACGTTGGCTGCCGTCAATGTCATGAGATAGGAGTCATTGAACACAGGGTAAATCCAATATCCGGTTTGAACAAATTCTTCATTGTTAATAATATTTGTACCTGTCAGGTACGTTGCTGCTACAAAGCCAACCGGCAAATAGAAAATCCATGGGTAAATCACGTTCGGCACCTTTTCTGAAAGTCCGGAAAAAATGAAGTAAAAGTGAAAGAAAAAGCCGGGTATTAAAATTCCCGCGTTTCCAAACCAATACATTACAAGATCTGCACTGTAGGTCACAGGCAGCATATGGCGAAAATACTCTGCCAGAAACAACATCATATATCAGAACATATATAGGCTCAGCAGCTGATGCATTCGGCTGCTCAAATGTCTTCGAAGCAGATCCACTGACATCATGCCAAGTAAAAAGGCAGGAATCAAATAGACAGCTGCATATAAGACAAGCTCACGCATAATCGATTCCTCCAGCTCTGTTCTGTCATCTTCATTTAAACATTCGCTGTACAGTCGAAGCCTCCTGCTTGATTTCAGTACTTTGTCCAATAGTCCCGTAAACGATGCGCCTGGTTCTGAAAACTCACTAAAAAACCGTCCGCAACAACCAACGGCTCGGACATTCAGCTTTTAACGTGCGATCTTTTCGTTGATTCAAAACCAAAAGCTGATTGGGTGTATGCCTTACCCGCAATCGTTACCTCGCTCTCATAAACAAGCTCTGCTCCCTCTGTTTTAAAAAAGGAGCGAGAAGATGTGTTCTCCAAATGCCATAGGGCAGCTCGTTTGTGGCCAAGCCCATGCAGGTGCTCAAGTGCCGTATGAAGCAATCCGGTGCCAAAGCCTTTGCGCTGGTAGGAAGGATGGACAAACAACCCATAGACTTCACCGCTGTAGCGCATACGCAGCTTCGCATCCCGCATAGTTCCTGATAAAATAAATCCGCACAGCGTCCCTTGATCAGCAGCTACATACATAGCGTTTCCGCCGCTGATGGCTGACGGAAGACTGTTTTCCCACCGCTTGACTCGCTCTTTCATCGTCCAGCTTTTTAATGCATCTTCGTGCAGAATATCACGATACGTATGAAGCCATGTATTTACATGAATCGCAGCAATGCTTTCTGCATCGGACACATCCGCTTTCCGAATCAGCATATTATACGCTCCTTTTCTTCTTCAATACTCCATATTCGATTTCTGCTTCGTGCAGGGAAATTTTCAAAACAGCAGCAATTTCCTTCATTCGATCTGTTTCGCTAGGGGTTAACAGGGAAACCGATGTACCACTTCTTCCGGCCCGGCCCGTTCGCCCGGAGCGATGTACATATTGATTCACATCATTTGGTAGGTCAAGCTGAATAACATGAGTAACCTGCTCGATGTCCATTCCCCGTGATGCTACATCTGTCGTCATTAACAGTCTGGATTCTCCCTCTCGAAAACCTTTCAGCGCTTTTTCTCTTTCCTGTTTGGACGTTTCCCCATGCAGAACAGCTGGCTTGCGGCCTTTAAACTCCAGCTTTCCTGCAGCTTGTTCAAGCTGATAACGGTCATTACAGAACACAATCGCATACACGTCATTCATAGAGCTCAGTTTCTGCAAGTGCTTCATTTTATCGCGTAAAGCTCCCTTTAAAACAAGATGCTCCACGTTTCCATCTGCTTTTGCGGAACGATTGATGCGAATCACATCGGCTTTGCCGGTCCACTCTTTAGCTTGTTCAACCGTACGTTTAGGAAGGGTAGCAGAGACAATATATTTGCGGCACTCCCGCTGAACAGCTCCGGCAATACGGCCAGCTGCCTCCTTATGTTCTTTGGAAAAAAGCTGATCTGCCTCATCAAAAACAAGCGTTTTAACAGCGTGCATTTTTAATTTCTTCTGCTGAATCAGCTCAAGCAGACGACCGGGTGTACCGGTGATGACAGCGGGCTTTTTTTTCAGTTTTTCCAACTGTCGTTTCACGTTGGCTCCGCCAATCAACGGCGCGCAAGTGAAGGATGAGCCCGACGTCCAAGCCTGTGCCTCCTCATGAACCTGCATTGCAAGCTCTCTTGACGAAACTACAATAACAGTCTGAGGTTGTTTTTCCTGCGCATCCATATGATGAAGTGCCGGCAGCAGGTAGGCAAGCGTCTTACCGGAGCCGGTTGGTGCTTCGCATATGATGTTCTGCTGCTGAAGCGCAGCTGGAATCATTTTCTCCTGTACTGGAGTGAATTTCTCATAAGCAGCCTTTTCCCAGTTTTCCTGAAGAAAAGGACGTAATTCATTTAATTGTTCTGTCATAGTAGGTCCTCATTTCTGCATATCTATCCCATCTATTGTACAGGAGACAAGACCTTTGCCGCAATGCACAAAAAAGCCGGCGGCTGCCGGCTTTTTTTGTTACTCGTTAGTTTGCTTGTATTGCATGTAAACGACCTGCGTGCTGAGAAAGTCACCGAGACCATGTTTTCCGTCTGTCCCGCCTATACCGGACTTTCTAAAGCCTGCATGATAACCCTGAACCGCTTCGAAGTTTTCACGGTTTACGAACGTTTCACCGAATCGAAGACCGTTTGTAAGCTGCATCGCTTCGTTATAGTTTTCTGTGAAAATGGAGGACGACAGTCCGTAATCAGAGTCGTTAGCTTTATCGATTACTTCTTCGATTTCTGTAAACGTAACGATCGGGAGAACCGGTCCGAATATCTCTTCCTGAATGATCTCCATGTCCTGCGTTGCGTTTGAGATAACAGTAGGCTCATAAAAGAACCCTTTCTCCGTATCGGCTCTTTTTCCACCGGTTAGGATGCTGGCTCCGGCTTTTACAGCGCCCTGAACCATTTCGTCCACCTCTTTCAGCCTGTCTTCACTGACGAGAGGCCCCATGTCAAGCGACTTATCCTGCAGCGGATCCCCGAATGTCACCTGCTTCATTTCTTCCGTGATTTTATTCGTAAATTCCTCCGCTATATCCTCATGCACATAGACTCTCTCTGCGTTAGTGCATGCCTGACCGGCATTAATGATCCTGCTTTTCGTAATATTTTTAACTGCTGTGTCTAAGTCAGCGTGTTTTGTAACAATGGCTGGAGCCTTCCCGCCCAATTCCAAATTAACCTTGGTAATGTTCTGAGCTGCCGCTTCCATTACCTTTACACCGGCGGGTACACTTCCGGTCATTGTAACCATCTCCACTTTTTTGTGTGATGCCAGTGCGTTACCGATTGTGGAACCTTTTCCGGTAATGAAGTTATATACTCCTTTAGGGAGTATATCCATGTTGTGCACCAGTTCTGTGAAAAAAGCAGCTGTGTTCGGCGTCTGCTGGCTTGGTTTCAGCACAATTGTACATCCTGCCATCAGTGCAGTTGCCACCTTACGAGCAAGGATAAATACCGGAAAATTCCAAGGCACGATTCCAGCTACTACTCCAATCGGTCGGCGGTGAATAAAAATGTTTTCATTTGGACGGTCGCTCGGAACAATTTCTCCCTCAATCCGTCTCGACCATTCCGACATATATTGAAAATAATCAAGTGCTAAATCGACTTCTCCTGAAGCCATTTCGTCGCTTTTTCCCTGCTCTTCCATAAGAAGCCGAATGAAGTCGTCACGGTGCTCCGTCATTTTCTGACCTATTTCCCGTACGATTCGACCGCGTTCGTTCGTTGGAACAGCCCCCCAGCTCTTCTGGGCATCGGCCGCTGCCTGAACTGCTTTTTCCACGTCTTCTTCTGTTCCGTTATAAATGGAGGAAATCACTTCCTCTGTAGCGGGGTTGATCACATCGATGGTTTCTTTTGTTGATGATTCCGTATACGAACCGTTAATATACAATTTATGTGTATTCATGAAAAGACTACCTCCTAGTAGGTGATAGTCTGTATGTACCCGAATTAGAGGTAACGATAAACCGTTACCTTTCAAAACGTAAGCACCAGGACGCAGAAAAATAAGCTGCCGGCACCATTACGTACCGGCAGCTTTAGTGTATCGGCTGCTCCTGCTCTATGTCCTGTTCCTCCATGTCATCTATGACATACACTGGACCGCCTTCACTGATCATGTTCTCAACTGCTGCTTCATAAGCTGTCTTGTCTGTTTCGAGAATGAGAGGAATTCGTCGCTTCATCCAGCTCACCTCCCTTAAACCTCTATTCCCGTATTTGGTTAATCAAAAACTGAAAATTCAGTTTTTTATTCATTTTTGATAGTTTTCGCCTTGCTGATTCAAAAATCTTATGCAGATAAGGATGTACATAAAATAGCTGCAGTTCTAATTTGCCTCTTTTTCTTACAAAATGTTTGTATTTTCTAAAAAATGTTTTATAGTCCCGGCTAAACTGCTTTTGGTAATGGATAAGGTTTTTGGTCATCCTGTAATGAATAATGTACATGTGGAGAGTCATCGTCGCCTGCTTTGCACACCATTCCAATTTCCCTTGATCTTTGAAAAACTGCATACGGTCTTCGTAAGCACTAAAAACGTCTGCTCGAAGTTTGTGATAAGGCGAGTTCATAAAACTTTCATCATTATGATAGTAGTAATAAAGTGTTTTTTTTACAAATACTATACGTTCAGAAGCTTTAATGATGTGATGAATTACGTGCTCGTCGTCACATCCTTTCCCCACCGGGTACTGTATTGAATCAAAAATTGTATGATGATACAGCTTATTCCATGGCACAACCAATTGAAACGCAAATGGATGAAACAAGAGCTCCAGCGCTTCATTTTCAGTTAAAATGGACTCCGCACTTATGGGTGAATCGCTGCTACTATTTATTAATTCCACACTTCTCTGTTCTGTTTTAACCGCTTTGCACATTGCCAAACGGACGTTTGTTCGCTTCATTGCTTCATGTAAAGATTTCAGCATATTGCGATGATAATAATCATCTTGGTCTAGGAATGCGATATAAGTTCCTCGTGCACACGCTATTCCGTCATTTCGTGTTTTAGCCAGACCTTCGTTTTCTTTATGAATCACTTTTACACGTGCATCTTTATTCGCGTATTCATTGAGTATATCTAGACTGCCGTCTGATGAGCCATCGTTGATACAAATTACTTCGAAATCCTCCATGCTCTGATTAAGCACGCTCTCCAAAGCAAAGGGCAGAAACGATTCACCGTTGTACACTGGTACAATGACACTTATTTCTGGAGTGTTCCTCATACTATCCCCTCTTCAGTTCAATAAGATTCACTTCCGGAGGATTGAAGAGTCTCGTATTCAAAAAACCGCTTGACCCCAATCCGGTGCTGACATACTGTTGAATACCCGCGTATTCCCAAAGACCCTTGACTCTGTCCTGAGGGGGGAAAAGCCCAAATCTGCTGTAGTAAGCTTCGGGTACCAGCAATGCTCCATAAAACGGCATGCGGATTTCTCCTCCATGATAATGGCCGGCGATGTGAAGATCGATTTGCGGCAGGTTCACCGCAGAGTCATCCTCATACATGTCGAGTCTTATATCAGGGAGCGGGTAATGATAGATCGACAAGACAACCGATTCTTTCAAATCAGCATTTTCCATCTCTTGATCAAGTGCAGCAACATGTTCGCTTTGCGGAGCCTGAGTACTCGACGTTCCGAAGCGGAGCAGCATGTCAAAATCTGCGGCTATGATCGAATCATTTCCCCTCTCGATCCGATAAGCGGAATCAAGCAGCTTTACTCCTCGTTCAGAAAGCCCTTCGACCAGTATATTTTTCATGCCATCGCGTTCATAGACCGGCAGGAATGCATCAGGATCCGTATTTCCGCCTACAAACAGAGCGTCATTCAGATTGTGCATTCCTTCAATTAAATCGTAAACAGGCTGCGTATTTGTACTGTATTCATCATCAAGCAGGTCGCCAGTGAATATGGGCATATCATAATCGAGCTCATTAATGACTTCCGTAAGCTTATCCTGCCTTGAGCCAAATGTCTGTTCATGAAGGTCTGTGATTTGCAGAAGTGTAAATCCTTCAAACGCCTCCGGCAAGCCGTCGATATACACGGTTTCCTTCACTACCTGGATCTGGGCATTGCTGTGCCAGTAAAGGCCGATTCCGATCATGATACCTACCGCTGCAATCAATGCGGCTTTTTTCATTCACTTCACCTACCGTCCTGCTTCAGCATGCGGTGCACGCTTATACTTTTGAACGCCACCTTTCTGATCAATTCCTTCGCGCTTTAACACTTTTATAAACGTAAGCCAGAGAATTTTCATATCCATCATGAACGTGCGGCTGGAAGCATATGTCACGTCAAAAGCAAATTTCTCTTCCCATGACAGATTATTGCGTCCGCTGATTTGAGCGAGCCCTGTAATGCCTGGTTTCACGGTATGACGAAGCCGCTGTTCATCCGTATACTCACTTAAGTATTCTACAAGCAGAGGCCGCGGTCCTACGAGGCTGAGCTCCCCCTTAAGCACGTTCCAGAGCTGAGGAAGTTCATCCAGGCTCCACCTTCTGATCATCGCTCCAGCACGTGTCAGGCGCAAAGAATCCGGCAGAGGAACCCCATCTTCGTCCGTTTCGTCTGTCATCGTTCGGAATTTGTACAGAAAAAATAATTCTTCATGTAATCCAGGCCGCAGCTGCTTAAATATCACCGGACCACCCATCGTTTTTTTGATTATATAAGCCGTAAAACCGATAACCGGACTAAGAATGATTAGCAGCGTCAAAGCAGCTGCAGCATCAACGAACCTTTTCCCCATCATTAATTCCTCCTTTTACACCCGGGAGCCTGGCAAACTGAAATACTGGCAGCTTTTCATCTTTCTGAGAGAGAACAGGCTTCAGTGCCGGCCAGCTGATATTCAGCTGATGATCCGCCCAGTGAATACCTGCTTCGTGTTCAGGAGCGTAATACGCATCTGTTTTATACAGCACCTCTGTATCAGGTACAAGTGTCATGAAAGCATGTCCGCACCCTGCCGGTACATAAAGCTGCTTTCGATTATCCGATGTCAGTTCGACTGCTGCATGCTGCAGAAATGTCGGGGAATCCCTGCGAAGGTCAATGACCACATCGTAGATGCTTCCCCGGATACAGCGGACTAATTTGGCTTGTTCATATGGTGGCAGCTGATAATGAATCCCTCTTAACGTTCCTGCTGATGCTGAAAAGGATTGATTCTCCTGGATAAATGGCCTCTCTATGCCTGCATCTTTTAAATGGGACTCTCTGAACGTTTCCATAAAATAACCACGGTGATCTCCGTACAAAGCAGGGTCGAGTGTAAAGCTTCCTTCAACACGTAACGCCGTTATTTTCATGCCGTTCCCACCTTTTTTAAACGGTCCTGGCGTTTTGGCTCCCACCAGCTTCGATTCTCTCGATACCAGGAAATCGTTTCTTTAAGACCTTTTGTGATCGAATAAGCCGGCTGCCATCCGAGCTCCCTTTTTATCTTTGATGCATCTACTGCATAGCGCCGGTCGTGGCCGAGCCTGTCCGGAACGAATGAAATAAGAGAATCAGGCTTCCCGAGTTCTCTCAAAATCTCTGAAACGATTTCCAGGTTTGTGAATTCAGAAGAACCCCCAATGTTGTATACACTGCCAGAAGCCCCTTTCATTAAGACAAGCTCGATAGCACGGCAGTGATCATCGACGTGCAGCCAATCCCTTATATTTAATCCGTCACCATAAACCGGAAGCGGCTGGTTATGCATGGCACAGCTGATCATTCTTGGAATCAGCTTTTCAGGGAATTGATATGGCCCGTAATTATTTGAACAGCGAGTTACCATTACTTGCATCCCATACGTATTTTGGTAGGCCAGCGCCAGCATATCAGCCGCTGCTTTGCTGGCTGAGTATGGACTGCTCGGCTGAACGGGAGACTGTTCATGGAATGAGCCTGAAGGGCCAAGGCTGCCGTACACTTCATCGGTTGAGACTTGTACAAACCTGGTCACACCTGCTTTCCTGGCTTCCTCAAGCATGATATGAGTACCTGTGACGTTTGTTTCCGTAAAGGCAAGCGGACCTGCAATGCTGCGGTCCACATGACTTTCTGCTGCGGCATGTACAACCGCGTCGATCTGATAGCGATGCAGCAGGTAACGAACAGACTTCGTATCGCAAATATCTGCTTTTACAGGATGCTTTTGCTCTGAGAACGCCTGAATGTCTCCTGCATAGGTGAGTTTATCCATATTCACGACCATATGATTTTGCTCTAAGCGTTTCACAAGATGCCTGCCAATGAACCCGGCTCCCCCGGTTACAAGAATATTCATCATAATCCCCTCTCTTTAGATAACTGTGAGCTTAGGCATATGAGGTGAATCGATTTCTGCGATTCGCTCCAGATATTTGCCGTATTCCGTTTTACGAAGCGGAACAGCAAGCTCCAGCAGCTCCGATTTCGTAATATATCCTTTGATATACGCAATCTCTTCCAGACATGCTACTTTCAAACTCTGCCTCTTCTCGATAATTTCAATAAACTGGGAAGCCTCCAGCAGGGATTCATGTGTTCCGGTATCGAGCCAGGCAAACCCTCTCCCTAGCAATTCCACCCGTAGATCATCTTCTTGCAGGTACTGGTCCAGGACATCTGTAATTTCAATTTCCCCTCTGGCAGACGGCACGACCTGCTTGGCAAAGTGAACGACTCTGCTGTCAAAGAAGTATAGTCCCGTTATCGCATAGCTGGATTTAGGCTGTGCCGGCTTCTCTTCAACTGACAATACGTTTCCAAGTTCGTTAAATTCAACAACTCCGAACCGTTCAGGATCTTTAACATTATAGCCAAATACAGTTGCACCTCTGTTTGTTTCCCGAACCTTAGTTAAATGCTGCGTGAACTCATGGCCGTAAAAAATATTATCTCCAAGAATGAGTGCAACATCGTCCGATCCGATGAAAGACTCGCCAACTAAAAATGCATCTGCCAGTCCTTTAGCTTCTTTCTGAACGGCATAGGAAATAGAAATGCCGAGATCTTCACCGCTTCCTAAAAGCTGTGAAAACCTCGGCGTATCTTCTTCTGTTGATATAATCAGGATTTCTTTAATACCTGCCAGCATCAAAACCGAAAGCGGGTAGTAAATCATTGGCTTATCATAAACCGGAAGCAGCTGCTTGGACATTGATTTCGTCAGCGGGTAAAGCCGGGTTCCTTTTCCGCCAGAGAGAATAATCCCTTTCATGATGTTTCCACCTCCATAATCATTTCACTGCGATAGCCCGCAGGATTTTTCTGCTGCCAGTTCCAGCTGTCACGGCACATATCTTCCAGTCCCAGCATCGCCTTCCAGCCTAGTTCCTGCTCTGCTTTGCGAGTATCTGCGAAGCTGACAGCTGCATCTCCCGGGCGCCGGTTCGTGACCACAAAAGGTATTTTTCTTCCCGAAACAATGCGAAACATGTGAATAAGCTCCAGAACACTTGTACCATAGCCGGTTCCGAGATTATATACGTGATAGCCGGTTCGTACCTTCCCTTTGTTAATAGCGGCGATATGCCCCTTAGCTAAATCCGTCACATGAATGTAATCTCTGATACCTGTTCCATCTGCCGTCTCATAATCATTTCCGAAAACCTGCAGATAACTACGTTTTCCGGCGGCTACCTGTGTCACGAACGGCGCTAAATTGTTTGGGATACCTAGCGGGTCTTCTCCGATCAGCCCGCTCCAGTGCGCACCGATTGGATTAAAATAGCGAAGTGCGGTGATGCACATCTCTGGATATGCGGCTGACGTATCCATTAGCATTTCTTCAATCATTTTTTTTGTTCGTCCATACGGATTAGTTGTTAGAAGAGGTGCATCTTCCGTTACCGGCATCTGTGCTAAATCTCCGTAAACGGTCGCGGAAGAAGAAAAAACTAGATTAAGGCAGTTAAAGTCACGCATCGCTTTTAAAATCTGTATCATTGTACCAAGATTGTGGTCGAAATAGTCGACAGGCTGTTCATTTGACTCACCTACCGCTTTCAATCCGGCAAAATGAATCACTGCGTCTGGCCGTTCATTTCGAAAAATCCTCGTTACCGTCTCTTCTCTGCGCAGATCAGCGAAGTAGCAGGGGACCGCTGAATTTGTAATCGTTCGGATTCTTTTTACCGCTTCTAAACTGCTGTTGCTGAAATTATCGGCAATGACAATACGGCAGCCTGCTTCAATAAGCTCGACTGCCGTATGGCTCCCAATATACCCGGCACCGCCGGTGATGAGTACTTTCATGCCGGCTCCTCCTTTAAGTTCTTTTTATAAATTTTCGTGTTTCTGGATCGGAGCAGTCTTGAAATAAGCTGCGGAAACTGTAAAAAAGCGAGTAAATAAAGCTTTTCTTTTGCATAAAGCTTTTTATTGCCTAAAAGCTTTATCTTATAGTTAATCAGATGACGATGCACTTCTTCAATTACAGATTTTCTAATTGCAGGATCAGGATGCTGCTCGAGGTCGATAAGCATCCATCTGAGCGACCGGAAGTGACTTGCGCTGACTTGGTCCAGTAAGGAGAGCGGATAATTGTGCCCTTTTAAAAACGAAAAACACTCATCATAATTCTGCAAAATATCAAGTCTTTTCATGGTAAATAAACTTAATTGATTTCTTGTAAGGCTGTTTTCATGAATGCGGTAGTAGTAAAGCTTCGTTGCTGTTGTTGCTATTACTGAAGCCTCGTGGAAAAGCTGATACACAACAGCAGCATCTTCAAAGCTGCGACCTGTCGGGAATCGTACGTGATCGAACAACTTGGTTTGAAATAATTTGTTCCACAGCTCATAACCATACATATTTGTTGAAAGTAAATGGTGAACACCCACTCTTCCAGTCATGACGGCAGAGGGCTCCACTTTCACTTCAGAAAAAGCAGGCGGGAAAGAATCCTGTTTCACTCTATATGCCTGGCAAACAGCTATCGAAGCCCTATTTGCTAAAACCATCTCCATAAGAATTTCAATCATTCGAGGATGAAGCTGGTCATCTCCATCTGCGGAATGAATATACTCACCAGCAGCATTGTCCAATATTGTATTTCGCGCTGCAGCCGGACCTCCGTTTTTCTGGCTAATAACCTTGATCCTCGAGTCGCTTTTTGCTAGTTCATGAATGACCGGAAGGCTGTTATCAGTTGATCCATCATCAACAATCAAAATTTGCAGGTTCGGATATGTTTGATCAATCAGACATTTAATCGTACCGGTTATTTTAGATTCCAGATTATAGCACGTTACAGACGCCGTGACCTTGGGATACATGGATGTACCTCCTTTCACCCTGTAGGTTTATCTGAGATTGCAGATTCATGAAGTACGCCGTTGCTCATTTCGTAAACCTTGTCGCACCGTTCGATGGTTGACAGTCTGTGAGCGATAATTATAATTGTTTTCTCGCCTTTTAACTGATTAATACTGTTCATGATTTCCTTCTCCGTGCGGCTGTCGAGGGCAGATGTTGCCTCGTCCATAAACAGAATCTGAGGATCATGATATAATGCTCTGGCAATTCCAATCCGCTGCCTCTGACCGCCTGAAAGTCTTGCTCCGCGTTCTCCTATTTCTGTATAAATACCATCAGGAAGAGATTTTACAAAGGTTTTTAGCTGCGCCTGCTCTAAAGCTCTCCATGCTGCTTCTTCGTCAATGTCTGCTTCATGAATCCCAAATGCAACATTTCTTAAAATTGTATCATCTGAAAGAAAGATAAACTGCGGTATATATCCAATATTCCGCTGCCAGGATTGTTTCATTGCATGTATATCCTTGCCATCAGCTTTAATCGCCCCTTCTGTTGGATTCAACAATCCAAGCAGTGCATCCATTAACGTTGACTTTCCGGATCCTGATTCCCCTATAAATGCAGTAGCAGATCCTATTGGAATCGATAATGATACACTTTTGAGGGCTGGTTCTGACTGATCAGGATAATAATAGGAAATTTTCTCCGCCTCGATAGAATGCTTAAAGCGACGCGGCAGTTCAGCCTGTGTCAGTTGTTCTTTATCTGCTTCATTTCCCATCATAAAATCCTCGTAGACTATATCCAGGGCCGGTTTGTTATAGCGAATTTGAGTTAACAACGCCATTACTCTCGTAATGGAAGGCATTAATCGGAAGGCTGCCATAGCAAAGAGAGCCATAATCGTGATTAATTCGGACGTATCTGCTCCTTGGTTCATTATAACGAGCATAGTGATTAGAATCGTGAAAACCAATATAGTTTCAATAAACAAACGAGGAGCTGAATCAAGCATTTTCATATATCTGCCGTTGTTCGCTTTTATTTGACTGTAGTATTGAAAGGCATGAATAAAAAAGTTCTCACGTCCGGACACTTTCACATCCTTGCTTGCTCCTAAACTTTGATTGATCCATTTAATCATAGTACCAGTTACTCGCTGCTGCTCAGTCCCCAGTCTACTAATTTTCTTTTTAAAGATTAAAAAGAATATGCCAATTGATCCTCCAAGTATTCCTGCGGCCGTCATTGTCGCTGTTGGCGCTGTGAACATCAAAAGCGTCACAATACAGATAATGACAAGCACCTCTGTTAATAATTGAAAAACGGCTAAAATAATGCCTTGAAAGACTTTTGGTACTTCTGCGGTAACGTTTCGAAGCAAGTCGGATGAATTCCGCTGAAGATGAAACGTATACGGCTTTCTCAAATACGTTTTCAGAAGCTGGCTTGATAGCTTCACTTGCTGATTTAGCAAAATACGGAACTGAATGTAGAAAAAGCTCAATAGATAAACATTCTTTGCAACAAACACAAATAGAAGCGAACCCACTGCAGCAATAACAAACTGCTGATGCCCAGTAAATCCGGCTGTATCATAGATCCATCTAATAACCGGTTGAGTTTCTACGATTTCAGGGTTGGTAATAATACCTACAAAAGGGAGCATTACTCCAACTCCAATTGTTTCAAATAATGCAGCTCCTACCATTAAAACAAATATAATAAGCAGCTTCTTATTATCTTTCTTCTGAAATAAAGCCAATGTTTTCGCCAAATTATCCTTCAATATTGACACCCCTCTTTGTTTAACGGAATCTGCTATTTTACCATGCTGTATTTGTCTTTTTTGTTTCTGACTGCTTCTTTAATCCCCTGAGCCAGCTCGTCAGGTGTAAATCCGGTAAGCAGGGCAGACTTATCATCCTTCAACTGTTCTACTGCTCCGGTTGTACATGTGGATACAATCGGTAATTGAAGGATCTTAGCTTCGGCTATTGTTAAGCAAAAGCCCTCGTGCCTGGATGGTTGTACGTATATATCTGCCTGTTTCATATACGGGTATGGATTTTCGAGTACACCCAGCATGTGAAATCTCTCCTCGAGATTACAGGCTTTTCTTAGCTTTGCTATATCTTCGGTCCATTTGCCTCCGCCGATCCAATACCATTCAGCATCGATGCCATCATCAAGCAGTAGCTTCAACGTATGAATGGCAAGATCGGGCCCTTTTTCTTTCATCATTCTTCCAGTTGTAACGATAGTAATTGCTTTATTTTTTATCCGCATGGTTCGCTGCAGTGAGCGTTGCACGATTTCTTCGTGATCTATATTCGTCTGAAATGCTATAATATCCATTTTTCGTTCAGGAAGTCTTGCCCTTAGAACATCTGCTGCTTTTGAGGAGACTACTCGTATTTGATCAAATTGAAGGTATACTTTTGTGGCAAAGGAAGGATCAAACCCTATCTCATTAACATCAAAATGAATCCACTGTATTTTTTTCTTTCCTGTTGTCCTGAAGGCTGCATAATAGCTGATAAAATCCATTGGTCCTGCATATGCATGCACTTCATCGTAGAGCGTTTTATCTTTCGGTATTGATTCAAATAAACGTTTAAACTGGATTCTCCTGTCGCCTGTCAATTTCATTCTCAAATGCAGTTGGGCAAGATCAATCGCTTTCATCAGATGCCCTTTCCGGAGCGACTCGATTAATCTTTCTTTCGGATGATACATGAGGTTATGATAATAATAATCAAAAAAAGGAAAATCCTTCACTGTAACCCAGTCAGGAATTTCCTTTAATAACTCACCCTCTTTTTTTAACAGTAAGACAGTTACTTCATCTTGTTCACTATAACGCTTTAATTCATTAATAAATGCTTTTTCCGTACCGCCTAAATTCATACTGATTAACAGGTACAGAACTTTTTTCAACAGGAAAACCTCCTTTGCTCGCGAGCAGATCATTTACTTTCTGCTTCAAATCACCATCCACTGATGTTTCGTTAATCTGCGCTATAGAAATATGCTGTCGAAGTTCTTTATTATTAATCAGTTTTGAGATATCTTCAGCTAATTTTTCGGGCTCAAAAGCAGAGATAACTCCGTTCTCCAAGTGTCTCATCTGCTGATAAACCGCATCAAATGGAGTCGTTACGACTGGAATCCCGAGTGTTCTGGCTTCTGCTATCGCGATTCCATACCCTTCAAAACTTGATGTTTGTACATAGACATCTGCCTGTCTTAAATATGGATATGGGTTATCTTTCACGCCCAGAAAATGAATCTTGTCATTCACTCCATACTCATTTGCCATCTCTTTTATTTCTCTCTCAAGTGGTCCTTTCCCCAGCACATACCAGTCAAAATCAATTTGCTTATTCTTTAAGATAGCTGCTGTTTCGATCAGCCGATCATACCCTTTTTGTCTCGCTAAGCGTCCTATTGTTACGATTTTTACGTTTCCCTTTAATTTCGGACTTGCTTCCGCTGCCAGTGAGCGTATCAGGCCAGCATCTAGAATATCTTCAAAAACAGTTATTTTTTCAGGCTCCATCAGCTGATTGCTAATAAATATTTCCTTGGCTGACTCTGATACCGCAATGACTTGATTCATTTGCTCGTAGAAAACACGTTGAAACTGTGCTTCCTTCTTATTTAACTCGTAGCTCACATTAACCCATGCCAGCTTAGAATTGGATCTTACTTTTTCGGCGGCATAAAACGTGGGAATTCCCTGAGAATATGCGATCGCTACATCATAAGACTTTTGATTTATTGGAATGTGTTTTGCAGCCGTCTGCCAGAAATATCTAGCTTTTCTGCGATTATTTGCTTTTGGATGCCGTATCAGCACAGAATAACGAATTCTGTCACTGCTCATGCTGAGATTTTCTTTTAACATGACACCAGCTGATGTTCTGCACTTCGATACATACTCAAGTTCAGGTAGAACGTTAACTTCAGCAGGTACCATCTTTTCGAGGGGACCTCCTTTAGTAATCAGCTGGAGATCAACTGTGTGAATGCTATAATCGATCAAGTTTAAAAACGTAATCAGACTTTTTTCAGCTCCTGCGCATTCAAGCGATTCGATCGTTATGTGAATCCTCACTCCCTCCACCTCTCTCTGTTTATTTAAATATCTTCTCATAAAGCGTTGGATTCGTACAAAAAACTGTATTAGCTGTTTTTTGCTTCCAGTTAAACCTTGAAGAGAATAATACTTTTCCATTCAGTTTTTTCCAATCTTTATAGGCTTTTGCCCGTTCCTCTTGCAGGTCCGGCCTTTCAATAAGTGATTGTTTATAACACCAGTAAAATTGCTGAAAGTATTGATAAAGTGCTTGGGAAGACAGGTCTTTGTAATGATCGTTCAAATACATAAATCTTCCTTTTAATGCGGGAAGTTTGTCAAAATGATAGGCTTCCATTTGAATCGCCTCGGCACTTCCTTTTCTTACAGGCTCAATTAAGTAAAAATACAGTTTGTTCTTAATCCATACGGTTTTAGCGGCATGATGAAGAAGTTCATGAGCAATCCATTCTTCCGGTTCACTGACTCCTTCCGGAAATGGCCCCTGCTGCAAAAGCTCCTTTTTCACCAGTTTATTCCAGTTAATGAAGAATATCCGATCTAATTCAATAAGCAGCCTCATGCTCTCTTTTTTTGAGACAACCGCTTTATCGATTTCAAAATTCCTGTGTGCTTCAGACTCGTCCCAGTTTTCACTTTCTTCAACAGGGCGATGGGAGACGATGACAAGATCCGCATGACTGGCTTCTTCTCTCATTAATTCAAGCATGCGTTCATGTACTTCATCTCGTATATCAGGCATCCATACGAACGAATGAGCAGCCCGTTCAATGCCTTGATTGAGTGCTCTTCCCTCATTCGGAATCTCTTCTTCTACCACCGTAAAAGCCAGCGAATATTGTTCCAGCTTTTTCTTCAAAAAATCAGTATGACGTGGATCCGTTATAAAAATCCATTCATCCGGCATGCAGGTCCCTTTCAGCACAGATTCAATCAGCCGGAACTGCTGTTTCCAATGTTTATCAAGTATGACGATGCATGAGATCACTGCTCCCACTCCTTACTCTCTTTTGTTAGTAATTAGTTTCTCATACCAATTATCAGATAGATAAAACAATACAGAAGCCGCTTTTTCTTTTACTGTCAGGTGGTTAGTCATCAGCAGTTGAATAAAATGCTTCTTAAAACATGCTCTACCACGAATTCTTACGGAAGGTTCTACCATTCCTTTCGACTGGTTATAATACCAGAAGAAAAGATGATGAAAATGAACCAGGCCTTTCTGATAAAGCTGTTTATGTGGTTTTAAATAGATGAGCCTGTTGGAAACAGCTTCTATTTTATCGAACTTCTTTGCAGACATGCTTGTTCTAGTCTCACTGCTGCTCCTTATTCTGTAGAAATAGAAATCATGTTCAATGTGCACTATCTTCTCCGCTTCATTGATAAACGAATGGGCCGTGAATTCATCGTCGTAATGTTTTCGTTCGGGATAGGTGACGCGACTAAACAATGATTTATGGTACAAGCGGTTCCACGGAACGATAAATGTATGTTTGTCATCAAACAGTTTTTCCAATGCGTTTTCTTTTTCAATTAATACAGGTGCAGGCCAGCTGGTAAAATAAGCTGCAGGTTCACCATCTATCACTTCCTGATAATTACAAAGAACCATATCGGCTTTTTCACTGATGGCGGCTTGATATAGAGCTTCCAGCATTTCCGGGTGGTACCAGTCATCGCAGTCGATGAAGCTGATATAAGTACCATTGGCGTTTTTTACTCCGGTGTTTCTTGCTGATGCGATGCCATTATTTTCTTTATGGATGACCGTAATGCGCTCATCTTTGGCAGCATAACTGTCACATATATCGCCACTGTTATCTGTAGACCCATCGTTGATAATGATTAATTCAAAATCTTGAAAGGTCTGATTCAAAACAGATTCAATACAGGCTGGCAGGTATTCCTCTAAATTATATGCAAGAGCGATTACAGATATCCTGCACATGATTAACCTCCCCGCTGAAGCCTTTGCATGATAGTTACTACTAATAGTCGATTACTTTCTTTCGCGTAAAAAAAACCTGACCTGATCATTTTTATTTTTGCTGCAGTTTTTTTATCTGTTATGTGTGGAGCTATTGCGTCATAGTTTTTTAAAAACGTAGTGCGGATCGCTCCGAAAAACTGATTAGCTTCCTTTCGGGAAGCAAGATCTTGCATCACCGTGTACAGAGCATCAATAGTCCACCACGTGTAACGCCTCCACACTTCAGGCATAACCGCAGGTTCTTCCAGAGTCATCTTTTCAATGATGTACTCCCAGGCTTCGTAGCTGTCCATTCGTCCTTTGTGATAACGCTCCATTAAAATGCTGTTTTCTCTTGCGCGGTAAACGTACCCTGTCCAAGAGAGGACGACAGTTTTCTCAGCATTTGTGAACAGTGATGGAGAAATGGCTAAATCTTCATGAATTTTACCTGATGGGAAAGTAATATTTACGAACAGGCTTTTTTTATAGAGCTTATTCCACAGTGCAAACCTGTAAAGTTCTCCTTTGAATAGTTCATGGAGTGCCTGCTCTCTGTTTAAAACAATACTCTTCACTTCATCATTGAATGCTGTGACCCGCGCTCCATATTGTCTGGCGTGCCCACAAACAGCAATGTCAGAAGATGTTTTTTCAGCCGCCTTATGCAATTGCTTAAACATCTCTGCTCTAACCCAGTCGTCCGAATCAACAAAGCCGATCCATTCGCCTGTTGCTCGTCTTATCCCGTGGTTTCTGGCTTCTGCTACACCCTGATTAGCTTGAGAATATAAATAAAAGTGTGAATATTGATCTGCATATGCTGCTGCGATCTTACTGCCCCCGTCTGTCGAACCGTCATCAATCATGACAATCTCGAGATTCGGATGAGTTTGCTTTGCAAGGCTTTCCAGACATTCCTCCAAATAGGCTTCTACATTCATAAATGGAACAATGACGCTGATTTTAGTTAGCTCCACGGCTGTCCCTCCAGCTCACTTATTTTCATCACTTTGAGCTTTTCCGTAAGCATTGTAGAAGAAATACCTTTTGTATATGGAAAGTAGATCACATCGACTCCATGCACAGACAGTGCTTGTTCGGTTTCCTGAAACAAGCTGCTCCCTTTCCAGTCATCTCCGACAAACATGGCATCAAACCGAAGCCTCTCCCAGGCTGCGTACTTGTTTTTATCCCATTGCGGGACCACTTCGTCCACACACGAAAGGGCAGCCACAATTGATATCCGCTCAGCGAATGGGATAACCGGCAGCTTATTTTTGGACTTCATCACAAGGTCATCGGTACTGACTCCAACGATCAAATGACTGCACTGAGATTTAGCTTTCTCCAGAATAGTTAAATGTCCGATGTGAAACAAATCAAATACACCAGTCGTATATCCGGTTTTATATTGTTTCAACTGTGCTCATCTCCTCTCGTTTACAAAATGAGGCAATCTCACCTGCTATTATTTCTGAAGCATTCCCTGTTTCGAAGAAGACATGTTTTTCTAAAAACGCCTGGCGCTTCTGTTCGTAGGCAGATTGTGACCAGTTCGACAAAACCTCAACCAATTGAGACTCATCGCGAATAACAGGAAAAGGAAGCTCATGAAACGTAAAATAAAACCCTCTTTCTGCTTGAGAGTAAGTGTCCAGATCTGGCGTATAGAGCAGCAGCGGTTTCGCCGTCAGCATAAAATCAAACATGAGCGATGAATAATCGGTGATGACAATTGAAGCAGCCGCAAGCAGCTCCTGCATATCATCAATCTCATCTGTCCGTCGGTAGCCTGCTGTGTCAGAAGTTCTGATATGAGGATGCAGTCGAATGAGTGTCTGCCACTTTCCTCCAAAGGACTGATGAAGCACTCGTTTTAAATGTTCAGCGTTAGGTAATGACGGCTGACCGTGCTGACGGAAGGTTGGAGCAATCACGGCAAGCTGTTCGTCTTCTGATAATCCAAGTTTATTTTTAACTTGTTTTCCTGTGATCTTTCTCCGCCATTCGTTGACAAGCACATCGTTTCTCGGAGTACCCTCTTCTGAAATCCGACCATCATACCAAAAAGCCTGATTCATAATATCAGTACTTGTTCTGCAGCCGCTCAAAAGCAAATCACACATTGACGAATCACGAAGGGCTTTTTGTCTGTAAGACTGCGGTAAAAAATCGAATGCATCCTTTTCTATTTTTTTTAACCTAAGTGAACTGTGCCAAGTCTGAATGTATCTTTGCTGCTTCCGCTTACGATAGAAAGAAGGCAGACGCTGATTCGTCACGATTATTTTAGCTGTCGCAAGATAATAAAAATATGCGAGCGTCATCGGCTTTACCGATTTGTATGCTGCATCTGTGCGCGGTTTAATTAACACCCAGATTCCTTCTAAATGCGCTTGGGATCTGGCCATTTCTTCACTGATATATTTGGGATTGCAGCTGTATTCTGCACCGTCGTAACTCATGAACACCACTCTGTTCCACTTAACCGGAAAGATAGCCATCACTTTAAGAAGTAAGAACGCTGCTTTTTCTTTTATGTTCATATCAGGCCGGCCTCCCCTGTTACAGGCCTTAAAGGTGATACCGCCTGCGTTAATCCTGCAGCTCTCCTTCCTTTCTCGATACCTTCTCTGCCGATATAAAGAAGCGGACTTTTTAGAAACAGCCGATGCTGTTTAATCATTTCTTCCCTCGATAAAACCGGCTGCATTAATAATCCTTGTACCATTTCCCGCTTGATGCGCCTGCGGGCCTGTTGCCATTGTTTGTTAAACGGCTTTCGGGCGAGAAGCTTATAATGAACGAGGTGCATGTGCACAGCCTCTTCACGCTGCTTTTCATAAAGCTTCGGGTAATACAGTTTCATGAACCTGCAGCGATCTAAAATTCCATCCAGAATGTCCAGGTGTTTAACGGAATACGCAGCGATGATGCTTCCTTCTCTCTGCCTGTATCCATATAACGCTTCCTGCACGTACGCAACTAACGTTGCATCATGAAACACCAGATGCTGCCAGAACATATCCTCAAACAGCTTCCCTACTGGAAAGGGTTTGTCTTTTATCAGTTCTGAGCGATACAGTTTACCCCAAGCAAAATTTTTCAGATAAACGTTATCTATGAGTGCTTTCATCGCATCTTCACGTTCGAGAAGAAACGGGAGAGTGTGATGCTGCGTCCTGGAATCAATAAGCATTTTATCCGGCCACATGTAGACATGATTGGTCTGAACAATATCAGCCCGGTTCAGTAAAGCAGCACGGAGTGATTTCTCCACCCAGTCCCTCGCGAGTACGTCATCACTGTCTACAAACGCTGTATATTCTCCTTTGATGAGAGCCATCCCTGCGTTTCTAGCGTCCGATAATCCGCCGTTTTCTTTATCTACGATCGTGATTCTCGCATCCTCTTTTTGAAAGAAAGCTGCAATCTTCCTGCTTTTGTCTTTACTACCGTCATTCACGATCACAATCTGTAAATGCGGATATGTCTGCTGAACAAGTGAAGTAAGGCATTCTTCAATATAGGGTTCCACATTATAGACAGGTACGATAAGCGTAATGAGTGTATTCATGGGCCCCCCCTGATCAATTCATGAAATTGAGCCATCTGGCTTTCAGTTGAAAAATCGAGCTTTGCGCAACCGGCCTTCAGCCGAGCTGCCACTTCTTCATGAAGCAGCACATCTTCAATACTGTCCGCTAAATCTGCTGATGTCTGCCCGGAAATTATTCCGTTTTCGAGATGTTTCACCTGAGCTGCTGCTGTCGGATAGCCTGCAATGACTATCGGAATACCGAAGAGCTGCGCTTCCGAAACGGTGACCGCTTTTCCCTCATATCTGGACGGTTGAACATATAAATCAGCGCTTTTCAAATACGTGTATGGATTACGCTTCTTACCTAGTAGTTGAAAGCAATCCTGCACGTTCAATTCTTCCATCAGCTTTTTTAATGCAGGTTCTTCACCGCCATATCCGATTACTTGCCACAAAAAAGAAAAGCGATTCCGCTTTTTTAATTCAGCCGCCGTATAAATTGCTGTATCAATTCCTTTGGCGTGCGATAAACGTGCAATCGTCAGTATATGCTTTTTATCTGAGGATACTTTCTCGCATGCTTGTGCTTCCCTTATAATCCGCTCTGTTGGAAGCACATTTTCGACTACTACTGTTTTATGACTGAATTCAGGGTAAACGGATAAAAAAGCATGACGAACTGTACCAGAAACAGCAGCGATTGTGTCAAAGCTTTTCCAGACTCTCTGATCCAGCTCCCGGTCGACTTCAGCCTTTGAGAAATCAGTGTGAATCCATGCCGCTTTTTTGGGGGCTTTTGCTTTTAAAGCTGCATAGTGCGGCCACAAAAAACTGATCACCATATCATAAGTACCTGGTATTTGTGGGAGCCGTTTAATCGTTCTATCCCACATCCACTGCATTTGCCTGTATCCAGGCTCTTCCAGATTTAACTGTTTTCCAGCAGCATTTGCCTTCACTTTAGCAAGCAGTCTTTCCCAGCCTATTCTAAAAAACCGACTTGCAAAGGTATCTTTAATTGATTTTCTAAATGTAGCATAAGCAGGCATTTCAGGAAGGAGCTTTATGTTATCGGGAATTTCATCCATTAACTCTCCTGTATGACTCATAAGAAATAAATGAACATCATAAGAGCTTTTACTTAACTCTTCAAGCAAGGATATCAGGCTCTTCTCGACTCCGCCTATTCCCAGATCAAATGATATAATCAGCAGTTTTTTGCTCATGTCCGCCTCCTTTCCACCTGTAGAGCTGATAATAATGTTTCAACACTTCTTCCGGGGGCACTGCGACAGGATCACTTGTACCTTTATGTGAATCTGTTGCAACAGATACCGCTTTTTCTGCCCAGATTGCAGATCCGGCTTCCAGAGGCAGTCTGTAGAGCAACCCTCCTCCCAGGTCGGCTTCCGGCTGCAAAGCCTCTGAGCCTAGCACCGGGGTTAAGGAAGCTTGAGCTTCCAGTGCTGCAATCCCAAGCCCCTCAAAAACAGATGGCATTAAAAAAACATCCATCAAGTGATAGTAGATGGATGGATCCTCGACAGCACCAGTAAATGTGACTAATTCAGCAACTGACAGTTCCTCTGCTTTCCGCCTCAGCGTTTTAAGCTGATCTCCGTCTCCAACAACCAGTAAAACAGCCTTTATCCCCTGCTTCTGCAGCTCGCTTACCATATCGAACATAAATGCATGATTCTTCACCTTTGTCAGTCTGCCTACGCTGCCTAATACCAGTTTATCCGTCCACCCGTATTTTAGTTTTAATCTCAGCACCTCCGCTTCGGGAGGTCGTTTAAATTGCTTAGGATCAAACAGATTAGGCATGACTTCAAACGATTTCCCAGCAAATAAATAATTTCCTGCTGCCGAGCTGCAGGCCCGACAGTCAGTCGCGCTCAACGCTATGCTTGCTCTCATAAGCTTTTCATAAATGAACCTTCCTTTTTTGTCTGAAGGGTCCGCAGTCGTGTGAGCGTGGGCAATTCGGATTGGCACCCCCGCCGCTTTTGCTGCTGCAAGGGGAATTCCGCTCTGAAAAAGAGTGTGTGCGTGAACGGCCGCCGGCTTCACAGTTCGAAAAAGCTGAAAGTGGTCAGATAACGATCCCGGATTGGGAATCGTCCTTATTTCTCCACCCAGATTCTTTATTTCCTGATCAAACGTACCGGTTCCGGTGCCGTAAGTTAAAAAAATGCTCTTCCAGGGCGGCTTCATCCTAAGCAGCGTCATCAGCATTTTTTCCGTTCCTCCGATATTCATTGCACCAGTTACGTGAATAACTGTACTGCTTTTCATTTATCTCACCTCTGAAGCACTCTGGAGCGATTTCCAAATGGATAATGCCCGTGATCGCGGAAGCTCCAGGTCTGATATGTGAAGTATTTTTCCGGCAGCCACTGGTCGTTTCACTACAGCGTCCTTTATTAAACCAATCGGTATATGATCCGGCTGAAGTGCTGTTTTTACCGCTTCCCCTCGCACCTCAAAACTTCCGCATCCCTCCGAAATGAACTCACCTGGTTCAAGTGTCCGCTTTGCAATAGCTGCCGCACTAATCTGTGGAGCAATATTGTTTGTAAGCAGCTGCGGCTCTCCGTTTACTACTCGTCGCAACGTCTTGACGATCTCGAGATGACATAAATGGAAAGGGGTTGTCAAGGTGTAATAAGGACCTGGTCCAAGCTTAAAATAATCCAGGGCCGCTTGCTGTGCACCTGTGTGGGAAGCTGTGATGAAGACTCCTGGAGGTCCAGCCTGACAAATAACATAATCGCTGACGGGCCGCCCATTACCTGCTTCAGCCAACCTTCTTCCTCCTTCTTCGACATTATCCACTGTTTCGCCAGTGAGGCCCTGCTGCAAAATGTCTGCCTCCAGTCCATTAGCGGTCAATACTTGTTCAATTTGCACTTTTGTTCCATCTGTAAAGGAGGTGACCTTGGATAACCTCAATCCCTTTTTTTCTGCCCAGTACATCATATCCTGCCTGGATGGATGATGATTTAGAAAACCTTTTATATTCCCATAAACAACTGGAGTGAATCCCATAGAAAGGACATTTTCTCTCAATGCAGCCAGACTTCCCGGCTGATCACCTTCCGCCTCGGTAATGTAGCCGGTTTTTATGAAATAAGATCCGGTTGTTACTTGAAGCTCGGCATTCATTGTCACAACCGGAAGTCCCATGCGGTGTGCCTCTTCGATCACTTCCGTTCCGTGATGTACGTCCCCGCTGCATTCGACAATGATTTCAGCTGAAGCTGCAAACTTCCCTATGTCGTTCGTAAGCAGCGTTGTTTCTATTTGCAGGACATCTTCAGGTCTTCTCCGGGTTAATATACCGGAAACGGTGAATTCTTCATCCTGCTGAAGTCTTTTATAAAGCCCTGTGGCAATAAAACCAGTTCCGGATATACCGATTTTTGTCATCCTGTCATCCCCCCTTCAAGACCGTCCTTTTTTTTTTGCCAGATTATAAATTCAAGTACTTTCTCATATTCTTTCAAATCTTCTTCACTAACATTTAACTCTCTTATCCGCTCCAGCAGGTTTTCCTGTCCATCTGTTCTTCCGCTTTCCGGCTGAATACCAAGAAGGGCGATTAAATCTGTTTCCAGAACTTCAGCAAGCTTCTCCAGAACTTTGATTGATGGATTCTCATTGATGCCTCTTTCGATATTACTTAGATTTGATTTCGATATATTCGCCTGCTCTGCTAACTCCGTCAATGTCATCCCCTTCGCTTTCCGGAGTCTTGTTATGTTTTGTCCAATCATGTTCATACCCTCTTTATGGTTGGATTTAGAAAACAACCGCCTCCTGCGGATTGGACTGATGGAAATATTCCTCCATGATTCCGATCACTTCCTGCTGGATGGAAGCACTCATTGCCGTACCTGACGGAAGACAAATGCCTCTATTAAACAGCATTTCAGCGGTATTTCTTTCGTGTAAAAAGGAATCAGCATGTTTAAATAGCGGCTGCAAATGCAACGGCTTCCAGACACGTCTTGCTTCAATCCGTTCAGTCCGCAGTTTATGGATAAAGGGCACAGATGCAACGCCTTTCGGCAGCAGAGCTGCTGTCAGCCATCGAGTTGCTCTTCCATATGATGCTTCCGGCATGTAGGAAAACGGCAGGGCTGACTCTGCATAGCGCTGATAAATGGTTCGCTTCTCATTCACCCTCCTGTTCAGCACCCTCAGCTGTCCCCTTCCAATGCCTGCACTGATGTTGCTCATCCGGTAATTATAGCCGCAGCGGGTATGCTCATAGTGCTCGGCAGCTTCTTTAGCCTGCGTCGCTAAGTGTGCCGCCTGATCTGCAAAATTCACGTTATCAGTAACAAGCATTCCTCCACCTGAAGTTGTAATGATCTTATTCCCGTTAAATGAAAAAATTCCGATGTCCCCGAGAGTACCTGAGAATGACGATTGATAAACAGCACCAAGCGATTCTGCTGCGTCTTCGATTACATAGACACCGTACTTTTTGCAAAGCTGACTAATAGGCTTCATATCAGCGCTCTGACCATACAGATTCACGACAATGCAAGCTTTCGGCAGTTTGCCTCTTGATGCATCAAATTTCAGTGCTCTCTCCAGAACCTCCGTAGACATGTTCCACGTTTCCGGATCGGAGTCGATAAATACCGGCTCTGCCTGCTGATACAAAACCGGGTTCGCACTAGCAACGAATGTCAGTGTTGAACAATATACTCTGTCTCCTTTTCCCACCCCGAGCACGTCCAGTGCCAAGTGAATAGCTGCTGTGCCGGAAGATAGCGCTACCGCCCGGTTCACTCCGCAATATGCAGCCATTTCTTCTTCAAATAATTTAATATGAGGACCAACAGGTGCGATCCAATTATCCCGAAATGCTTCCCCTACATAGTCTGCTTCTGTACCTCCGAGATGCGGCGGCGACAAGTAGATTGGTTCAGCCCGTATGTTCTTCAACTTCTTTCCCCCCCTTCCGAATCCGCTGCGCTGGCGAGCCTACGGCCGTGACGTAGCCTGGAATGGAATGCACAACCGTCGAGCCAGCCCCTACTATAGACCACTGTCCTACAGTCTTCCCGGGAATAACACTGGCATTTGCTCCAATGTGTGCTCCTTCCAGAACAGTTACGGCTCCGGTAAGAACCGCCTGCGGAGAAACATGCACATAGCTTCCTACAACCGCATCATGTTCAATGATGCTGGATGTATTGATGATGACGTGCTCCCCGATTTTGGCAGACGCCTGAATGACAGCATTTGCAAAAATGACGGTTCCGAAACCAATGACAGCACTTGGGCTTACAACTGCTGATGGATCAATAATGACAGCATACTTTGTTTGTGGAACCGGCAGCTTTTCCCTCAATCTTCTTCTCGTTTCGTTCGAACCGACAGCAATAATCCACCGTGCTTCCGGAAACAGCTGCAGCAGCGATGCCGCCGTCATTAGCGGCATATGAATACGTCCTTTGTGCATGATAACCTCATCAAATTTGTCATCTGCCACAGCTTTTATAACGTAATTCCCTTCTCGTGCAACGGTTTCTTCCACTACTTTGCTGTGCCCTCCTGCTCCTACCACAATCAGTTCCTTCACATCATTCACCTCCTCTGAACAGTGGAATGTACTGGCTGTTATACTGAATGTTTAACGTTACTGAGTATTCGAACACAAAATATATGAGATAACAGCCGACGATTGCAAAGTAGATAAACGGCTGATCTTTTTTGGCAAACACTTTCACGATCCAGGAAACGAGTATCAGGGAAAACAAATCGAAGTAGATCGCCATTCTTGCAAAGATCCAAAGCTGGGTTGAAAGTAGCATAAACAGGACACCCATTAACGATAAATTCACAACCACATCTGCCTGAGGAAAGATTTTCTCCAGCTTGTGCCGCCCCATATACGCTACAATTAGCGGTGCTGCAGCCACGGCTACGCGAATAATGTTGGCTCCTCCTTCATCAAATTCTGAATAACCGCCATACCTCGTATCTTCAAGCGCTCCAAAAATTACAGAGGAGAACTGTTCATATCCGAAGGCGATAATGACACCTGTAAAAAGCAACAAAATTGTCTGCTTTGTCCATGCTTTCCTTCGTACGATAAAGTAGACCGGAAGCATGATCAGTGCGCTTTGATGGAAGGTGGATGCCAGCAACACTAAAGCAGCATATGGAATAAACTTACCGTTGAATAAAAAGGAGGCACCTGCAAATACAATTGCAGCAGCTAAATACTGCCTCATTCCGTTCATGGAGACAAGAAACATACCAGAAGTAATAAAGACGTAAAGACTCAGCTCGAACAATCTCGAATAATGATACGTTACCGCTGTGATAATCGTCAGCGTAATGAGTGCGCAAGTGAAAATAAGTATTTGTCCGTCGTAGGAAATCGATTGAAGCAGCCACTGAAGCACGCCAAAGCCGGGTTCGTCTCCCTCCAAAGCTGCCTGCAGCGTCCAAATGGTGTTATCATAATCTTCTCTGTATACAAAAGTATCCCCAATACCGCTCCGCAGCCCGGATACTGTTACCATCATGGCAAGCGCCAGCAGAGCCAGCACCGCATTTGGTTTCACTTTTGGGGGAAACGGAAGTGTATCTGTTACGGATTTGGAAAAGTATCTGGCCGTCACCGCAAATCCGAAAACTGCCCCCAGGTTCAGCCAGAGCATTTCCATGATTATCCTCCTATCTACTTGTTTCTCCACCAGATATAGCCTGCGAGCATCGCTCCAGGCGGAACTGCTGCTGCAGTAAGCCATTTTTTCGGCGCTTCATTAAGAAAACGGTGGTTCCGAATGAGCCAGGAACTGGAGACATAATGAATGGCGTTTCGATATTGGAATCCAATACCTGCTTGCGGCAGCTTCATCATTTCTTTTCGGTAAAAGGAAAAACCGGCCGGGTTCCGCTTATACTGCCTGATCATGTTTTTACTTGACCCATCATCCCGGTAGTCCACTTGGCAGATTTCCTCACTGCACAAGTAAAGCGGTCCTTTCGCATCTATGTTCAAATACTTATAATCAAGACCTACATACCGCTCTTTTTCAAATATCGGATACGGCCACTTTCTGGTCCATTTACTTTTATAAACAAGTTTTTTATCTCCTTTTACTCGGTGCCGGCGGTATAGATCGTACAGAGTAGATGTCTGCTCATCCGGAAAGGCTGTTCCAATTCGATTTCTGTTCATGTTGCAGTTATGAAAAGCGATACCTGTACAGTAATCCGGACATTCAGCTGCAGCCCTGTAAATATGTGCTACGGCTTCTGGAAGAAATAAATCATCCGAATCAAGACAAGTGTTCCATCGGGTGCTGATCATGCTGTAAGCAGTATTGTGAGCGCCGTGCATGCCCTGATTGTTCTGATACTGATAGATAATAGGTATGTCCCCCTGCCTCTTCCATTGATTCACCAGTGCAGCGGTGCTGTCTGTTGAACCATCATCAATAATCATCCACATAAAACGTTTATCCGTCTGTCGAAGCAGGCTTTCATATACGCGTGGGAGGGTATGAGCCCTGTCAAACGTTGGTGTAAAGATAGTCAGATCCATATCGCTCTACCTCCCGACTGCGGCTTTCATAGAACGACTGCAAATCTTCTGCTGCCTGCTTACTGTCGAACAGCCCTGCCCTTTTTTCGATCAGTCTTGTCCTTCGCTCATTTCGTCTCACGATAAATCCTGCCATCATTTTTTCCCAGCGCTCCGGTTCAGATAATGGCAGGAACCTGCAAAGCCCTGCCTGTATATCAATGTCTGGCGTTATTGAATCAGCGAGAAGGCACGGAAGTCCTGCTGTCTGAGCTTCAATGACCGATACAGGCAGACCTTCGTGTAATGACGGGAATACAAATACATCCATTGCATGCAAAAAACCTGCTATATCTTCCTGAATACCTGCAAACAGGACTGCTTTGTTTACTCCTAGTCGTAAAGCAAGTTTTCGGAGTTCATTTTCCTGGGGGCCTGAGCCAATCAAAACGAGTCTTGCTGATGGTTCAGGTGCGTGTAAAGCCGCAAACCGTTTTAGTAAATAGGAATGATTTTTTTGAGCCTGAAATCTTCCGACATGTCCATAAAGCGTATGGGTTTCATCAAGACCAAGCTGAACCCTTACTCGACGCCGGTTCATTTTATTAAATAAGAAGGTTTCTGTCCGAATCGTATTTGTTAGTACAAGATAATCGTTCTGATCCGGAAACAGCCATCGACCCGCTTCCTTTGAGCAGGCAATAAAGTGCGTTGCGCTGGATTTTAATTTTTTTCCTGCCGACCATTTATATATCTTTATCAGACTGTTTCCTTCGCTCGACGTATTATGACTGTGTGCGATCCGGATTGGCACCCCTGCTTTCTCGGCTCGTTCAAGTACGATGCCGCTGAGCTTATCCATATGGGAATGGATAATCATCGTATCCGGATGCTCACGAAAAAATGTATCCAGTCCTTTTACGTACTTTTTAGGTCCATTGCGAATCGAGGGAATTCGGTATATTCGTCCTCCTAAGCGACGAATTTCGTCATCGTACACGCCTTCGAAGCTTGTGAGAAAATCAAACTGTATTCGCTTTCTGTCCATGCTTCGATATAAATTCATTAAAAGTGTTTCCGCTCCTCCTCGATTCATATTGACGACCGCGTGCAGAACTCTCAGCGGCTCTCTCATCCTTTTTCTGCCTCCTCTCCGTACAATCCAGCCAGTTCATTGACTACTGTCCGGCTTGTATACATTCTCTCTAGTTTTTTTCTGGCTTTTTGAGCCAGATCATTCGCCAACTCCGGGTTGTCTAACAATGTGTCCAAGGCTGCAGCAAATTCCCTTGGTTTATCCCGGCCGACAAGAAGTCCGCAACCTGCGAGCAGTTCCCGGTGACCGCGATTGGACACAGCAACTACTGGGGTTTCAGCCGACATAGCCTCCATCACATTCACTGGAAGTCCTTCCCTCAGACTAGAGGCAACAGCAATGGTAGCCTGCCGGTAAAGACTACGTACGTCTTCTCTGTTTCCCAGAAAGTGAATACGGTCAGCAGTACCGTGGGCAATTGCAGCCTGTTTTACCGGTTCCGGATCGCCGCTTCCCGCAAGCAAAAGATGAACAGGATGTTTCATGTATGCAAGCATTTCAGCTAACAATCGCTGATTTTTATTTTTATTTAATTCCGCCGCATAAAATAAAAGAACGGCATCTTCTGAAATACCGAGCTCTTGTCGAATATTTGTTTTAGGTTCATCGGTATTTTCTACTCCAACACCATGGACATGAACGATTCTTCCTGCTGAAAACCGGTGGGTTACAGCACGCTTATAGTCTTCTTCATTGATGGTGATCAAGGTGTCTGTCCAACGTGCACACAGCCTTTCTACTGGATAGTACATAAGCCAGCTGCTGAGCGGCGATCCGCTGCAAAAGTGAAAGCCGTGGGCCGTGTAATAGAGTTTTGTGTGCGGTACATGTCTCGCAGCAAGTCTTCCCAATACGCCGCCGACCGGAGTGTGAGCATGAACAATATCATACTGCTCTGCTTCCAGAAGTCTCTTCAGCTGTTTAAAAGCGGCTGCGTTGTTTCGATCCAGCGGACTCCTCGAAATTGGCAGCCTTATTTGCCGATCGACTTCCTGTATTTGTTCTGAACCTCCTGCAGCAGCATGAACTTCCCACCCAGCCTGCTTCAGCCAGCGAATAAACGGCAGATGAAACACGTTAAAGTGATAGGAAACGGTCGCGATTAATAGTATTTTTTTCATGTCGGTTCTTCCTGAAGCGCCTGCCTGATTTCATGTTGCAGAAAAGGGATCAGCGCCTCTTTTAAACCTGCGTCCCTCATGGCGTATGATATCGTCGTTTGAATGAAGCCGAGCTTTTCACCGACGTCATAGCGAGTTCCTTCAAAGTCATACGCATAAACCATTTTTTCAATGGCAATATCCCTAATCGCGTCAGTCAGCTGTATTTCTCCGCCGGCCCCAAGCTTTGCATGCTCAAGCCGTTTAAAAATATCCGGTGTTAAAATATATCTGCCTAAAACGGCAAGGTCTGAAGGTGCATCAGCAGGATTTGGTTTTTCAACTAAAGAACATGCTTTGTATAAACGTCCATGAACGCTTGCAGCATCTACAATTCCATAGCGTCCTGTTTCGTTTCTGGGTACTTTCTGAACCCCGAGTATGGGTGCCTGATGTGTTTCAAATTCATCCATAAGCTGTTTTAAACACGGTTTATCTGAATGAACGATATCATCCCCGAGCAGTACAGCAAACGGCTCATCCCCGATAAATTTGCGTGCGCACCATACCGCATGACCGAGTCCTTTCGGTTCTTTTTGGCGAATGTAGTGAATGTCTACCAGCGTCGAGGACACCCTTACTTTTTCAAGCAGCTCGTGCTTTTCTTTTTTCCACAGCGACTCTTCCAGCTCGAAGGCATGGTCAAAATGGTCTTCTATCGCCCGCTTTCCTTTCCCGGTTACGATAATGATATCTTCAATTCCACTTGCGACAGCTTCTTCAACAATATACTGAATCGTCGGTTTATCGATGATCGGCAGCATTTCCTTCGGCATTGCTTTCGTGGCTGGTAAAAATCGTGTGCCGAGACCTGCTGCCGGTATAATGGCTTTTTTCACTTTCACTGTCTATTCCTCCTTTATCCTGTCGGAATTTCTGCTGGAGCAGCAGTTTTTCGGTTTGCAGCCTGCAGCAGAGCTTCTTTAATCTCTTCTTCACCCCATTTATGAAAGGAGTTTAAAATATGTTCAATTTCGTTCATCGGAATGGAAGTAGCTTTTCCAAGATAAATTTTCGGGTAGATTTGTTCATCATGTACCTCTTCCGGATTTAACAGCTCTTCATAAAGTTTCTCACCAGGACGGATGCCGGTATAAATAATAGGAATATCTTCTGTTGTATAACCACTTAGAGCGATCAGGTTCTTTGCCAGATCTTTAATTTTTACCGGTTCGCCCATATCCAGTACAAATGTCTCCCCTCCTTCTGCAAATGAGCCTGCCTGAAGAACCAGTCTCGATGCTTCCGGAATCGTCATAAAGTATCGGATCATTTCCGGATGGGTGACGGTTACCGGTCCTCCTGCTTCAATCTGCTTTTTAAAAAGTGGAATGACACTTCCGTTGCTTCCAAGTACATTTCCAAACCGAACAACACTAAAAGCCGTTGCACTCTGTTCATTTAAATGATGAATAAGCATCTCTGCCAGCCGCTTCGTTGCCCCCATAACGCTCGTCGGATTAACAGCCTTATCAGTTGACACCATCACAAAGGAATCAACGCCTGCTTCGGATGCAGCCAGAGCAGTATGATAGGTTCCCAGAGAATTGTTTTTCACAGCCTCATGGGGGCTGACTTCCATTAAAGGCACATGTTTATGTGCAGCAGCATGATAGACATGGTGCGGTCTGTATTCCATCATGATTTGATGCATACGCTGGAAATCCTGCACATCTGCAATTAGCGGAATCAGTTCGATTCCTGAAGTAATTTGTTTCAGCTCCATATAAATGTGATAAATACTGTTTTCCCCGTGCCCGGCAAGAATCATTCGACTTGGTTTAAACGCAGCAATCTGACGACACAATTCTGAACCAATCGATCCTCCGGCTCCGGTTATCAAAATCGTTTTATGTGCGATTCCTGTTGAGATTACCTCTTTATGCAGCTCCACTTCTTCCCTTCCTAACAAATCCTCCGGAGATACATCGCGCAGTTCTTTAACAGAAAGTTTTCCGGTGACCAGGTCCTCGATCATCGGGAGCACCTGCGTTTTTACAGCTGTCTTTAAACAAGCTTCGTAAATGTCTGAAAGCTCTCGTTTTTTTAAGGAAGGAATCGCAATGATGATTCGTTCAACTTCAAATTGTGCAGCTATTTCCGGAATTCGCTCGGCAGGTCCATGAACCGGAAGTGATAATATATCCAGATCGCGCTTGCTCTTATCGTCATCTACAAAAACTACGGGCTGCAGGTCACAATCCGGATTTTGCATCAGCTGCCGTGCGAGCATGGTTCCTGCTGAGCCGGCTCCGATGATCATCGTTCTTCTGCGTTTAACGGAGGCATGCTTCCATTTGTCCTGCCTTAATCTCAGCATGAATCGCAGTCCGCCAATACCAAGCAGCATCAGCGCCCAGGTAACAAACAGCACCCGGTATTGAATGTAATTAAATACTGCAAGCTGAATAACCGCGTTCAGGAATACAGCCGCGGTTAACGTTTTGATAATTAGCTTCATTTCTCCAATGCTCGCATACTGCCAGACACGCCTGTTCATACGGAAATAGCCGGAACTGATAAAGTAGCTGATCAAAATAATGGCAATTGAGATCCAGTAAATTTGATCAAATGCAACAGTTGCAACATCCACGATAATAAAGCTTGATGTAAATGCCGCAGCTATGATCAACGCATCCAATATGGTAAATGCCCGCTTTTTCATTTTATTCCTCCTTTCTTTTTTTCTGCTGAACTATCCGGCATGTCCGGACACTTCACCAGAAAAAAACGGGCCTTTAACCCACCCTCACTTCACACCACCGACGACTTGCGTCTAAGGTTCCTACCCACAGCGTAAACGAGTGCTGCCGTTGATAAAGGAGACAGCAGCGGCTCCTGACTTTAAAAAGAACTAACGTGCTTAATAACGAACAATTTTATAAAAAAATTAGCGCTTCAGCCATGCGAGCTTTCTTGTGTTAAACAATGCGCCTGTTACATGAATATCGTAACTCTCTAAAGACGTTTTCAGCTCCTGAAGATCATGAGAGTTCGTTCTCATTCGTCTGACGACGATGATGCTGCTGTCACTCTTAGCTGCAAGTAATTTTGATGTAATCGTTGATTGAAGCGCACCTGTATCAATAAAGATAAAATCATATTTCCTTTTCGCACTTTCCAGAAACACATCCATACTGCTGCTCTGAATCGATGTTTCCAGCTGCTTTGAGATCGTTCCGGCAGGAAGAATGCTTAAGCCTGGAAATTCTGTTTTAAGTACGGTTTCCTGAATCCCCCCGCCGTCTGCTAATAAATTGCTGAAGCCTTGATCATTTTCAATGCCGAAAATTTTATGAAGCTTTGGATTTTCAAAATTTCCATCGATGAGCAGCACCCTTTTTTCTTCCTTACTGAAGGCTATTCCTAAATAGGAAATCAGGGTCGACTTCCCTTCCTGACGATTTTGAGATAAAACGCTAAAGATTCGAGTGTTTCGCTTTTTAGCTCCAAAGACGATGTTTGCTTTAATTCTTCCATATTCCTGATCAAGTTTTGTTCCCGCTGCCGTATAAAAAATCTGCATATCTTTCCTTGTTTTAAACAACATTTTCACCCTCTTTTACGACGACGGATTTTTTTCTGACTTTCTTAGGGCGCATGGCCAGCCTGTTTATTTTTGAAGTGGCACCGAGCACGGGAGCTTCCAGAAGCAGCTCCACCTCTCTCTCTGTGCGAATTCGTCTATCCATGCCATCGACCAGCAGTGCACTGCCAATTCCCGCTGCAAGTCCTATCGCCACCATAATCAGCATCATTCTTCCGGCTCCTTCAGCGGCTATGAACCCTGCTTCTGCAGGATCAGCTTCTGAAAGCACAATCGCCGTCGGTGTATTTGCCTTTTCTCCGGCAATGTCCGGGAACGTTTCTACAAGAGTATTCACTGTTTCTGCTGCTTGGTCCGGATTCACTCCTACCGCTGTCACACGGATGATTTGTGATCCTTCCACTTCTTCAGCAGATATACTTCCATTTAAAGCTGCAACGCTCGTTTCCCACGGCAGCTTCGATGCAACCTGCTCCAGTACGGCTGGTTCATTCATCATAGCCGTGAGCGTTTTCATGTTCACTTTAACACCCTCTCCGTCATTGACAAGAACGGATGCTGTAGCAGATGCCATCGGCTCGCCTGTTTCTGCTTTAAATACATAGGCGCCGCCTCCTCCGATTAAAACTGTCAGCAATACAATAATCCACCATTTTCGGAATAGCGATTGAAAGATTTTTCGAAGCTGGATTTCCTGACCGTTGTCATTCATTTGAAGCCTCCTGTCTACCTATTCTTAATAACGAACAGATTAATGTTTTTGTTCTTTATTGAATTCTTTATACAAGCTTAATTCGTAATAACGAACAAGTCAACCGATTTTTTAGATTATTTTCTCTTTTTTTATGTGAATATTCGTTTTTAAGAACGATTGGATCTATTTATTCAAGAGAGATCTTTTTTTCTTACGTCTCTCATGAAGAATACTTTCTCATAACGCTCGTTTAGCTAAATCGCTGTATCTAATTGATGCTACCCCCATTCAATTTAACGTGGCGACATTTTTTGACAGTATTAAATCGCCTATACCTGATTTAAATTGCAGGTAAACGTAAACATCAGCGGGGTCAAGAAAGTCAGGAATCTTTTCGCTTGAGAGTGAACACTTTCTGGAAAGTAGTTTTCGGAATGACAGCTCCGTTTGAGAATTCGCTTCTCTTCAAAATTCAATACAATATTAACGTACGAGTAGAAACACTTCCCTTTTCAATAAAGAGCCGTCCCTTAAATACTTGAATTTATGCATGTTTAACAATAGAAGTAACCTTTTATCGCGCATTCCCGTCAAAATTTTATAGTTAGTGTTGTTTTTTGTTTTATGCATTTACCTGGAGTGCATTACATAGTAAAACATTAATGTTTGTATTGCTGAGATTTTACCGGGTAAATTGCTGCTATTGAGTTTACTTTCTTGTTAAGGAAACCACTTCCTAAACTAACTAAATGAATACATTTTAGTTTCACTAGAATTTCTTCTGCTTTACTTCGTTGAGTGGTCTTACTACCCAGTCCTCGTAAAACTGCTGATAAATTTGTGCATATTCACGTTGAAAATGTTCTCCTGATTCCAGATGTAAGTGCATCCTTTCCAATAAAAATAAACTAATCCAGCTTTCTCTCGGAGCACTTCTAAAATCAAGTCCTGCACCGCTTAATACACTTACTAGTACTTCATCGTAATAGCCTTTTCTATAGCGTATACAAAGAGTACCATCGCGAAATCGTCTTGCTTCTTCAAATATCCAATTGAATAAATCATATAACACTGTTGCTTTTTTCCACCCTTCCCAATCTATGATACAAATCGTTCCATCATTCCGTTTTAATATGTTGTGGAAATACAAGTCACCATGTGTTTCTATAATCGGCAGTCGAACGGCCATCAGCGGCTCTGCTGTACGAACTAATTCAGGCCATAGTTGATTTAGTGGTCCATTTCCCATATCTGCTGCAAGTTCTGTTCCTGAAGTTGTTGATGATAAGTGAATGCGACTTCGAATCATCGATCCGGTATGCTTCAGTACAGAATTCATCACTTCTTCTTTTTCTTGAATACTCCATATATTGTTTGGTCTGTTCCATACAAATGATTCTCTTATTGTCATTGTGTCTTGATTAGTCTCAATAAGCTCCGGCATCGGATAATACGGACTGAAGACAGACCAAGCTTCAGCTTCATGCATCATTTGTTTTTTGTCTTTATAAATTGTCATTACTTCTTCTTTGGAAAAATCAAATAGCTTTAATTCGCCGCCTCGTGTGACGATCATGATTCCAGCTTGAAAATCATCCTTCTCAGCGCTTGTTACACTCACTGTAAACAGCCGACTTCCTGACTGTTTTAGAAAATGTTTTATAACCGAGCTTTCTCTGACTATATTAAATGTATTGTAAAACAACCGCCTGTTATTTTTATTAAATGCATAGTTAGCGAACACAATATACTTACCTTGTTGCATGAATTGACTGTTAGCCTGTAAATGTAACGCCATTTGTTTCGCGTTTGACTTCATGACAGCCCATCGTTTTCCAATCTCCTGATATAAAACGTGCATAGTTTCATCCCCCCGTGCAAATTAGTTCTCTTTTGTAGTGTTCGCTATTAAGCACATTTTTCCTGCTGTTAGATGGATTTTTGCGGCAGTACAGATTGTTTGTTATTTACATCTGGCTATTTTTCAACTATTGAATTATTCGAGTTTTTTCTTTATTAGATTTTTTCAGCAGTCGCTGATCATGTTTACATCTCTTCTCTTTAAGTATATATGTACATAGTTTTTTCATACCGCTTTCTGTTAAATTAAAAGGTTCTAAGTCAATTGTTGGGGTAGGTGGTTCTTCCGCCTGCCCCTTATCCAATTCCAGTCTTGATATCCTTGTACTGATGATGCAATAAGATGCGCATGCGAAAGCGATCAAAGCGCTGAAAGCCGAAGGCATTCCGCTTGAGCACTTTCGTCTGGTTGTTCAATCCCTCCACAAAGCTGTTCGTATATCCATAGGCAAAGCTGTTCATGATCTCCGGCTGCCAGTTCTGGAGGGTCTGGATGGCGGAAAGAAAGGCATCTAATCCGGATTTCTTTACCTTGCGGTAAAACGCATGCAGGGAGGTTTTGGTCGTCGCCAGATCCTGGTCGCCTCGTTCCTTTGCCTGATCCAGCCAAACACAGAACGATTCCTTTAACGCATGTGCTTGTCGCAGATCGTCTGACTTCGCCAGAAAGCGTTCCAGGTGCCAGCGCTGCTTCGCCGTCAGCTTCGCTTCCCGCTTGTAAAACACGTGACGCATCCGTTTACAGGTTTTGCGGTCGTAGTCATCAAATGACTGTTGGACCTGGCGCCGGACTCGTTCCAAAGCCCAATAAACATACCGGCAATAGTGAAAGCGGTCGGCGATAATCACCGGTCGGCCGAGTGCCTGGTTCACGGCATGCTTAAAGCTGTGGCTCATGTCCATCACCACCGTGGTGACCCGCTGACCCTTTTCCCGCAAATACGCTTTGAGGGTATCCGCCCGGCGATCCGGGAGAATGTCCAGCGGCTGCCGGGTGACTGGATCCGCGATAATCAATTGAAACTTGCCGGCCCGTGTATCCCCTTTGTACTCATCAATCGCAATCACCGGAGGCAGTTCGGTTACCGCCTTCCATTGCGGGGCGGCCAGGGTGTCAAACCGGCGCATCACGGTCGTGGGAGAGGTACCGGCACTTTCTGCGGTATCGGTAAACGTTTTGGCTTTCACGACTTTTAGCGTAAGCATTTGATTCCACTCGATGGTCTGACGCTGATACCGTGCCACGAAAGGGGCGCTTTCTGCGAACCGTTTTCCGCAGGAACAGACATAGCGGCGCTTTCGGTAAAACACGACCGTCCAGCGCTCCGCCTGTTTCAGATGATCCAGCTTTTGGATCCGGTAATCGGGCATCCGTCTAGTCTTTCGCTGACAGGCCGGACAGGTATGTCGGCGTTTAGGCAGTTCGACATGAATCTGAATGGTTCGATTGTGATAAGTCCAGTTGGTCACGATGACGCCTTCTAATCCAATGGATTTTGTGATAACATGCAGGTGCACGCAGCTCCACTCCTTTGTCTTGTTTCTCAGCAATTCAAGTATAAAGGAATTGGAGCCTGCGTGTTTTTTTATGCCACCATTGTGTTAAAACCCCAACAAATATTATAGAACCCAAAAAAAACTCCCGGAGAACCCCCGGAAGTTCTGTATCCTTAAAAAAGGATATTATGCTTTTGTTACGTTAGCAGCTTGTGGTCCACGCTGACCCTGCTCGATTTCGAAAGAAACAGTTTGACCTTCTTCAAGAGTCTTGAAGCCTTCTTCCTGAATAGCGGAGAAGTGTACGAATACGTCGTCCTGTCCTTCTACCTCGATGAAACCGAAACCTTTTTCTGCGTTAAACCATTTTACTGTACCTGTAGTCATGGATAATCCTCCTGCGCGGTCTGTGCCGCATATTTATTACTTAATTGAGCTCTCGTATTATCGTGCAAGAGGAACTGACTAGTTCTTCATCTTACGTGACGATTGAAATCTCAATAAGCGATCAAAAATGTGAATTGGTGTTGCTTTGAACAGTAGATGCTGCTGGTTATTAGCCCTTTGTTACGTTAGCAGCCTGTGGTCCACGCTGTCCTTGCTCGATTTCGAAAGAAACAGTCTGACCTTCTTCCAGAGACTTGAATCCTTCTTCCTGAATCGCGGAGAAGTGTACGAATACGTCGTCCTGTCCTTCTACCTCGATGAAACCGAAACCTTTTTCTGCGTTAAACCATTTTACTGTACCTTGAGTCATGCATAATCCTCCTGCGCGGTTATTTTAACCGCATAATATTACTTGATTGAGCAGTTCTTTTATTCGTGCAAGAGGAACTTTCCAGTTCTTCACTTACTTTCATAGCCGAACCTCAATAAGCTATTTCCTAGTATAGTACATGAAACCTAAAAAGGAAACCCCTTTTTTATTATTTCTTTTCTTTCCCTCTGCTGGAAGCCGTCATCCATACCCCCATCATCACAATGAGTGCTCCTCCAATATGCGGAAGCCTGACACTTTCATCAAGCCAGGCTGCGGCTCCCGCCATCGTAAAGACGGGAAGCAAATTAAGAAAAACAGACGCTTTTGCTGCTCCCATTTCACCGACGGCTTTGTTAAACAGGATCAGCGCAACGATGGACGGGAAGATGCCGAGATATACAATTCCGGCTGTTTCGGGCAATCCAGGCTGCGGCAGGCCCAGCAGAAACCATTCTGCAGCTGTGAATGGAAGTAGAATGACGACAGAAAGACCGTTCATGACAAAAACCGCCGCAAATGCCGGAAAAAATCCCATATAGGTTTTGACAAGCAGAGAATAGGCAGACCAGCAAAGCACAGCTCCTATCATCAGTACATCTCCCGGATTCCATTCAATGCCTCTCCCCGTAAACAGCGCTCCCTCGGTGACGACAAACAGTGCACCGGCCCCGGATACAGCTGCTCCGGTCCACTGACGCCAGCCGAGCTTCTCACTTAAAAGCATCGCAGCGAGTAGAATGGTAACTGCAGGTATAGCTGTTTCCAGCACAGCTACATTAGAGGCAGTTGTAAATTGCAGTGAAGCATATATGAATGTATTAAAGAACGTCACGCCTGTTATCGTCATCCAGATAAAAGGCCGTCGCTTTTCCAGAAATAGATCCCGATGCTTCCAAGCGGTGCGCCAGGCGAACGGCGCCAGCAGGATAAAGGCAAACAGGAGGCGCAGAAAGGCGATTGTAAATGGCGGCAGATCGTTAATTGCCTTGCCGGTGAGTATGTTGCCTGAATATATCAGCACAACAAGCATCATGAGCAGTGATCCACGTAAAATAACGGGCTGCCTCCTTTACGGCAGGTCGTTGCCTGCAGCTGTATAAAGTCCATACCATTCTTCGCGGGTCAGATCGACCTTTGAAGCAGCGGCGGCCTGACGGATCCGTTCCGGAGTCATCGATCCAACTACCGGCTGAATGGAAGCTGGTATACGCAGAAGCCAGGCTGCTGCTGCAGTTGTTTTCGATATCCCCTTTTCTTCAGCAAGCTCTCTCAGCTTTTTATTTAGTTCCGGAAAGTCATCATTGTCAATAAACGGTCCTTCGATCATGCCGTGCTGAAACGGTGACCAGGCCTGAATGGTGATGTTTTCTTTTCTGCAGTATTCCAGCAGCATCCCATCCCGGTGAATCGCGCCATCCCGGTGCATGTTAACCTGCAGCCCGGCATCGATAATTGGTGTATGCATCAGGCTAAGCTGAACCTGATTAACGATCAGCGGCACGTCTACGTACTGTTTTAGCAGCTCCATTTGTCCGGGATGATGGTTGCTCACCCCGAAATAATTAACTTTCCCGCTTTTTTTCAACTCCGAAAATGCCGATGCCACCTCTTCCGGCTCCATCAGTGCATCAGGCCTGTGGAGGACAAGAATGTCCAGATGATCTGCTCCGAGCCGCTTCAGAATACTGTCAACGGAAGTCACGATATGTTCCTTGGAAAAATCGTAAAACCCGCTGCGGATCCCGCATTTTGACTGAAGAATCATCTTGTCACGATCGGCACCTTTTAAGTCAATGGCTTTTCCAAACACTTCCTCTGAAGCTCCCTTTCCGTAAATATCTGCATGATCGAAAAGCGTGACCCCTTCTTCCAGGCTTGTACGGATTACATTCTCTGCATCCTTCGGGCTCATGTCTGCCATCCGCATGCACCCCAGGGCTACTTCCCCTGCCTGCAAAGGACTGTTTCCGATATTTATGACTTTCATCCTACCACTCCTTGATTTCTTCTTATCTGAGACCTGTTTTATTGTAGCATAAGGCCGTTTCTGACAGTACAGAAACCGCTTACTTTGTTTTTACATAAAAAGGGATTAAAAAGAGTAAATAAACGATTGACTATTTTTAAATCTGAGTATTCAGGTTTATTTACCTACCCTCTTTATACGGTTTATATTTGGGTCAGGAAAAACGTGATGCGTCATGATTTTCTGTTGGCATCAGGCGGGTTCTCCGGTTCCCGCCGCCAGAAATATTTGTTTATGGAGGGTTGTACTGTATGGATGTTCGTATGAATACGCGTACGCGTCAATGGCTGCTGAAACAGGGCGGTGTCGTAACGGTTGATCCGTTTGTATTTCCGGGATTGATTAAAAACAAACGGATTCTGATTGATCATGATATTTCCCACGCGGAGCCGGAGAACAAAGAAGCTTATCACCAGTTTGATGTCGATGGAATTACGGTTTATCTCCACCGCAGCCTTACGATGAAGCACGCTGTCACCTTTTCTGTCGGAGGACGTGCACCGTTTGAGCAGATGCAGGTGAGCGGCGTACGCCGTCTTTTTACTGAAAATACGTGGTAGACCTTTTCTACCGCTAAAACAGAAGCCGCCCAGCCTCTCGGCCTGGACGGCTTCTTTTGTTTTACTTGCTTTAGAACAATGCCGTAAAGGCAAACCCTAATGCAACGGCACTAATAATCGCAACCAGTCCCGGAATCATAAAGCTGTGGTTAAATACATAATTTCCGATTTTGGTTGTTCCGGTGCGGTCAAAGTTGATTGCGGCAATAAGCGGACCGTAGTTCGGAATAAAGAAATAGCCATTTACTGCCGGGAACATGGCAATCAGAAACAGCGGGTTGATGCCTAATCCTACTGCAAGCGGCATCAGCGCGCTGACTGTAGCCGCCTGGCTGTTCAGGAATATCGACATGAAGAACAGAGCAAATGCAAAGATCCACGGGGCCGTTTCCACCATTCCCTGCACCGCTGGTTCAATTTGATCCATATTCGCCTGGAAGAACGTATCCCCCATCCAGGCAATCCCGAATATCGCAACGACAGCTACAACTCCTGCACGAAATACGCTTCCCTCTGCCAGTTTATTCACATTAACTTTCCCTGCCAGAATGATGATTGCAGCAACTGTCAGCATAATGATCTGAATCGTATACGGCATCGACAGCGGCTCCATTTCGCCGTCTACCGCAAAGGAAGGTCTAAGCTCCGGAATACTTCCAAGCAGAACGATCAGCATCGCAGCAGCCAGAAACAGCCAGACCGAAAGCTTTGATACGGTTGTTACCTCTGCGGTATTTTCTCTCACTGCGGCAGGACGCAACCCTTCTTTCACGCGCTTTTGATATTCCGGGTCGTCCTCCAGCTCAGCTCCCCGCTTCCGAATCACGAAAGCAGAAATCATAATCGCTGTAAAGGTTGCCGGAATGGTTACGGCAAGAATTTGAAAGAGCGTAATGTCGAACGGCGCCAGCAGAGCTACTAAGGCAACGGTTGCAGCTGAAATCGGGCTGGCTGTGATCGCCTGCTGCGAAGCAATGACAGCGATGGACATCGGTCGCTCCGGCCGTACTTTCGATTCCTGTGCAACTTCAGAAATAACAGGAAGCAGCGTGTAGGCGACGTGCCCGGTTCCAGCAAAAAAAGTGAAGAAATAGGTGACTACCGGAGCCATAAATGTGATGCGCTGCGGGTTTTTGCGCAGGATTTTCTCCGCAAGCCCGATCAGATAATCCATACCGCCAGAGGCCTGCAGGGCACCGGCCGCTGTGATAACCGCCACAATCATCAGCATGACATCAATCGGCGGCGACGTCGGCTCCAGACCGAAACCAAACGTCAAAATGGCAAGGCCGACCCCGCCCATGACGCCGAGGCCGATACCCCCGATTCGTGCTCCTATTACGATAGCGGCCAGAACGACCGCGAACTGAATCCAAAACATAGTTCTGTTCCTCCTGATTCATTTATGCAGACGTCCAGTCTGTTTAACGCTCTTTATCATAGCAGTACACTGCAGAGAAGACGAGTCAGCTGTAGCCGGCTTCTTTGCATTTTTGCCGACTCTGCTTTCTCAATACGCTCTGAGCTTTCTGCTCCTCCTATTTTAAAGAGTATTATCGCATATGCACATCAATCAGATCATGAAATCGATTACATCTGTTATTTGCTCCCAAATCTGTTTTTTTTGAATCAAATCAGGTTTGATGATCACCGAAAAGCGGAAATAAATAAGCGAACATGTGTTCTTGACCTGCTTTTTCGTTCAGAGTAAGATAAACATAGTGATTCCATCAGGAGGAGTGCCACATGAACCAGACTATTTTTCTTATCGATATGCAATCGTTTTTCGCCTCAGTGGAACAGCAGAAGTATGGACTTGCCCCCGGAACGCCGCTTGTCGTGTCAGGTGCTCCTTCGCGCCCATCCGGCGTTATTCTTGCTGCAAGTCCGGAAGCCAAGCAGGCTGGTATTACAAATGGAGAGCGCCTCCGTGACGCACGGCTGAAGTGCCCGAACGTGCGCATTGTCCCCCCACATATGCAGGACTATCTCGACTGGTCCCTGCGAATCACCGATATTTTTGAAACGTTTACTGATCAAGTGGAACCTTACAGTATTGACGAGCAGTTTATGGATGTATCCGGATCCATTCGCCTCTTCGGTTCGCCGGAGAAGACGGCTGCTGCCGTTCAGGAAGCTGTTTATCAGGAAACGGGAGTCTATGCACGTGTCGGGATCGGCGACAATAAAGTGCTTGCTAAGATGGCGTGTGATTTGTTTGCAAAGAAGAGCAGCAGCGGCCAGGCCCGGCTCACGTCAGACGATGTAGAATCCAGGCTCTGGCCTCTTCCGGTCGAAAAGCTGTTCCGGGCCGGCGCGAAAATGAGCCGCCACCTCCGAATGCGCGGTCTTCAGACCATTGGCGACTTTGCCGCACTGAAACCTGAAGAAGTCCGCTCAAGATGGGGCATTCACGGTCAGGTGCTGTGGATGAATGCACAGGGCGTTGATCATTCTCCGGTTACCACCGAGACCTTTTCCGGTCAGAAAGCGATCGGCAACGGCATGACACTGCCGGCTGAGTACGTTCGTCTGGAAGACATTGAACTCGTGCTGCTCGAGCTGTGCGATGAAGTCTGCAGCAGGGCCCGTCGGGAGTTGAAAGCAGGAATAACTGTTTCCTGCGGGGCTTCCGGTCCAGCCGGCGGCTTTCACCGCAGCATCTCCATGCAGGAACCTTCCAGCGCCGCTTCGGCCGTCTTCGCAGCTGCCGCTTCCCTGCTCCGCCGCTTCTGGTCCGGCTTTCCCGTCCGCCGGATTCATGTGTCTCTTTCCGGACTTTCGCCCGATGGCTGTATCCAGCTGAATCTATTTCGGGATCCCGGCAAACAGCTTGCTTCCCGGGAGCTCGGCTACATGACTGACCGGCTCCACGACCGGTTCGGCAAACATGCCGTCAGGCGGGCTTCCTCCAAGCTGCCTGCTTCCCAGTTTCAAGAGAGAGCGCAGCGAATTGGAGGTCACTTTAAATGAAAGATCGTTATTTAAAGCGAGGAAATTTAATGTGGGAAGGCAGCCGTATGATGCTGCACGAGCATACGGCTGCCTTGAAAAAGCGGGCGGAACTGCAGAAACGCACACCGCCGCCCTCCCTCACCTCTGAAGACTGGGCCCTTTTCGGAGAACGGCTTCATACCGCTTCTTTTCAAGGGTTCGAAGTCGAGCTTCTTTTTTGGGAAGATGGCGCCGTCTACAGTGCAGTCGGTGTTCCCGTCCTTAGCGAAAAACGTATTTATATAGAAGGAACCGAGTTAAAGCCGGAACAACTGATTCGGGTAACGTATGCATAATACTTTGCAAATGCGAACGGCTGTGTCATGCTCACAGAGAACATTTCACAAAAGGAGTTGACCTGCATGATGCATCATACGATTCCTTTGAGTCAAAGTGTGCTGCGCGGCTCGTTCAGCCGGGACTACGATCCTGTTCTGACAGCTGCCTCAGAGGACATCATTACATTTCAAACACCAGATATCGAATGGGGATACAGCCCTGAACCGGGAAAAGCAGTACGAACGCTTCGACCGGCTGCAGAAGAAGCCGATCCAAAGCATCCGGTTATCGGTCCGATCGAGATTCAAGGAGCATCCCCCGGCATGACGGTCGAAGTACGTATCCAAAAGCTTGAAACCGGCTGGTATGGACGGAGCTGGGGTGGCGGAGCCGGCACTTGGCAGAGCGAGGCCATGCAGCTGACGGGTGATCGGACGGCGATCGACTGGCGTCTTGACCGAGAGACCTCAACGGCTACTGCTGACATAGGAGACGTCTCCTACACGGTTCCGATGCAGCCTTTTCTTGGATTGATTGCCCTGCAGCCGCGAGGAAGAGACGTCTATCCGACCCCTCCTCCTTACTATACCGGCGGAAACATTGACTGCCGGGAGCTGACAGCAGGCAGCAGCCTTTTTCTCCCCGTAGAAACGGAGGGAGCAATGCTATACGCTGGCGACGGCCATGCAGCCCAGGGTGATGGAGAAGTAAGCGGTACAGCAATCGAGTGTCCGATGGATAAAGCAAGCATTCAAATCATCCTGCATCCGGACATGACGCTCACCCAGCCCTACGCAAAAACTCCTGCCGGACTCGTTACCTTTGGTTTTGATACGGATCTGAACATTGCATGCGCCAATGCGCTGCGGGACATGAACCGGCGGATGGCTGCTGCATTTCAAATCACAGAAGAGCAGGCCGCCGCACTTGCCGGCGCTGTCGTAGATCTCCGCATCACCCAGGTCGTTAATGGTGTAAAAGGCGTGCATGCGGTTCTTCCTGAAGATCGGCTGCACGTTGCCGGACTCGCGAGCGACTCCAGCTGAAAATCAACGTATTAAAAAAACGCTTCCGAAGCCTGCTGGCTTTGCGGAAGCGTTTTTTCGTATCGATGATGCTCAGGCTCCAGGTTTACGGGTCCGGTTTGAAAACCTGGCTACCGTATAATAAGCCCGGTCATACAATTTCGCTTTAACGCGGCGACGACGGCGTTCAAAGGATATCCATCCGCCGATGGCGGCAGCTGCAGCCGCAGCTGCCAGTAAAATCAACATCCACATAGCAGACTCCTTATTTAATACGACGATCTCCTGCATCCAGCTGCAGGAACGAAGTCAGTTTTTCCCATCCGCGTCCGTAAGGGGACAGGGGACGAAGCGTTCGGTATGGCCGGTTTGTGCCATCTTTTAGATTACGGGCTGCGTGCCGGAAGCGCTGAGCCGTATCTTGGTCCGGGTAAAGCGCAACAGGAAATCGTGAGGCAGAGGAATCCATATTTGTAATCCAGCCGATCACATTATCCGTTAATGTATAGGACAGGCAGGCTGCCATCGTTCTGTCTTTCTCAGGGTCGTACCGATTCAGCATGACAGCGGGCGAAACACCGATGGACTCCAGCTTTCCTACAACACCGTCTGCACAAGGGATGGAGCTTTCCTCCATCGTAGTCACCAGAACCGTTTGAGAGCTAAGATTTCCCCAGATCTCATAAGCCGCGTGCGGGACATCTGCAATGATCCATTCGAACGTTCCATTTTCCGCTTCATCCTTCAGCCTCGGCAGCTCTTCTGAGCGGGCCTGCATGATTTTCAGCAGCGGAGTATACGGAACGCTTCCATCTGCAGTGCCTGCCGCACCAATCAGGCAATCAGCCTTTTCCGAACAGTCAATTAACAGTACGCGCCTGCCGCTTAATGCGAGCGATACAGCGAGGTTAACCGCAGTCGTCGTTGCACCTGATCCTGACTCACCACTGGTAACACTGACAAATGGAATCATTGCATAACGCCTCCTTATAAAAATGAATACCTTTCACGGACGGTTCTCCTCTGCTACAATAAAAAGCATCATGCTTGATTGAGGAGGTCCTTCATTATGACGTCACGCTATCATTGCTGCGCTACGTGCCAGCATTTTTCTGCAGCGAAAACAGCAGACGGGATGACGTACACGTGTGTACGCCTTGGATATGTAACAAAACCGTCCTATCAGTTTTCATGCTGGGAGCCGCGCAGTGATATACGGACAAAAATGAAGAAAGAAAAGTGAAGTTCTTTACCCGAATTGGCAGACCTTAAACACCAGCAAAACGGGAACGCACGTTCTATTTAACCACTAATCAGCCGGCGTGTCAACCTGATGAATCGCCTCAAAATCGTCTGACTATCTTTTTCTCACCACTGCTCGTTACCTGCACCGGTAAACAAAGACCCGCTCCAGTTAAACAGAGCGGGTCGTCCAGAGTGTTGATAAAGTATTTTATAGTAAATATCCTTACACCTGCCTGTATCTGCGGACACTCGCTTTCCGGAGGGAACGGGCTCGGCTTTCCCTTCTTCCATCGGAAGCGCTGGATCTTCGCCTCGTTCTGATCCTCCCGGAGTCGAGCTCCTTCGATGCAGGCAGCTGGCAGTGCGTTTCATGTGTCTATTTATGAAGGCACGATCGGCTTCCATACGGATAGAACCTTCCGATGAGGCGTTTTGATGTTAAATAGAGATACCAGTCCTTCATCGAACGCATGATAAACGTAAAAAAACAGTCGCGTCTGCCTGTCGTGACGTTGTTCTCCAACAAACAGAGCCGTTTTCCCGATGCGTCCGGCATGCCCGTGGAAGCCGCGCCATCCTCCCTTGCCTTTCTTCCCTTCATATAGGGGTCACTCTGAGAAATAGCTGAAGGCCAGCCCACGGAAGACTATGTAAGCAGAGAAAAATACAATCAAACGAATAAACATATAAGTTGAAAGACTTTTTTCAACAGCCAGAACGACCCGCTCCAGTTAAACGGAGCGGGTCGTTCTGTATGCCAGCCTGGCAAAGCCAAAAACAGCTGCTTACTGCTGATGCTCGGCCAAAAAATCGAGCATACGGCGGTAGACTCGAATCTCATTTTCTTTTTTCGAGAAACCGTGTCCCTCATCGTCCAGGACGAGATAATCTACTTCAGTGCCCTGACGTTTTAAAGCTTCTACGATTTGATCAGATTCTTCTTTCACGACGCGAGGGTCGTTCGCCCCTTGAATGACCAGCATCGGCTTTTTCATGCCGTGAAGATACGTAATCGGGGAGTCCTTTTCCAGTCGCTTTTTATCTTTAACCGGATCTCCGAGCCAGCGATCCATAATTGGCTTCCAGTGATCCGGCACCGATTTAATGAATGTGAACAAATTGGATACCCCGAAAATATCGACCACAGCGCGGAAATAATCGCTGTGACGGCCGTGCAGCAGCAGCGCCATATAGCCACCGTAGCTGCCCCCAATCAGAAACAGCCGATCCGGGCTGCAGTATCCTTCTTTAAAGAGCCATTCAATTCCGGCTGTACAATCCAGACGGGGCCCTTCCCCCCAATCCTGTTCAACCAGCTTCACAAAGGAAGATCCATAACCGGTGCTGCCGCGGAAATTAGGAGCGAAAACTGCATATCCTTCGTGCAGAAACGACTGAAACATAGCCCGGTACTGTCGTCTTTCCGCAGCTTGGGGACCGCCATGCGGCCAAAAAATCATGTGTCCGTTATCCTTTTCCGGCTTTGGACGAAACAGAAGAGCTTCTATGTCAGTACCGTCAAACGACGTGTAGCTCACCGTTGACGGCTGAATCAACTCTTCGGAAGGAACGCCCGGGACCAGGTTTTTCGTTAACATCGTCCAGCTGTCTCCCCGGTATCGGAAGATGTTAAGAGGCGTGTCCGCTTCCATGCCCAGCACGTAAATATCGCCACTGGCGGTCATAGAAAACTGCTGAATAATAGAGAAAGGGGCTTGCAGCTCCTCCGGATCAGCAGCGCCGCTGCGCCATCGGTAAAGCTTATCTGCGACTCCTTTTTCCGTTGTGAAAATCAAATCTCCACTTTCTTCATGACGCTTAAGCGACGTAATGCTCTCATTCGGAAGAGAAAGCACAGGCTGCTGGCTTCCGTCTCTCAAATCCACCTTTGTTAAAAAAGAAAACTCCGCTTCCTCATTTGTTACCATAAACAGCGTATGGTCATCTGTAAAAACAGCATCTCCCGTTACATGAGGCTCATCAGGTGTACGGCTTAAGGCCTGCCATTCTCCCTCATAAACCGCATAGGCAGGAACGTGCGTATTAGCACGCATTTCGCTTACAACCGCAAGGGTTCCATCCGGACTTACCGCTTTAAAAAACGCGGCACCTCGTTTTCCTTCAAACAGCTGTTCAAGCGAGTGGCTCTCCAAGTCGTAGCGCCATCCAGTTAAAAAAGATGGGTTGCCTCTGCTCGATGAAAAATAAAGACTGCCGTCTTCGCGGAGATCATGAAAAAAGTGCTTTTCTCCTGGACGTGCTTCAAAAAGCTGTTCCGGAAGCCCGCCTGCCGGCGGCAGTGCATGCAGCTGATAGTTCTCGTCTCCGTCTTTATCGAATGCGGCAATCACACAGGAACCACGTTTATCCTCTTTTAAAAATTGGGCTGATTGACCGGTCTGCGCGAACAAATATGGAAAGCCATCCGGTAAATCCATCGCCCATACATTCATTTTCCCATTGAGATTCGTTGAAAAAAGCATGCGCTTCTCATCCGGCGAAATGGAAAAATGCTGAATCACATACGTCCGGAAAAACTGCTCGACGCGAGCCGGGCGGAATTTCATTCTTCCACCTCCCCGGAAATGCGAAAGGCTATTTTTCCAAACTGCCCGGATTCCTCCATGCGCTGAAATGCTTCATTAGCATCCTTCAGCGAAAAGGTCTTGTCCATGAGCGGGTGAATATTGTGCTTACTGATAAAGGCAAGCATATCCCGATATTCTTCATGACTCCCCATAGTAGACCCGAGTAAATTGTACTGCCCATAAAAGAATTCACGCAGATTCAGCTTTACTTCATCACCCGCAGAAGCTCCAAACATCACCATCGTGCCGCCTTTTTTTAGCTGATCCAGAGATTTCTGAAACGTTGCTGCTCCAACGGTTTCAACTACGAGATCCACCTTTTCTCCTTCAAGCTGCTCTTCCCAGTTTCCAGAGCTGTCGATCGCTGCATCGGCACCAGCTTCAAGCGCCATACGTCTCTTTGCTTCAGAGCGGGACGTGACTATCACCCTCGCACCAGTTTTTTTGGCAAACAAGAGCATCAGTGTTACAGCTCCTCCGCCTACGCCGGGAAGTAGGACCGTATGCGAACTTTGCAGGCCTCCGCGAGTAAACAGCGCACGGTAAGCAGTTAACGCAGCAAGCGAAAAGACTCCTGCCTCCTCCCATGATAAGTGAGGGGGCTTCGGCTCCAGTGAAGAAGCCGGTACTACAGCGTATTCCGCGAAAGTGCCGTCACCGGGAAACCCGAGAATTTCAAAGCCCTCCGGTGGTGCCGGACTTTCTTCCTCCCAGTGCAGCCCGGGGTTCACAACAACTGCCTCTCCTTCCTCCAGTCCTTCTACATCTTCCCCCAGCTTATCCACGATCCCGGCACAATCAGAACCGATCACGAGCGGATTATCTTCCGTATGTCGATGAAGCACGAACAAATCCCGATGATTCAAGCCGGCTGTAACGACTTTCAGCCTGACCTCTCCTGCACCGGGCTCCGGTTTCGGTATATCCTTTACCGCAGTCCCCTTCAGTCCAGGTTCTCCAGCATGTACAAACGCTTTCATAATGAAGGTCCTCCTTTGACACTATCTGATAAAGGCTGATAGTGTTGATTGGTTCCGTTTTCCATTATACTATAAGTAAATGCATGATTCCCAGCGGGGAGGAGGCGGACGATGAAACTGACAGAAGAACAGCTCCCGGAAAGCGAACGGCCGGTATGGCGAAAGCTTCAACAGCTTGAGCGGCGGGAAAAACAGATTCTCTGGCGGCTGATTCAGCATTCGTCCAAGGATCACCTCTGCATCGTGCAAAACGTTACACCAGCCGTCAACGAACTTGAAGAGCAGGGACTGATTCAGCGCAACCCCGCTTATCAAAGCAGAAACGGCACCAGCTATTACGTGCTGCGGAGGACGCCGCATCTCATGAAAAAACTGCAAACTGCTGCTATCAGGCAGGAAAAAGCTTTTTAGAGGAGGAATTACGTGGAACTGCTTATTTGGGTGGTCATTGCCGCTCTGTTTCTTTTGAGCTTCGTTGGCCTGCTCTACCCTATCATACCTTCTGTGCTTGTCATTTGGGCAGGCGTTATCCTGTATGCGTTCTTCATCGACGGAGCAGGAGTCAGCTGGTATACATGGCTGTCGCTCGTGCTGTTAACGATTATCATTTTCGTAGCAGATTATGCAGCCAGTATGTACTTCGTAAAAAAATACGGGTCAACTAAACACGGAATGACGGCGGCTACCATTGGCTTGATTATCGGCACTTTTGTTGTACCGCCATTTGGCATCCTGTTCGTACCCTTTCTGCTTGTCATGGCAACGGAGCTTGTGCAGAAACGGACATTGGCTCAGGCGGCCAAAACCGCCGTTGGAACACTGCTCGGCTTTTTGACGAGCACATTTGCAAAAGCACTGATCCAGGCAGCGTTAATTGGTATCTTCCTGATTGATGTTTTCTTGCTGACGTAATTCACACGATAAAGGAGAGCCACATTCATTATGGAAAGTACTGTTCATAAGCATCTTAAACACCAGGCGCTTCTATGGCTGAAGGATAAAATGACCGATTTATGTGCAACAGAAGTAAAGTTTGTTGTAAAGCGGCGAAAGCGGACCGCTGATGCCGTCGGGATTAACATGAAACGAAAGGAATCCCGGATCATTGAAGTAAAAGCAACACGAAGTGATTTTTTGCGTGATCATATTCTGCAGGATGAGCTGGGTTACGAGGCGGTAGCGACATACGCTTACCTCCTGACTCCATCAGGACTGCTTTCGAAGGAGGAAGTGCCAAACCGGTACGGACTGCTTGAAATCGATGAATACGACAGGATTACCGTCACTAAGCGCCCGACGAAAAATAAAGCGCCAAAGCTGAAGCTGGAAACTTTAATAAAGCGAACCGGCCGCGCAGCAACCAACGCTTTTTTGTTTCAGCAGGAGACGAAGCTTTCCCGGGATGAAACGGACGGCGCTTACCGGAAGGATCCAGTGGCTGTTATGGTCCGGGCAACCTGTCCAGCTTGCAAAAAGCGGCGGCCGTATGTACTGGCACCAGAAGCGGAGCAGGTCACCTGCGCACATCGATCGTGTGGGAGAACGTTCGATTTAAGCCGTGCACGGCCTTATCAAACCGCTGCTTATAACGAAGCGTTTCTCCAGCAGCTGCATGAAGCAGCCACTAGGTATGAACCTGATCCGAATGAGCAAGTTACTCATCCACGTTAAAAACCAGGCTGGAAGCATGGACTTCCAGCCTGGCAGTGTGTCGATAACGTCTTTAAGGATGAATAACGCTCTCTCTGAGGTCACTCGTTTTCCGGAGAGACCGGGCTCGGCTCTCCTTCCGCTGTATGCCGGAGCTTCGCCTCGTTTTGAGCCGCGGTCCTCCGAATTCAGCAGCTGGCAGGACCTTTCAAGTGCCTGGTTTTTCTATCAGAAGCAGACATTTAGTCATTAAGCTGCTCGAAACCGATGTCATCGATAATCATCCGTCCGGGACCTTCACCGAACCGGAATTCCAGCGCAGCAAGCTCACTCGGTGCATACCCATCAAATAAAGCGGCAGGGATCACATACGTTTGAAAGACAGGTTCGATCGCTTCTTCATACTTGCCGTCCCGGAACTGATCTTCCAAAAATGGATATCGGGAATACTGAGTCCAGATGGCTGATGGAATATCGTAGTAGGCCTGAAGGGGAATATCAACGGTTTCTCCATCTTCAAACAGCAGACCGATTTCCAGAGAAGGATCGGTAGAACCTCTAAGCTCCCCTCCCAGCTCGCGGTCCATTTGCGACATCGAAAACGTGAGAGCATCTTCATCTCCACTAAAATAGTCATTCCGATACTCTTCAGGAAGCAAAAGCCGGTAGGTTCCGCTGTCTCCCCACTCCAAGATCACACCATCAGCTGCTTTCCGATTCCCAGCGCGATCCTCTGTTGATGTTTTCGCCCACTCTGTAAACCCTTCGGCCTCGGCTGCGACCCCTTCCGGAAATTCGCTGCGGTCATTATTTCGATTAAACGTGACGAGAGGCTCATAATGCCCAGTCTGAAAGCGCGATACGTAGCTGGTGTCCGGAAGCCAGTCTGCACCGTAGCGTACGTCCCGGAATAGCAGCTCATACTGGGTTTGGTTTCGAATCGTGGCATGCAGAAACGCCGTGATGAATGTTTTCGCAACCGCACGCTGATCTTCCGGCTCCATCATTTGCTTTCTGCTCAAAAACATGCCCCCAGGGAGGCGCATATCCGCCCGCCCCCAGGCCGTATTAAACTGGCTGTGATTAGCATCCGCTATATAAATAGCTGCTTTCAGTTCTTCCCCTTCCACAGTGGTGCGCCCATACTGTCTGTCACCGCGGAAATTATGCACATCTCCGTCCCTGGCTCCGTGCAGCGTTAAATAGTTCACTCCTGAGGGAGCGGCCCTTTCGTCATCAACCGTCTGATCTGTAGGAGCAAGACCGATCACCGATGCGACCGGCAGATCCTCTATACCGGAAAGTGTAAAATCCCCTTCAAAAAATCGTTCGTAATCCGGTACCATAGCCGCCGCCTGTCCGCCCCTGGAATGGCCGATCAACGTAATTTGTTCCATATTCAGCCTTCCGGAAAGCACATGATCCTCCTCATTTTGCAGCCTGTTCAGTTCGAGCATATGCTGCATAAACAGCCAGGCTCGAAGCCGCATGTTTTCATCAGGTATTCCTGTCCAGTTGGAGAAATTCACGAAGTTCTGGTCGATAGAAGCTACAGCATAGCCTTGACTCGCTAAATGTTCCCCAAGATAAGAATATCCCTCGTCTGAAAAATTTTCCATTCGATGATTGCCGTGCGCGATAAGGACAATCGGAAAGGGCCCTTCCCCTTCCGGAAGCCACATTTCCCCGTTCAGCGGGAACGCACTCTCATCGAATCCCCAAAAGCGGCTCCGCCAACCCGGCCATTCTCCTTCTTCCACATACCTGGTCGCATCAACCGTTCTCGTGACAAAATCCATTCCTTCGTCAAAGTGAACGCGGTGCCTGTCTCCTCCACTTGCGTAAAACAGCTGCTTCGTCTCAAAAGCCCCGGGTTCACCAGGGTGATCTACTGACAGAGGAGTGATGTACTGGTTGCCTTCAAACGTACTTTCCGACTCGTGCTGATCAATCGTCGGGTGAAAAAACAGCAGAAACAAAAACCAGGTCACCGGAACGAGCGAAAGCAGTGTTTTTTTCTTGCTGGAAGCAGCACCGCCCCAAATTTGAAACAAAAAACCAAGCAAATAGGCACTCAGTATGTAAATCCCTGTCATGATCGCCGTAAAAACCGTGCCAAGACTCGCTTCATCCTGTATGTAATAAACTAAGCCTGCTGTAAAAACGGAAGCACTCAACAACACTCTCGGCAGTGGAATGTAAAACAGAGAAAGCAGCGGTGCCAAGACCGCTGCTGTCAGCGCACAGGCTGCGACCGCTGCGATTGTGAAAGCCGGAACATCGAACCAGACACCTATTCCGGTAGGCGTAGAGAGCGCTCCGATCAAACCGGCTGCAGCTGCCGCAAGAAACATGGCAGCAACAGCACCCTCCAGTCCTCTGTCCCACTGTAGAGTACGTTGCAGACGGGTTCGGAACCAGAAAAGCCAGCTTCTCATCCTTCCCTCCTTGAAACTGTTCGTTAAATCAGACTGCCGCATGACCATTCCTCCAAAAAACTACCATTTTACAGAAGCAGCAAGATCCACTGCTGCTTGATCTTCAGACAGCTGACGCTGGACGTCAACAGAAGAAAGTTCGCCTGCTGCACATGCGTTCAGCTTTGCCGCGGCAGTCGAGCGGTACCAGCTGCTGTTATAAGCAGCGGTTAATGCATCAACCGCGCGCGGAAACCGGCGGAGCACGTACTTTTGATGGTATGCTTCAGCTTCCGTAAATTGTTCTAAGGGAGCTAGTTCTGTATCCACCTGACGGCCCTCCGCTCTGAACTCGCTCAGCAGAAGCTCTGCCTCCTGATACTGTTTTTCTGTAGTATACAATAAAATAGACATGTACTGTCTGCCGCCATATCCATGATTTTTACCAGAATGCTGATCCCAAAATTCCTCCAGCAGGGTACGAGTCGAGAGAATCTCACTGTCATACGTGATTTCAATCGTTTCACTATGGGAGCCCATATTCCGGTAGGTTGGAACGGGCTCATTTCCGCCTGCGTAGCCGCAGCGAATCGACGTAACTCCTTGTAAACGACCGAACCGGCCGTCTGGTCCCCAGAATCAACCGAGTCCGAGCACGATTTTTTCCTCTTGCATATCAAACGCCTCCAGTCTGTGCGTGAAGTCAATTTATTTTACCATTTTCTGTCCTCTTCTGAAAGAAACAGCAAAAGGCATTGACCGTAACGACTACGGTCAATGCCTTGCCTACTCGAGCTTTAACTTCAGTACAAGCCTGCTCCGGGCTCTCCAAAAGGAATTACCTAACCCGAAGGACGGACTGATTCTTTCAATTTACTGTTCGATTTCTACGTCTCTAAGCTGGTACAGCCCTGAGCCATCTGCCCAGAAACCGCTCACTTCATCCCGGTAGCCCATAATGTGGTCCGGATGATAGAGGAAGGAGGCCGGAGCCATTTCATTCAGGTAGTCTACTGCTTCCACGTACAGGTCTTCACGGGCCTGTTCATCTGTCTCTTCCCTAGCATCTGCAATCAAGGCATCAAACTCCGCATCATCAAAGAAGAAGCGATTTCCTTCTCCAACAGAATCAGAGTGGAAAAGCTCGTGCAGCGGATAGTCTGCATCCATCGTCGGCAAGCTTAGGCCAAGAATGAACATGTCATGCTCTCCCTCTGCAGTAGCATCCAGATAGGCTCCCCATTCAAGTACTTCAATGGATACGTCCACGCCGATCATGGACAGATCCGCCTGAATCAGCTCTGCAATGTCCATTCGCTCCTGACTGTCGTTCGTCCAAAGCGTTGTTTCGAATCCGTCTTCATAGCCTGCATCAGCCAAAATCTGCTGTGCCTGCTCTGGGTCATATTCATTTGCTTCTACTTCATCCGAGAAGCCGAACTGCGTTTCGTTAATTGGACCGACTGCTGGCGTACCATTTCCTTCGAGCACACCTTCCAGCATATTATCTTTGTTCACGGCCATATCAAGCGCTCGCCGCACTTCGGGATCGTTAAATGGTTCTACATCTGCGTTGAAGCCCATATAGGTAATGCTCGCCGCTTCAGTCTGGAAGATGTTTACTCCATCTGTTCCTTCTACACGGGACATATCACTCGGCGTAACTGGATCAATCACGTGAGCAGAACCAGTTTCAAGTTCACCGAGTCTTGTGAGATCCTCAGAAACAACTCGGAACGTAGCGGAATCAACGTTTACACGTCCATCCCAGTACTCTTCGTTAGCGTCCAGGACAACCTGATTACCCGGGTCCCAGTCGTTAAGTGTGAACATACCGCTTCCTGCCGGTTCTTCATTAACAATATCCCCTGGCTGCCCCTCATCTTCCATATTCTCGTAGTCTGCTTCAATCAGAGCTGGCGAGACCATGCTGGACGGATACGTTGACAAGTGAGCCGGCAGTGCAGAAAACGGCATTTCTGTATGCAGTCGAATCGTGTAGTCATCGACGATCTCTATCTCTTCAATGACCTCAAAAAGCCCTGCCCGCGGAGAGCCGACATCTGGGTCCAGAAGACGCTCAAGGTTCTGCTGCACTACTTCTGCATTGAACTCCTCGCCATCGGTGAAGGTAACATCGTCACGAAGCTGGAATTCCCATATATCTTCCTCCACATCCTCCCAGCTCTCTGCGAGATGCGGCTGAATTTCGAAGTTTTCATCTGACTTTGTGAGAGTTTCAAAAATATTAATCTGCACATTACCGGACGGTACGTCACTTGTCGTATGCGGATCGAGTGACGTGATGTCAGAAAGCGTGGCAATAATTAAATCATTTCCTTCCTGAAGTTCTTCCACTTCACCGTCGCCGTTATTGTTGTCTGCAGCTTCCTCATTTGTATTGTTTGTGTTATCAGGCGGTGCACCATCGTTACCCGCTCCATCGTTATCCGGCTCGCTGGCACATGCGGCCAGCACCACGAAAGAAGCCAGCAGACCTGACGTTAAATATGTACTTTTCTTCACAGATTGTTCCCCCTAAAAATAAATAGTTAGCAGTCCGAAAAACTACTGTGATGACAAATGTACTAAATTTGTCGAACAATGTAAAGATTGTTTTTTGAAAATTATATTTATTCCTTTCTTTCAGTCTACGTTTATAGACTTGTTAAGACGCTCTCAACCCCTATCCTTATGGGATTCACGATGTCATAATATGGGAACAAATTTGTCCCGATTTTTTCTGTGTTGTTAAATTATATATCTATATAGTTATGCTACACTGAACAAAGTGACATTACCGCCAGTTGGCGCTGCGATTAATGGAGGAATGACGATGGATATGCACGTACAGTTTGTATCATTTTTTACGGTTCAGTCCGGAGAAGGAAGCGTTCGTCAGGCACGGCTTGAACAAACCGTGACAGCTTCTGAGTATGCCGGCAGCGCGCTTGAGTCCTTTTTGCATGAAGAATTCCGTAAAATGCTGAAGCGAAAGGCGGACCGGAATCCGACAAGCCATAAATCAGCGACAAAGGTAGGGCAGTTTATTGTCGAAGACGGATATGAACTCGGCTCTAATCCAAATTACGCCATGCTGGAAAATCTCCGGCAGGCAGCCTCCGCAGAAGCGCTTGAGAAAGCAGCCGTCCGCCTCGCCGACGCTTACGCCGGAACCAATTCAGCAAGAGGAGGCATTCTCATGCTCGTGCAGCTTACGGTGACAGAATGGTCCTCCCAACCATTTGTCCTCGCTGCTAAATGTGACTTTGAGGACCACATTGTAACGGTTGGCTCATCAGAGGGAGAACTGCTGCGGCAGGTGAATCGAGCGATTTCCACAAAAGGGATGAAAGCCGTTCAATTCCCGCACATGCCGCAGGAAGGCATGATTGAACCGTGGGAAGTAAAAATACACCAGGCTTCCCATGCCAGCTATTTTGAGGATTTTCTGCCTTATGTCGGATATCCGGAGACGAAGCGGGAGGCAGCCGCAGTAGCAGTTATAGAGAGCGCCCGCGAAGCCGTATTGAGCGAATTTGAAGATGACAGTGAAGAACGGATTGCCGAGGAGAAAGTATTGGAGGCATGGGCAAATACGGAAGAGCGAACGCTGCAAAACCGCTGGGATGAAGAGCAGGTAAGAGAAGTCAGCCGCCCGATTCTCGATCGCAATCCTGAGGTTAAACTAAAGCTGAAGCTGGATCACATGAAAATAGAAGGCCTGCTTGAAGACTTTGGCGAACGCCTTCATATTGCGAGAAAAGACGACCGCTATGTGATTGTTCTGGAAGGAGAAGCTTTTTCATTTGATAAAGAAGCATCGCCGGTAGAGTTTCTGCAGCCGGACGATATGGCAGCTGTCTTCGAACGGATTTTAGCTAAGGCGCCTTTCGATTCAGGTCAGTAAGCAGGCTGAAGATGCCGTGCTGTACAGATCTGCGAATGGCATGAAAAGCGCGAGTGCAGCCGAGCTATTCCCGTTATACATGGGGGCACCCTGAGTAAGGATCTTCAGGCTGCGCTAATTCCACGGGCACGCCGGACACAAAGGGGAAATGAATTTGTTTGATGGAGAAAAACGTTCCAATCGCTGGACGCTGCGGTTTTTTTTGGTGGGTACGTTGACGTTCATCCCGATTCGACATCGAAGCGCTGCCTAACGAAAGGTTCCCTCTAGATGGAACAAACTCGTGTGAATCATCACCAGGGTTTTAACCGGACAGCCAGCTGCTAAATCGGAGGAAACTCGACTCCGAGAGGATCAGAACGAGGCGAAGATCCAGCGCTTCTGACGAAAGGAAGAAGCGGTTAGCTGAGGCCGTTCCCTCCGGAAAGCGAGGGTCCGCAGATGCAGGCAGATGCAAAGTCCATTCACCTGAAATGACTTTATCAACACTCTGAAACCGCCGGAGACGGATCTCCGGCGGTTCTTTTGACGCTTAAGCAGACTTTTTAGCAGCTCGCTTTTTATTAAACAATTCGCGGCGCCGGCGCATGCCCTTCGTAATGTATCCACCTTTAAAGCTCCGCGGTTCATAAGATGCTACAAAGGCTCTTTCTTCAAAGGATTCAATGATCCGGTAAAATTCTTTTTCCCGGTCCCGGCGAGCCGTGCAGAAAAGCATATATCGCTCCGTCTCAATTCCCTGAACGGAAGAAGTCGATACAGAAAAACCTACTTCTCGCAGCCGGGCCACCAGCTCATCATTTGGCTGAGGGATATTCGCTTCAATCGTGACATAGCCGATCGCAAGCTTTTCTTCCACCATTGCACCGATATAGAGACCGACTCCAAATCCTAATGCATAGGCAGCCATATTGTAGTAGTTTGATAAATCACTTAACACGAGACCGACAGCAACGACATATATAACACCTTCTAGCACACCGAGACCGGCTGCTTTACCTTTTTGAGATTTAACCATCATAATCGTACGAAGGGTCAAAATCGGGACAAATAACAGCTGCGCGAAGAAAATAATAACGGCTTCAAGCATTGGAGATCGCTCCCCTTTCTCTCTGTATAAAATCGAATTCTGCTTAAGTTTAGCAGGTAATTTTAAAAAGGAAAGAAAATTCATTCGACAAATTACGACAAAACTATTTCCGGTGAATGTAACGTCTTTTCAGGGTGTTCTTCCGCCCCGTTCTCTTTGATGTTTCACTCATTTCACACAAAAAAAGGACGCCTCCACGCGAACGTGAAGCGTCCTTGTTATCCTGGCTTCTTCGTGATGCCGTTATTTCGTCACTTTCAGCCGTTCATCAATTTTCTGGAGCTGCTCTTCAACCTGTGAATCAGTCAGCCCTTCCCGGATCACGTAGCGGTTACGCGGCGATATTCTGCACTGGTGTGTACAGGCGCCGAGAAAGAATGCTTCGTTTTCCTCAGAAGCTAGAATTTGCTTATTACAGGATGGGTCTGCACAGTTAATATAGCGCTCGCATGGCTCGCCGTCGAAATGATCACGGCCGACGACAATATGCTCTTCCTGATTGATCGGCACGCTGATCCGCTCATCAAATACATAGCACTGACCTTTCCAGCCTCGTCCTCGCGCTTCTTCGTCTTTTCCATACGTTACGATACCGCCTTCGAGATGATTCACATTATCGTAGCCTTTCTCCTTCAGCCACCCTGAGAATTTCTCACAGCGGATGCCGCCGGTGCAGTAGGTCAGGATCTCTTTGCCTTCAAGCATCTCTCGGTTCTCATCCACCCACTCCGGGAGCTCACGAAAGTAATCGATATCCGGCCGGATTGCACCATCGAAGTGTCCGAGATCATATTCGTATTTATTTCGGGCATCGAGAACGATCGTATTCGGATCTTTCATCTTCTCGAGCCATTCCATCGGCTTCAAATAGCGGCCCGTTGTCACACGCGGGTCTACATCTTCCTCATGCAGGCGCAGAGTAACGAGCTCCGGACGCGGGCGCACGTGCATTTTTTTAAATGCATGACCTTCGGCTTCATCTATCTTAAAGATAATATCTTTAAAGCGCCTGTCTGCCTTCATATCATTCATATACTGTTCTGTTTGTTCAATCGTTCCGGAAACCGTTCCATTTATGCCTTCCTTCGCGATTAAAATCCGTCCTTTCAGACCAATACTTTTACAATACTCCAAATGCTGCTGGGCAGCTTCTTCCGGATTCTCAATGTCCGTATACAAATAATAGAGCAAAACGCGATATGCTGCTTTTTCCATCGGTTTTAAACCCCTTTCTCCTGCTATGTTCGTATCCTCGGATATTATACCAAATCTGTTCAAAAAAGAAAGAGACAACTGCGCAGTGTCCTAAACACCACGCTGGTTGCCCCATACGAGCGTGTGAAGCTGCGGGAGCACGCGCGCATTGTTCATCGTTTTATCGGCCATCGTCCAGTCGACCAGCTTTTCGTAGCGGTTGAGCAGATGTGACGCAAGATTCGACGTATCCGCCTCTTCCCCGGTTTCATCATTCCCGGTCTGCAAATAAAACGCCACGTCTGGATAACGGGTATGAATGCTTTTCGCATAGACAAAATCCGCTTCGTCAAAGATGACTACTTTTAAACTTGTATGCGAAAGCCTGTTTTCAACTCGAAGGCGATCAAGAATATCATCCAGCACGGTGAAATCTGTTCTCATGCCAGAACTGGGCGGCTTTGGCGAAATCGTTAAATCGTCAACAGCGACAAACCAGTCCTGCCATCGGCTCCCCTGCGTTTCGAGCGCTGCCTGCACCCCTCGTGCATGGAGCTGTTCGATGAGCGAACCCACGTGCTTCAGGAGAGCTGGATTCCCGCCGGAGATCGTCACATGCGAAAAATTATCCGGAGCCGTCTCATCCAATTCTGCTACGATTTGTTCCGGCGTCAGCATACGAATATCGTCCTTCGCACTTCCGTCCCATGTGAATGCTGAATCACACCAGCTGCACGAATAATCACAGCCTGCGGTACGGACAAACATCGTTTTCCGGCCGATTACCATTCCTTCACCTTGAAACGTCGGCCCAAAAATCTCGAGTACGGGAAGTGACGGCTGTTTAGTCATCGAGCATCCACTCCCGCTTCATTTCTGCATAGCTCGTCGGTGTCTCAAACAGACGTACAAATTCCGTGCGGCACTGCTGCCCGCTCCGCTGTTCCTTCAGGGCCTCATCCATGCGCTCAAAAATCCATCCGACCATATTCTCAGCAGTAGTGTTCATTGGAGGGAGCATTTCATTTAAATAGCGGTGGTCCAAGTAAGGTTCAATCTGCTCTTTCCAAATTTCTTTTATGTCGCCGAAATCCATCATAATCCCGATCTCATCTACATAGCCGCTGATCCCAAACACGACCCGGTAGGTATGCCCGTGCAGGTTTTTACATTTCCCTTCATATGCGTGAAGGTGATGTGCGGCGTCAAACGTGAATTCTTTTGAGACCATAACACGTTTTTGATGGTATTTCAGTTCGCTTTTTTGAATGTCCTCGCCAAGCTGTTCCAGCTTATCGACGATCCGGAAACCAAACATATCATCATGCTTCCTTTCGTTGTAAATACGTTTCGAGGCCTTGTCTGCGAAGTTCACAAGCCGGACAAGCTCCGCATCCGTCTCCAACCACTCCGTTGTAGCAGGTCAATGTCTTCTCACGCACATAGTCGAACACATCAAGTTCATCTGCCAGCTCCCATGTCTCAGCTTTATCGAGCCACATCAAAGGCGTATGCAGGACAAACTCGTAGTCCATTGCCAGATTCAGCGTCACGTTTAAAGATTTGATAAATACGTCGCGGCAGTCCGGATAACCGCTGAAGTCAGTTTCACAAACTCCTGTTACGATATGCCTTGCTCCATTTTGTTTTCCTTTTATCGCAGCAAACGTTAAGAACAGCTGATTCCGGCCATCGACAAACGTGGTAGGAAGTTCTCCTTCGTGCTGTTCAATTTCAATATCTTTCCGGGTGAGGGCGTTTGGGGCCAGCTGATTCAGCAAACTCATGTCGAGCACCGTATGCGGAATTCCCCTCTCGCTGCAGATAGCTGCAGCAGTTTCAATTTCAAGCCGATGCCGCTGTCCGTAATCAAACGTGACAGCCTCCACTGAAGCAAAGCGTTTCTCTGCCCAGGCAAGGCATGTCGTGCTGTCCTGGCCGCCGCTGAATACGACAACTGCCTTTTCTTCTGAGAGCATGTTATCCCGTCCTTTTACTGTCTGTCTGCTTATGAGCATTTGATTGAAATCAAAAAAAGGCCTCGTCCTCTGGATTTCCTCCAAAAAACGAAGCCATCTCCACATTCAGGAACGTGAAGAGACCTAGTTTTTTATAGAGGGTTTAGCTAGAACCTCTCCTGCTCCGCAGGTGTACGTATAGTAAGCCTTGAAAAGAATAGCACAGGGTCACACAGCTGTCAATTATAAGAAAACGTGCCTTACTTCCAGTGACGGCTTCAGGCGCAGCTGGATCGCTGACCGGTATGGCATCTTTCGGCGATACATTGCTGACCCCGGATTTAAAAGCAGGGTTTGACCATGATACCGGAGGTAAGGAATGTGAGAGTGTCCGAAACAGACAAAGTCAGGCATCATGTCGTTAAACCAACGCTTCGCCCGTTCCTCTGTCGTTTTACCGTGTCCTTCGTGTCCGTGAACCACGCCAAAACTTCTGCCGGCTGCCTGGAAGCGCTGAGAGCTCCCCAGCCTAGCGTGAAGCTCCGGAGGGTCCGTGTTCCCCGCCGCACTATAAAGCGGGATACCGAGATGAGAAACCGCTTCAAAAAGCGACAGGCTGTCCCAGTCCCCTGTATGTATTAATACGTCCGCCTGCACCATCAGCTTCCTCAACTGTTCGGGAAGGTGTGCATACGAATCGGTATGTGTGTCGCCAAAGATGATAATTTCCACACCCGTTTCCTCCTAACGGCGAATCCGATCCTTCAGACAGGACACGTTGACAATCATACCTGTCTGCAGCATATGAAAGGCATCTGCCGCTTTTACCTCTCCAGATGCTTCAGCTAGCAGCGCAAGCTGAACGGGAGATCCGACCAGCGCCAGATACTGTTCGTCCGGAAGTGCCTTCAACGTTGTTTCAACGCTGAAACAGATACCTTCTTGCACCGCCTGCAAAGTGGCACCTGATTCATCTTCAGACAGCTCCCCCCTTAAAAACCGGTCAACGCTCTTTTCCCACTGCCCGTGATCATCAAACGACGCAAAAAAGGGTTCGTGACGGAGCAGCGGACGCCATCGAACGCCTAGTGCCGCTGCAAGCGAATAGGTTGTTTCAATTGCGGAACGGTAGCTGCTGCTTAAGAATGTCGACACATGCACCATATCCGGTTCATAGCGGACTGTCAGCTCCCTTGAGCCTGGAGCCAGTTCGGCATCGACGTGCATGCCAGCTTCCGGCACAACAGAAGGAAGATGAGACATTAGAATTATTTCAGCCATAGGCTCGACTCCTTTACCTGCATACTAAGTACTAGTATACCCAGTTTAACAGGAAAAGAAACGCTTTACTACAACTTTAGATTCAGGTATAAAGATTAGAAACTATTTTATGTAGCTGATTGACAGGAATAAGGTAAAACCGGCCGGCAGGCTGCCGACCGGTTTCTCATGATCTGATTATCCTTTTTGAATCCAGAATGTCAGGACGCCCTCTTCTTCCACAGTTTCAAGGAGTTTGTGCCCCCCTGATTTCGACCAAGCTGCGATATCTGCTTTTGCTCCCTGGTCCGTGGCGACAACTTCCAGCACCTGACCGGATTCAAGATCTGTCATTGCCTTTTTCGTTTTTACAATCGGCATTGGGCATGCCATTCCTTTTGCATCGAGTACTTTATCTGCGTTCATCATCATCCTCCTCCTGAGTTATTGTGCTTTTACCGCACAGCGGTTTGGTCCGATTTCCATTTCGCGTTTCTTTTCATCATCTGGATTAAGACGCCCCATGTTCGTCTGTCTGATTTCCTGATGAGAATTTGGCTGCGGCGGCAGGTTTTCTATAACGAGTGCACGGAAGTCTTCTTCACTTTCAATATTCAGCCCGTGATTTTCGTTAAACAATACGCCCAGTTTTTCCTGAACGCTTCCATCATCCTGGACTTCATCCATGATCATGAAGTGCGCCGGCAGTACAATCAACTCTTCCGCCAGGCTGCGATACCGGGTATAAAGTGTTTCCCGAAGATCCCCTACCCAGTCCTCTGCTTTTCCAGCTAGGTCTGGCCGTCCAATTGAATCGATAAACAGAATGTCTCCAGAGAGCAGAAAACGGTTGTCAATGACAAAGGAAGTGGAGCCAATCGTATGCCCTGGTGAATACAGCGCATTGATGTCGATGGTTGTATCCCCAATCTGCACATTCGTTCCATCTGTTACCTTTTCATAAGAGAAAACCACTTCTTCTGCGTCCGCTGGCGGAAGCCAATAGCTCGCACCGGTTTTCTCTGCAATCTCACGGCCGCCTGAAATATGGTCGGCATGCAGGTGCGTATCAAATACGTGCTTGATCACAGCCTGCTTTTCTTCAGCAAATGAAATAAAGGTGTCTGTCATACGTGTTGCATCGATAATTGCTGCTTCTCCATTAGAAATCGCCATATAGGAGAGACAGCCTTTTCCTAATCGTACGAATTGATACAGCTCCCCGCCAGGCAGATCCCCGACCTTTACAGGTTCGAGATGCTCGCTCCATGCTTTCATTCCTCCTTCTAAATAGGCAACATCCAAACCTTCATCTGAAAGCATCTCAGCTACCATCTGGGAAGACCCGACCTTTGCACAGACGACCAGGATTTCTTTATCTTGGGGAAGCTCTGGTACGAGCTCTTCTACTCCATCCAGCAGATCGAAGTACGGCACGTTTTTATACGTGAAGGATTCTGATTCAATCTTCCAGTCTGCGAATGCGTCTTCGTTCCGGACATCCAGAACGAAAACGTCCTTTTTTTGAATAACACGTTCTGCTACCTCGCTTGCTTTCCATGCTGTTACTGTCATGTTTCAAACCTCCTAATTACGAACTATTCGTTTTCTTCTACAGGACCATTCCACTTGCTCATCCCTGGAACAACGTTTTTCACTTGATTAAAATCATTCGCTTCCAGCTTTTGCGCAGCTAAATCGCTTCGATTTCCTGTTCGGCAAACAACAAATGTTTCCTTTGTTTTGTCCAGCTCTGATAAACGAGAGTCCAGTTCACCTAGAGGAATCGATACAGACCCAGGTATATGACTGAATGAGTATTCAGCTGCTTCTCTTACATCGACGATTTGTGCATCTGCACCGAGCTTTTCCTCAAGTTCTTCATTGCTTACTGTATGAGGAAATGTCATATCTTCTTTTTCTTCGCCGGTAGATTTTCTTACGTAATGAATCAAAACATCTCCATCACGCTTCGTGCCGATATATTGGTGGCCGCCCTTTTCAGACCAGGCTTTTAAGTCAGCCAGTGATCCTTCATCTGTCGCCTGAATTTCAAGGACGCGACCTGGTTCCATCGTTCCAATTGCTTTTTTCGTTTTTACAATCGGCATCGGACAGGCAAGCCCTTTTGCATCCAGCGTTTGATCTGCTTTAATTGTCATAGTAAAACCTCCTCAAGTGTGTGCGGGCAGGATCGTCCTGCCTGAATACTGAAACATTCCACCAGTCATGTTAGCTGTTTGATACCCTTGCGCTTCTGAGAATAATGCTGCTCGTTCGCTTCTTGATCCGGAGCGGCATATGAACAGTAACGGCTTTCCTTTACCAAGGGTCGATAGTTTACCAGGCAGCTCACCGAGAGGAATATGCAGCGCTCCAGGAATCATACCTTTTTCTGTTTCAAACGATTCTCTTACATCAATCAGCTGATAGTCATTTAGATACGTGGTTACCTGTGTTGCTTGAATTTCCTTCATTTGTTTTCCTCCTGAGAGTTTATTAGATAAACAGATTGACGTTTCCGTCTTCCGCATCTGCAAGATAAGCTGCAACGCCGCCGTATTCTACACCATCCAGCAGTTCTTCTTTTTGCAGACCGAGCAGATCCATCGTCATCGTGCAGGCTACGAGCTTCACTTCCTGCTCCTGGGCCATTTCGATTAAATCTGACAGCGGCATCGCCTGATGCTTCTTCATTACTTTTTTAATCATTTTTTGACCCATGCCGCCAAAGTTCATGTTTGAGAGACCCATTTTTTCAGCTCCGCGCGGCATCATTTTCTCAAACATCTTCTCCATTTTCCCTTTATCTACATCGATGTTTTCTTCTTTGCGGAATGCATTCAGCCCCCAGAATGTTGCGAAGATCGTCACATCATGATCGTATGCCGCAGCACCGTTGGCGATAATGAAGGCGGCCATTGCTTTGTCGTAATCACCGCTGAATAAAATAATGTTCGTAGACTTTTTCTCTGTCATAAAAATAACCTCCTTCATAATACTAATACCTGTATGGGTATATTAAGTTACAAAATTTTTTAGCCGGTAACCGGCTGCTTGATTCCTAGCATACCCTTATAGGTATTACAAGTCAACCCTTTAAGCATCTTTTATGAAGCCCGCCTTTAAAGCGGGCTCACAAGCAAACCTATCTCGTTTTCACGAGCATATTAACCGCTTCCTGAATCATCTCTTCAGAATCTTCGCCATTCTCAATCTGCTGGCGTACACACTGTTCAAGATTAGAACTGACAACAACCCCGATTGCACGGTCCATTGCGTTTCGGGCAGCAGACATTTGTCCAACAAGCTCGCGGCAGTCTTTCCCCTCTTCCATCATTCGAAGCACAGCCTTGACCTGTCCTTCCACCCGTTTCATTCGATTTTTCATTTGTGGAGTGTATTCCATCGTAATCCCTTCTTTCTTTACTTTACAGCGGCTTCCATCGCATCACTCATGCGTTGTTCTACGTCTTTCGCTGTTTCAAGTACCTGCGGCTCTCCAACAAGCTCCATTAATGCAGTCGGATTCGGCATGCCGACTTTCGTTTGTCCATGATCATCATATACAACGACTTTGCATGGAAGAAAATAACCTGCCAGCATCGTTTCTGTTAATACGTTTTTGGCGATTTTTGGATTGCAGACTTCCATAATGCGGAATTCGTGATCAAGACCGACTTCTTTTTCGTCGAGCTTTGCTTTAACATCAAAATCCCAAAGCACACCAAATTGTACGTCTTGAAACGAAGCGGTTAACTTTTCAACTGTCTCATCGACGGAATATGGGGATGAATAGGTTGTATGAAACATGCGTCTGCCTCCTTTGATTATACATCTATGGGTATATCGTACATGACGGGCTGCATCTGGTCAACGTATATGAGTTGTGCGGTACCTATTTTGAAGCGTCATCTGCAGACGATCTTCTTCCCATTCTGCTTTACGAAGAATATCGCGAACCGGTCCTTTTATATCGACGATCGTCAAGGTAATGCCCCGATCCTGCAGCATTTTCTCCCACTGCTCGAGTTCATGAACGGCTACAGCATCCATCGAATTCACCCCGGAAAAATCCAGGATAACTTCCGTCGTTTCCGGCCTTGCAACGAGCCCCTCCTCGATTCTGCTTTCTACAAAAGCCGCATTCGCAAAATAAAGAGGTGCATCGATGCGGAGCATAAAGATTCCTTCTCTTTCCTCTGCGTGCGGATAGCGTTTCACGTTGCGGTAAGTCCTGCTCTCCTCCAGCCATCCTAGCGCTGCCGTGTGCGGATAAGCACTGCTCCAAATAAACACCAGCAGGGAGATACCAATACCAATAAAGATCCCCTGCTCGACACCGATCAGCAAGGTTGCTCCGAAGGTGATCATCCAAACTGCACCATCTGCCTTGCGCAGCTTAAAAAGAGATACTGCTTCCTTCCAATCAATCAGCTTATAAACAGCTACGATAATGACAGAAGCGAGAATTGCATTTGGCAGATAGTAAAATGCACCAGTGAAAAATTGCAGTGTCAGCAGCAGCAGCACCGCTGTAATAATGGAAGCAAGCGGGGTTTTAGCACCCGCATCGTAATTGACCGCGGATCGTGAAAATCCTCCCGTTACCGGAAAGCCCCCAAAGAACGAACCTCCGATATTGGCAGCTCCCAGGCCGGAAAGCTCCCTGTCAGCTGAAACATACTGTTTTTCTTTAGCCGCGATCACTTTTGCCATGGCGAACGATTCCATAAAACCGATAAAGGAGATCGTGAGCGCCGTTGGCAACAGTGCCATTACGGCATCTCCTGTTACAGCAGGCAATGAAAATGCCGGCAGTCCACCGGGTACCTCTCCAATGATGGATACCCCTGCAGCATCCAAATTAAACCAAATCACGGTACCGATTCCAAGAAGAACAGCCGCCAGCGGACCCGGAATGAGCGGGATAAATCGTTTCGATGCGAGAATAACGATTACTCCGGCAGCTGCCAGACCGACGGCTGCCCAATTCCACGACGATAGCTGCATCGCTGCCTCTGCTGCGGCACCAGCTGGCTGGCTGTTTTCAAGCGGAAGACCTACAATGTGTTTCAGCTGACTGAACGCTATCACGATTGCTGCCGCAGACGTAAAGCCGCTGATAACAGCATGTGAGAAAAACTTGGTAATAAAGCCGAGCCGCAAAACTCCCATCAGCAGCTGAATAACTCCTACCATCAGCATTAATAACACCGCAAGTGTCATGTATTCGGAACTGCCAGGCTCTGCGAGCGGTGACACTCCGGCAAATACGAGCAGCGAGACAACCGCTACCGGACCGACTGCAAGCTGCCGGGAACTGCCTATCATAGCGTATATGAATATAGGAATCGCAGCAGCATAAAGACCGGTTACGGGCGGCATGCCGGCAAGCATCGCATATGCCATTCCCTGAGGAATCAGCATAACCGCCACAATCAGTCCGGCGCTGATATCTCCTTGTAAATGCTCTTTATGATAAGGTCTCATCCAATCAAGCCAGGACGATTTCATAACTGGAATCCCTTCTTTCATATATACCCATAAGGGTATTTAGTGTGTACTTTCATTTTACATACCCCTACATGTATTGTCAACCAGTCATAAATATACACAGTTTTACACAGAAATTTGTCGAAATATTTTGTATAATACTCCTAAGCAGCAGAGGGACGCTGAACGGCAGCAGTCATATGTTCCCTATTTCCGGCTTTCTGCTCGCTACAAAAACCCGCCCGGGGTTCTCCCCGGACGGGTTTTTCATTCGAATCAAGCTTTCATCCTGCAGCCAACACCTGTCAGGCTTCACGTTTGCAGTCTCTACATTCGTTTCCTACCATTCAGCGATCAGTTTACCTCGTACGTGGCGCTCCTTCATGCGCTGCAGCGCTTTAGGAACATCTACCATCGGTACCTTTTCAACAGCCGGTATTTTCAGACGGCCATTACTTAACATCGACAGCATCGTACTCCCCATCGCTGCAATTTTTTTCTCATCACGTATGCTTCCCGCCTGATAGACGCTTCCGAGCGCAACCTGGTGAAATGATTTAGGATGCTGGAAATCAACTGCATCATCCATATGCGGTGCGCCGGCAATAAATACGACATGGCCGTTATACGCCAGCGCGTTAAGTGAAGCATCTGCATTTTCTGTGCCTACAGTATCGAATACATGATCTACACCGAGACCGCCTGTCTCCTGTAAAATTCGGTCAACAAACGACTCTTCGGAATAGTCGACAGCAGCATCTGCTCCCAGCTCTTTCACGTAGTCATGGTTGACACTTCTCGCCGTGGTATAAACAGTCAGACCTGCGTCCTTTGCGAGCTGGATCGCAAAGGAACCAACTCCGCCCGCACCAGCATGAATTAAAATAGATTCTCCTTCACGTACGCGAAGCTTTTCAAACAGAGCCTGATATGCCGTGTATCCCGCTACCGGCAGGGCAGCTGCGTCTGTATACGTTACGTTATACGGGAGTTTCGCAGCAGTATGAGCTTTTAAAATTGTAAATTCTGCAAATGAGCCGCGTTCGGCCATGTTGTTCAGACCAACCACCGGATCTCCTGCTGTGAAACCTTCAGTGCCAGGTCCCGTTTCTTCCACTTCTCCAGCTGTATCCAATCCGAGAACGTGCGGATAGGTCCATCCCGGATATCCGTTTTCTCCAGTTTTGTAGTCCACTGGATTCAAGCCTGCTGCCTTCACGCGGACAAGCAGCTCTCCCTCTTGAGGAACCGGCCGATCCAGCTCTTCTACCTTCATGCTTTCCCATTTGCCTGCTTCTTCCAGTACTAATGCTTTCACGCATGATCCCTCCTGTCTTGAGCTGATACTTTTTCAGTATACGTAGCAGGATCACTCCCCTGCAACCAATAAGCACACGCAGATTGAGTTTTCTCGTATAAAAGCGTACATTAGAAACGTAGTATTGTTTTGTCAGCTGATTAAATGCATTGTCGAGAGAAGGTTGTCGTTATGTCAAACGAACATCGGTCTGGCGTCTCTGCCGGTATCGCCGCTTACTCCCTGTGGGGACTGCTGCCCATCTATTGGAAATGGCTAGAAGTAATTCCAGCCGTAGAAGTGCTTGCCCACCGGATCATTTGGTCATTGTTGTTTATGATCATGTTATTTATCGTTCTTAAGAAGACATCTCTATTGAAAGAGGATATCCGGTATATTGTGTCACACCCTAAAATTGCAGTCGGCATTTTGACGAGTGCTTTCTTCATCAGCGTCAACTGGGTCCTCTTTATCTGGGCGGTTGCTGCGGACAGAATCATTGAAGTCAGCCTGGGCTACTACATAAATCCGCTGATTAACGTGCTTCTCGGTGTTTTGTTTTTTAAAGAGGACCTTTCTGCCAGACAGCAAACTGCCGTTGCGCTCGCGTTTACCGGTGTGCTCATCGTGACAATTGGCGCCGGACAGATCCCATACGTGGCGCTCGCTCTAGCGATGAGTTTCGGCATGTACGGGTTAGTTAAAAAACAAACGCAGATTGGTGCAATGACCGGGCTGATCATTGAAACGCTGTTTCTTGTGCCAGCTGCACTGATTTATCTGCTGTACGTTCATGAATCGATTGCGTCAGCCTTTCATATCTCTGATTCAGACGTCTTTCTGCTTTTAGCCGGAACCGGGATTGCGACAGCTGTTCCGCTGCTTTTGTTTGGAACAGCCGCCAGAAAAATCCCCCTCTCTTTATTAGGGTTTCTCCAGTATATTGCTCCGACTTCGATGCTTCTGCTCGGCGTATTCTTTTACGGAGAGCCATTCACGTTCATCGATGCAGCCGCATTTATCTTAATATGGACGGCCCTGCTTCTTTATTCGACCCGGCCGCGTGTAAAACGTGTACAATCTGCTTGATTAGGGGATAAGAGCAGAAAGGAGGGATGCTGTATGCATCAAGTTAAATCGGAGGATAAGCTTTTAGCCGGACTCATATACATTACGAGCTTCTTTTTTCCGATCATTGCTCCGCTCGTAATCTGGATTATCCGAAAAAATGATTCTGTGTTTGTTGATTATCATGGACGGGAATATTTTAATTTATTTATCTCTTATTTCGTTTATTCAGTGATTGCCGGTATTCTTACACTTATTTTAATAGGATGGATCATTCTGTCGGTATTAGGAATCGCATTGATCATTCTTACTATTATCGGTGCCGTCAAAGCAATTACTGGAGAGACATATCGTTTTCCGCTTATTTTTCGCCTGATCCCATCCGTGAAGATGTAGGTAAGCGAAGGCCGTCACGTATCAGAAACATGGGTAAAGCCGGCTCTCCGTCATGGGGAGGGCCGGCTTTTTGATGAATATCTGATTTGTTGCGGCGTCAGATTGCTTGCTGACAGGCTTCTGCTGCCGTAAGGCGAAGGCGTTTTGTTCGCATCGTATGACCTTCAAATACCTCATCAAATTCCTGCTGCAGCGTAAATCCGAGCATTGCATAAAAGTTTTCGGCTTTTTCGTTCCCTGCTTCTACGTCAACGTAAAGCTCTTCCACGTTTTGCATGTGAGCCCATATGTGTTTCATCAGAGCTGACCCGACTCCTTCGCGCTGCGCTCCCGGCAGCACGTAAATAGCAGAAACCTCGGCAGACGTATCAGATTCATGAAAAAAAGACGTAAAGCCAATGACATGACCGGCTTTCTCACAAACAAACACGTTGTTTTTCTCCAGCCTTTCCTCCATTCGTTCATAGGAATAGGCTTTATTTAAAAAAGCATCCTGGATCTCTCTAGGAATGAGTCCTTCGTACGTATCGTGCCAGGATTGAACGGCGATATCCTGAATGTCATTAATGTCCTCTTTCACTGCTCTTCTGCAAAACATCAGCTGCACTCCTTTCTAATTTAACCCACGTTTTAAATGACTCTGAATCAAGCGGCTCTGAAAAGCAGTAGCCCTGCATGAAATCACAACCGCGCTTTTGCAAATCCGCTGCCTGAGACGCTGTTTCGACACCTTCTGCAACTACATCAAGGCGCAGTGCGTGTGCCATGGAAATAACCGCATCTGTTACGTGCTTGCCAACCCGACTCGTCGATTCTTCCTTTAAAAACGATTTGTCCAGCTTCAGTGTATCAATCGGAAGCTTGCGCAAGTAGCTGAGGGAGCTGTAGCCTGTTCCGAAATCATCGAGGGCTGTACGGATTCTTGCGTCGCGCAGCTGCTCCAGCGTCTGAATCGTTTTACTGGACGTATCCATCATCGTGCCTTCTGTAATTTCAAGCTCCAGCTGCTCAGGTGCCAAACAGCTTCGTCCCAAGATACTCCGCACGGTTTCCACAAATTCGGGCTGCTTCATTTGAACAGGTGAAACATTCACTGATACGACAGGCCGCCAATCGGCCGTCGTGCACGATTCTGCAAAAACGCACGCATGCTCCAGCACCCATTCACCAAATTCTGTGATAAGCCCATTCGCTTCTAATATTGGGATAAACTCCTGAGGTCCTGTACCCGGGAACAATTCATTTTCCCAGCGGAGCAGAGCCTCCATCCCGCGCACTTTCCCGGTTGCAGCATGGATAACCGGCTGATAATGCAGCTTCAGCTCACTACGCTGCAGCGCTTGGCGCAGCTCGTGTTCCCGCTTGACGAGCAGCATTGTTTCCTCCCTCATTGAATCATCGTATACGCTGACCTTGCCGCCGCCAGCTGCTTTTGAGCGATACATCGCTTCATCCGCCTTTTGCAGCAGCTGTTCAAGCTCAGTGCCATGATCAGGAGAACAGACGAGGCCGATGCTGGCTCCTGTATAAAACGCGATGTCATTTACGATCACCGGTTCCAGAAGAATGCTCCTTATTGTTTCGGCTTCGTTAAGCCCATTTCCTTCTATAATGACTGCAAATTCATCGCCGCCTACTCTGGCTGCATGCGCTCCTTTCTTCAGCACTGTTTCCACGCGTCTGGCTATCTGCTTCAACAAATCATCTCCAGCTGTGTGCCCGAGTGTATCATTCACCTTTTTAAACCGGTCGAGATCAAAGTACAACAAAGCAAAATGTTCGTTTCGCTTCAGCCGCTGCTTGACCTCGTATTCCATTGTCGTGCGGTTGCCGAGCCCTGTTAATGGATCCGAAAAGGCAAGTCGCTTAATCTCCCGCTCTTTTTCGAGTAGTTTCGTAACATCATTGGCCCGCCCTGTTACCAGACTGATTGTTCCATCCGTGTCTGTTACCGGCGTAAGCGTAACATGCCTCGCACCAGCTTGTTCTGTCATAACAACATAGACAGAAGAAGGCTTGCCCTCGCGAATATCCGACAGCGCTTTTTCCAGTTTCAGAGAATGTTCCTTATTTGGCAAATAATGAAACATTGAGGTGCCGGCTATATCAGTCTCCACCAGATTCATCGCTTTTTCCATTGGCGGATTGATGGAAATGATGTCTCCTTCAGGCGTTAAACTGTAAATGAAATCATCTGTATGATCAATAAGCAGACGATATTTCTGCTCGCTGAGCTCCAGTTTTTTGCGCGCTGATTCCGTCTCCCTGTATTGGTCATCCAGTTTGCGGTGCGTCTGCCCGACTTCCTTCAGCGTTCCCATCAAATAGTCGACGATCTGATGCTGGTTAATAAAAAGCAGCCCTGCAAAAAATGCCAGCATCATGACACGGGAAATAAACGTTTCTGTTGATGACGCGTATTCGGCTACATCAAATCCAAACGTCAAAAATCCGGTTGTCCATACATAGTAATAACCTGCAGCTGTAACAAGATTGAGTCCGATCAGCACATAGGCATGACGCCTCGATAACAGAATAGTCGCCATAAAACCGGATGCCAGAAAAAACATCATCCCAGGTCCAATCATGCCGTAAAAATGAGCACTTAACATGCCCGTCACATAAACAGCGCCAATATTAATATAGCTGTGAAGACTGCTGTTTATCCGGTTGCGGGCTAAAAGCGCAGCCACTACGGCACCGTATACCGGAATGACAAGCAAGGTGACACTGATATTTCCTAATGATTGTTCGTTTAAGAAATTGGCTGCAAGAAATAACATACCAAGTCCGGCAATGGTTAAAGAGGTGATAGTCAATACGCGCTGCTTCATGGAAGTCAGCGTATGCTGGATGTCTTCTGAATACCGCAGACCAATCCCCTCCTATTTCTGATTTATTCGACAGCCTCAAGCGGGATTCCTTTATCTTTGCTTGCGGATTTCATCACGTGCAGAAATGCGTCTGCAAACCTCGGATCAAACTGACGCCCCTTCCCCTCTTCAATGGCAAGGAGGGCCTGCTGAACGGATATCCCTTTCACATAAGGCCGGTCTGATGTCATTGCATCAAACGAATCCGCAACGGCGAGCAGTCTGCCGAGTATCGGTATTTCCATTCCCTGCAGTCCATCAGGATAGCCGGTTCCATCCATGCGCTCGTGATGATGCCTGACGCCTGGCAGAACGCCAATCCATTCAGCAGGCAGATTCGCTTCAATGAGCATTTGCTCCCCGATTTCAGGATGCTTCTTCATCGCAGCAAATTCGGCCTCTGTCAGCTTGCCTTTTTTCAGCAATATAGCATCCGGAACACCGATCTTTCCCACGTCATGCAGCAGTCCGGCTTTGTAAACCAGATCCTGCTCACTCTCTGAAAATCCCGCTTCCTTCGCAATGGAAACTGCATAAGAGGCTACTCTCCTTGAGTGGCCTGCCGTGTATTCATCTCTAGCATCAAGCGCTGCCGCAAAGAACGAAAACACGTTTTGCAGCAGTTCACGGTTTCGTTTCTCCCGGCGCTCCAGCCCGCTGATCATCGCATTGAATCCATTGGAGAGTTCATCAAATTCATCCCCGAACAATGATTGCACCGGCGCCCAGTCCCCTTCATTTACCCGACGAAACCCTTCATGGAGCTTTGAGAGCGGGGTCAGGAGATGGCGGTAGAGCAGCCAGGCTCCAGCCCAGGCTGTACCTGCAGTGATGAGAACGAGAATAGAGGCCCACGTCCAAAACTCGATTATTGATTCAGTCACACCGCTCATGCGTCTGACCTGAAGCGATAGCAGCAGCATTAATACCGGAAAGGCAGATGTAAATACTAGACTCGCAATCAGTTTACGGCGGAAGGAGGTGACAAATAAAGAGCGATCGTGAACAATCGATGAAGGAACTGGAGCCTGTTCATGTAAAACCGCAGCCAGTTTAACGCTCAGCGGATAAACTAAAAAAAACTCTATCATCGCATGCAATCCAGCAATTAAGAGCCCTGCAATCACTGCAAGGAGGATATAGAGCGGTGAAAACGTAAGCAAATCCATGAGAATCGCCATCCACGTCAGTGAAGCAGCCGGCAGACTTATGCCTATAAAGTGCGGGAGCATGACGCGTTTAACGCAGGCAATCGGAAAATACAATGTTTCTTTCGCTGCTGCCTGCCATGCCTCCGGAGTTGATTCAAACGTCAGTTTGCGCAGCGAAGTCGTGTCCCGCTTAAATGCGTACCATTCAGCAAGAAGCATGACAGGGATCGAAACGGAAAGAATGAGCAGCACGATATACAGCTCGCCCGCACTCAGTCGGGACGTGTGGAAGACAATCAGGCTCACGGCGCAAAAAAGAGCTGCCGTTGAACCGATGACATAGCTTCTCCATGCTTGTTTGATAAAAAGTTTTCTCATTTCCTCCATCGTTTCGCCCCCTTTCTCTTACCTAATTGTGCTACTATTCAGTATACGCCAATTCAAAACCGATCGGAACTATAATTTCATCGGCTTGATTAAGTGGAACGGGCTAAACAGGCTTCAAGGTAAAAGCAGTATGCTTCATATATGACGATCAACAAATACAAAAAAGACCCCTGGTGAAAGGGATCTTTTTTCATGAAGCAGGTATCGCAAGCCTCCTGATCAGCTTTGCTATGTTATTTGAGAGGCGTTTCATTAGGCGACACTGCTGCTCGGGCTTTTTGACTACTCATAAATATCATCGAGATCAGCGCTGGACATATCAGCTGGCGATCCATCAAATACGAGTCTCCCCTGCTTCAGTCCGATGATCCGTGAGGCATATTTTTTTGCAAGCTCCACGTCATGCACATTAATGACAGTCGTCAGCTCTTTTTCATCATGCAGCTGCCGCAGCAGCTGAAAAATATGATCTGATGTCGTTGGGTCCAGACTCGCCACCGGTTCATCTCCAAGTAAAATCGACGGCTCCTGTACCATCGCACGGGCGATGCCTACCCGCTGCTTCTGACCTCCGCTTAATCGCTCTACCCTGCGGTCTGCATATGGAAGCAATCCGACCTCATTTAAAAAATACTCCGTCAGCTGCTTTTCTTCATCTGAAAACAATCCCAAGTAATTACGGTAAGCGCTTCGTTTGCCGAACCTGCCTGTATACACGTTTTGACGAACCGTCATTCTTGGAATGAGGTGAAAGTGCTGAAAAATCATGCCAATCTCCGAGCGGAGCTGGCGCAGTTTTTTTTGATCCAGTCCCATCAGTTCATACCCAAGCGCCGTAACAGATCCATCTGTAAGGGACTGCAGGCCGTTTATCGTACGGATGAATGTCGACTTACCGGCGCCGCTTCGACCGAGCACGCAGACGAACTCCCCTTTTGCAATTTGCATCGTCAGTCCATCGACGGCAGGATCATCTGCTTCGTCATAGCGGACGGTTACGTTGTTAAAATCCAGCATAGTCGTTCATCTCCTCAAATCACCCGCTTGCGAACAATTCCGCCGCTGACATCCACGATAATAACGAGCACCATAATAATGATAATCGCGGTCGCCATCGACGTATAGGCCAGGCTGTTGTAATAGTTCATGAGACTTTGACCGAGTCCGCCCCCGCCGATCATCCCGAGTACGAGAGACGTCCGGATTGCCACTTCAAACCGGTAAAAATAATGAGACAGCACGTTTGGCCAAATCTGAGGAATGATCGAGAACAGCTGGCCGGTTCTTCTGCCGGCACCAACGGAGCTCATCGCCTCCTGCGGCCCTTTATCGGAAGACTCGACAAGCTCTGCAATCAACTTGCCAAGTACAGAAACGTTGTGCAGAAAAATTGCCAGAAGGGCGGCAAATGGACCCAACCCCAATGAAACAACAAAAATCAGGCCAAAAACGATTTCTGGTACGGAACGGAATACGCTGAGCAGGGAGCGCACAAGGTAAAAGCCGGGAGCAGAGCCAGACGTATTCTCAGCAGCCAGAAAGCTGATCGGCAGCGCTACTAACAAGGCAGTCAGCGTCCCGAAAAACGCAATGGAGAGCGTAATCAGAGATTGCTGCAGCAAGTAAGGAACAAGATCCCAGCGCGGCGGAAAAAACCGGTCTGAGAGCATTTCCCATGTGTTTCCAAGCTGAAAGAGCCCGGTAATAGAAAAATCCGAGCCCCTCCCGCTTAGTATTAAAAGTACGAGGATAATCCCCGCATAAATGAGCATGCGTTTACGAAACCAAACCATCGGCTACCTTCCTTTATTCGTTTTCAGCCTCGTCAGCGCCGTTGTTTTCTTCTTCGTCTTCCTCATCTTCTTCCTCAGGTTCCAGCAGATCAAACGCACGTGCTGCTTCTAAAACAACTTCGTATTCATCTGGAGAAGCTTCTACAAAAGCATCCGCCCCTCCAAAAATCTGTAGAATCTGCTCATCGTCCACAGCCATGAATGCTTCCTGTATTTCACTGATGCGTTCATCGCTTGTACCATCTGGAACGGCCCAAGGATACTGATAGAGCTGCTCTGATTCCCAAATAATTTTGTAGTCATCTTCATCGATCAACCCATCGTTGATCAATGCCTGGAAAATTGCACTGTCAATAGCACCTGCATCGACAGAACCGCTCGCTACTGCGTCAGCTGTAATGTCATGAGAGCCGGTAAACTGCACGCTTTCAAATTCGTATGTGCTTTCGCTCTCATACACTCCTTGCTGCAAAAGCTCATATGCAGGAATAGCAAATCCGGACGTGGAGGACTGGCTGCCAAATGCAAACTGAATATCTTCCACATCTGCGAGAAGGTCATCCAGGCTGTCCCACGGCGCATCCGGCTGCGTAATCATATAGGAATAGTAATACGGGTCTCCATCGATCGTCTGCGTCAGGATCGCTTCTGCACCGCTTTGCTCGAACGCAATCAGGTACGTAACAGGACCGAAGTAAGCCAGATCGACATGTCCAAAGTTGATTGCTTCCACTACGGCGTTATAGCTTGGATAGTGCGTAACTTCCACTTCTTCATCCAATGTTTCTGCCAGGTGTTCCTCCAGCAGGTTCAACCCTTCTTCCATTTCGCCGATAGACTGGGATGGGATGACGGCTACTTCAAAGACGTCTTCATCCCCTGCTTCACTCCCGCCGGTCGCGTTGTCATTTTCATCTGCCCCGCATGCAGCCAGCACTAATGCAGAAGCAGTCACCATAAATAATGTTTTTTTCATGTTTTTTTTGGTCCTTTCTCCTTATCATAATGGACGACTCGTTCTGCGAGTGCGTCGTTGTTGTAAAGACTTAACACGTTTAATAATGTCGATGTGGCAATCTCTCCAGCTTCTTCTTTAGATACCGTGAGAGCTATTGCCTGTTTAAGTACGTCACTGTCAGCTGTGCCATATGCTTCTTTATAGACGTGAGCAGGATCCAGCTCATTGTTGACGCACCACTGGGCAAAAACGTGGGCCATCATCAGCTCATCCTGCTGAAAAGATTCAATAATGTGCTTTTCCTTATCTGAGTAAGAGGACATGGTTCCACCTCCAAAATTAGCATCCGGTCTCTATCTTAGCCGAAACGGAAGTGGAAAACAAAGGATAACACTTTATTCACTTTGAAAGAGACTTGCGCGACAATGCGCCAGGCCGGTAAACTGATTATGAAAGCAGGGATAAAAAAAGCGCGTCTGCCGATCGGCAGACGCGCTGCCCTGCAAAAAACAGAAAGGCAGGTAACGTTTATTGCTGAATAAATTTGCGGAATTGACTACCAAACAGAAAACGCTCGTTGTCGTCGCTGCAGGTGTGACGATGTTTTTTGTAACATTTCTAATCGGTTTTTTGATCGGTACGTTTTATCTTAATTGAATCGCCCGGCGATTCTCATAATTATCGAGAAGACCGAGCATGTCATTCAATATTTTCTCCATTTCAACGAGATCTTCTCTCGTTACCACGGGATCATCTTCTGACCATCGTACCGTATAAATGAAATAATAGGCAGGGAAAGAGCGAAAAATAACGGTTGATTTCGGAAACTTGGAGAAAACGGCCTTTATCTGATATCTGCGGCCGTAGCTCCAGTCAAGCAGCTTCATGACGGACCAGCCACCTCTTTCTCAGTTTCTTTCCCTGATTAGCTTACCTCACGAACGTTCGTTCTGCAACCCTCTTCTTATTTCTGAAAGGTGTCCATCCAGTTGTCGAAGGCCTTCATCGCCTTTTCGAGAAATTCATTCGTTTTTTCGTCGTCCACCTTTCCACCGCTCAGCTTATTTGGAACACCGCCGATGTAAAGCTGCGGCTGCTGCATTGGATATGCGTTACAGGCTGCAAGCGTCTGGCGCAGATGTGCCTGGGCAAAGGCTGTTCCCTGCTGTGTTGGTGATGCTCCAGCAATCAGGACCGGCTTCTGGTCCAATGCGTTTTCAACTGTCATGCTGCCGGCCCAATCGAGTACATTTTTCAACACACCAGGCATGCTGGCTGAATACTCAGGCGTCACAATCCAGATACCGTCTGCCTGCTTCAACTGATCCTTAAATGATTGTACCGGGTCCGGCACTCCCTCCGATTCGATATCCGCATTGTACAGCGGTATCTCCTCAATTGATAGGACCGATACGTCAAAGTGAGACGGCGCTCGCTCCACCATGGTTTCCAGTACTTGCTTGTTGAATGACTCTTTACGCAGACTACCGCAGAACGCGGCGATTTTCTTTGTCATAATCGACACTCCCTCATTTGATTGATTGACAGGTTCATCCTTCAGACGTAAGATATGAACGTAATTGTTTTTGGTCTCGAAATAATAACCTTGCTCGAATTTCTATACCCTCTTTATACAAACCTTACGCATTAATTACACAGCATTCCTGGAAAAGAGCTGTTGGAGGAACCACTATGACTGATCAAACCCCTGCAGAGCTGACGCGCAGCCAGAAAAACCGGCTCGTTGTCATGCTCTGTGTCATTTTAACATTCACCGTTATGAATGGAACGATGTTTAACGTCGCGATCCCTGATATTGCCGAAGATTTCCAGCTGCTCCCCTCTCAGGTGACCTGGGTCATGACCGGGTACATTCTGGTCTTTGCAGTTGGCGCACTGATGTACGGAAAGCTTGCGGATATGTTTCCAATTAAACGAATTTTAACAATCGGTATTATTTTATTTGCTGCCGGTGCTACACTCGGTTTATTTTCTCAGAACTATGCCATGCTGCTTGCCGCTCGAATCATTCAGGCAACTGGCGGTGCTACGATTCCCGCCCTCGCGTTTATTATCCCTGCTCGATTTATGCCGAAGGAACGCGGCCGCGTTTTTGGAACCGTGTCCGCTACGGTAGCATTTGCTTCCGGTCTTGGACCAATCACCGGAGGCTTGATTGGCGGAGCTTTTGACTGGCGCTATTTATTCATCTTGTCCATTCTTTCGCTTTTGACGCTGCCTTTTTTAAGAAAGTGGATCCCGGATGAAGAAACTCGTTCGGGCCGTATTGATTTCATCGGTGCACTGCTGATTGCGTCAGCTGTAGCGGGACTTCTCTTTTTTATTACGGCTTTCAGCCTGACAGGGCTCGCCTTTTTTGCCTTGGCAATGTTGTTATTTATTCTGCACATTAGGAGGCATCCTGCTCCTTTTATTGATCCGTCGATGCTGAAGGATAAGTATTACACGACGGCCGTAATGACAAGTTTTCTAGGTACGAGCGTAATGTTCGGCATGATTTTTATCGTTCCGATTATGGCAAGAGCTGTTTACGGGCTTTCGACAATCGAGATTGGTCTTCTGCTTTTCCCTGGCGCTCTCGGGGCAGCTGTCATTGGTCAGCGGGGCGGAAGGCTTGTTGAGTCAAGAGGAAGTTTTCCAGTCTTGCAGCTTGCCTTCCTGCTGGCTGTTGCAGGCAGCCTGCTGATTTCGATCTTTATCGGTATTCCGCCGTTTCTGCTGGCGCTATGTATTCTTGTTCAGTATGTCGCATTTCCGCTTATTCAAAGCTCCACTGCGAATTTGTTAACAGAGCTTGTACCGAAAGAAAAGACCGGTGTCGGGATCGGGATGTTCAACTTGATGAACTTTCTTTCAGGGGCTGTCTCCAGTGCTATATTCGGGGCGTTTCTCGATTTACAGGAAACCTCTTTGCAGCTGAACCCTATTGCAATATATGATGGGCTGGCACTTTACTCCAATTTGTTTTTAGCAATCAGTCTTACAGCAGTCGGTGCCCTGCTGTTGTTCACGAGGCAGTTTCGTAAACGAAAGCGACCCGCTCTATAGAAAGAGGATTCAGCGTGCATCATGGATGCCACCTGAATCCTCTTCGCACTTATATAACCAGCTGTCAGACAGACGCATCGAATGTCGTACCTTTACGAAGCAGCTCTGCCTCGTGCCGTTTGGCAGCTTCCAATTTCCGTTCTTTAATCGACCGCTCCGCTGTCGCGGAAGGCGTGCGATTGCCGGCACCGGCACGCAGTTTGTGCGCGGCAATTCGTTCATACCTTTGAAAATAGCTGCCATACGGATTGCGATGTTCCATTACGTCTTGAAATGCGACTCGCGGGATGCCGTCCACCGTCAGCTGCTGCGGCTTCTGGAGAACCTGTCTTGCTGCGTAATTCATCGGCTGTTCATCCCGTACAAGTGGAATATAACCCATGATATCACCCCTTCTCCTTACTTACGTATTCCCAGCATTCTCTAAAAAGAAACCTATGTGCACGTCAAAAAACCGCCCTGATGTATACTCAGAGCGGTGAGACTGTAGACAAAGTCAATTAGCTTATATGTTGATTCATTTGGTGGTATTTCCCTTCCGCTTACCGAGCCTGCCGTGGACTTGCCTTCAGCTATTTTTCAGCGTGATCCCTTTTTGCAGGGAGAATGACGCGGGAGGATAGCGCGGCTTCACTCGTACACAAGCTTCTAACAAGAAGCCTTCAAGAGCCGGTCCGGCTCCGCTCGCGCTTGTCATGCCGTTCAAGTTCGAACGGCGATGAGGCTTCACTCGGACTCAGGCTTCTCACGAGAAGCTTTCAAAAGCCAGTCAGGCTCCGCTCGTGCGTTGATGCCGTTCGCAGAACTGAACGGCACGGCATCTTCAGACTGCTAGTTGCGTCTCCGTCGGACACATCTGGGAAACGGCTATGCTTCTTAGAGAACAACGTCACGACAGGCTAACGCGACTGCTTATCATGCGTTTATCGTGAATTCGATGACGTAGTGGCATCTCTATGCAACATCGAAACGTTTCATCGGGAAGGTTCTATCCGTATAGAACTAGATCTTGCAGTCATTACCAGGCACGTGAAACATGCTATCAGCTGCCGGCATCGGAGGGCCTCAACTCCAGGAGGATCAGAACGAGGTGAAGATCCAGCGCTTCCGACGGAAGAAGGGAAAGCCGAGCCCGCTCCCTCCGGAGAGCGAGCGTCTGCAGATACAGGCAGATGCAACGTTATTCACCTAAAAACACTTTATCGACACCCTGACCGCCCTGATCTATAATCAGAGCGGTTCTATTTGCTTAACGATCTGTCTGCTGTTACGTTAGTCCGATCGTGTGGTAACCTCCGTCGACGTGCAGCATTTCTCCTGTAATTCCGGAGGCCAGCCCGCTCATTAGAAACAGAGCTGTACTGCCCACTTCCTCTTGGGATACCGTGCGCTTAAGAGGGGCATGGTCTTCCATCTCCTTTAGTACTTCGTTAAAGCCGCCGATTCCTTTCGCAGAGAGTGTACGGATTGGTCCTGCCGAGATTGCATTGACACGAACGCCGTCCTTGCCCAGATCGTGAGCCAGGTATTTTACACTCGCATCCAGACTCGCTTTTGCTACACCCATGACGTTGTAGTTTTTCACGTAGCGCTCTCCACCGAGATACGTCAGCGTTACGATACTTGCATCCTCGGCCAAAAATGGTCTCGCGGCTTTTACAGCAGCCGTGAGGGAATATGCGCTGATATTCTGCGCCAGAAGAAAGCCGTCCCGCGTCGTGTTTAAATATTCGCCTTCCAGTTCTTCTTTGTTGGCAAACGCCACACAGTGCGCGATCCCATGAATCGCACCTGATTTTTCCCCGATTTGATGGAATGCTTTTTCTAAATCTTTATCGCTGGTCACGTCGCATGGCAGGACATAGTGGTCCCCCTCAAGCGTATCCGCCAACCCTTGAACTGTTTTCTCAAATCGTTCTCCGACGTATGTAAATACGAGAGATGCTCCAGCCTGATCCAATGCCCGTGCGATTCCCCAAGCAATGCTTCGTTTATTCGCCACGCCCATTACGACGTAGGTTCTATTTGAAAGATCGATTTGCATGATGATGGTTCCTCCCTCATTTGTACAACTGTTAGTATCTGGTCCTAATTTTAGCGTACTGCTTTCCTCCCGTCAATTCTTTCATGCTATAATTACAGCTGGAAAGGAGCTGACGGTTCAATGTACGATCTAATAGGTGACATTCATGGCTGCCGGCTGGAAATGCATCAGCTGATTCGACGGCTTGGCTACAGCTTATATAATGGAAAGGCAGTCCATCCGGACGGGCGGCGGCTCGTTTTCATTGGAGATCTGACGGACCGCGGCCCTGATTCAACAGGTGTTATTGAAGACGTTGCTGCATTCGTGTCACAAGGACACGTATATGTTCCAGGCAACCACTGTGACAAGCTGTACCGCTGGTTTTTAGGTCGAAACGTGAAAGTGCTGCACGGGTTGGAAACGACTACTGCCGAGGTTGCTGCGCTTTCAAAAGCGCAGCAGAAAGCCATCCGCGCTGCTTTTATGAAGCTTTACGAAGAAGCACCGCTTTATGAGGTGCTGGACCAAGGAGGTCTTGTCGCGGCTCACGCCGGCATTCGCTATGATGATATCGGTCTGAATAATAAGCGGATTAAATCATTCGTGCTTTACGGAGACACTACGGGAAAAGTGGATGCAGATGGCAAGCCCGAACGCCGGGACTGGGCAACCATTTATCCTCAAGGCAAAGCCTGGATCGTATACGGTCATACGCCTGTGGAGGCTCCTCGCTTCGTGGGACACACGGTTAATATTGATACCGGCTGTGTTTTTGGAGGCAGGCTCACCGCTTTTCGCTATCCGGAAATCGAGACGGTTTCCGTCGCTTCTTCTATGCCGCGTGTTGACGAAAAGTTCCGCACGTTCAAATGAGCTTTCTTTTCGCTTCGAAGGTGAGCATCTGATTCGTGTAAGGATGAGGAAACGCAATCATTCTGGCCTGCAGCGCGTGAACTGGCCTTCTGTCTGCTGAAGCGTAGAGCGACTCACCGGACAGTGGAAATCCGAGCCAGGCGAGATGCACGCGAATTTGATGCGTACGGCCGGTTTCCAGCTGCACAGCTAAACGGCTTTCGAAAGGCGACCGTGACAGGCAGGTCACGTGCGTCACAGCACATTTTCCGGAAGAAGAAACCTCCTGTTCAACGATGCTTCCAGCTCTCCGCCCAATCGGCGCAAAAACAGATACGGATTCCCATGAAAAGCTGCCACGCACGACCGCTTCATACATGCGGTGAATGCTTCCGCTCTGTTGAGCAGCGGTCAAGATACTGTGCGCGTAGCGGTGCTTCGCGATCAACACCAGACCCGTCGTATCTCGGTCCAGTCTTGTCACAATATGAACTGTCCCCGGCCAGCCGCTTTCCTGGTAATATGCCAGCACAGCCCCTGCAAGTGACGGTTTCTGTCTGTCGGACATTGGGAGCACTGCAAGACCTGCTGGTTTCTCAATTAAAAGTACATGCTCATCTTCATAAATGACTTCAAGAGGTGCCTTTACCGGCACAATGTTGGAGCTTGCTTCCTCCGGCGGAAATGTTACCTCGACTAAATCCGCTTCTGCGATCCTCGCGCGAACATCCACTGCTTTACTGTTAACACGCAGCCCTCCCCCCTCATATTTCACTTCAGCCAGCAGTTTTCTTGACACTTGCTTTTCGACACGAAGAAAATCGCGCAGCGTCATCCCTGCCTGCGACCGGGATACACGCCACGCGATGTGAATGGTATGGACCATTAAATAAACGACTCCTTCACTCTTTTCCAAAATGGGAATGGCCGGAAGCGCGCAAACCGGACTTTTTCATCCGCTACGCGAACTTGGATTGATTTCACTTTTTTCTGGACAAGCGTTAAATGGTCAACGGTCACTTGAAAATCAACGTCATTTTTAGGCTTAAGCAGACAGGTGTGATGCTCTGGCAGGACAACCGGTGAACCGATCGTCCGGTAAACGCGATTGTTAATTGATGCCATCTCGGAAAGCTGGATTGATGCAAGGGATGGATGAAGAATCGCTCCACCGAGTGCTTTGTTATACGCGGTGCTTCCAGAAGGCGTCGACATGCACAGCCCGTCGCCGCGAAAGGTTTCGAAATGATCCCCTTTGATCTCAATATCCATAACGAGCGAGCCCTCCATACTTTTCACCGTACATTCATTTAAAGCCAGATAGCGTTCATTTTCCAGATCGTTCGTATGTCGGATTAACACTTCCAGCAGCGGATACTCCACAATTTTAAACGGCGTTTTCGCAATATGAATGACGAGCTTCTCGATTTCATCGGGCTGCCAGTCCGCATAGAAGCCAAGATGACCGGTATGTACCCCTACAAAGCTCGTAGAATCGAGCCGGTGGGCATACTGGTGGAAGGCTTCCAGCAGTGTGCCGTCCCCGCCGATCGATATCACAATTTCCGGCTCGTCCTCATGGTAAACGAGTCCGAATTCCTCCAAATACGTTTTCACTTGCTGCGTTAGCACGTTGGATGAATGATCGCCGCGTGAGCGAACGTTAAAATTCATAGCGTACCGCCTTTCCCTATGGTTTCCGGCGTGAGGCTTCCTGCTGCTTCGTCATAATCTTTTGTGCTTCTTGTACCTCACCGCGGATTTTCGACATTTCTTCATCTAGCTGGAAGGCGGCTTCTGCTGCTTTTACGAGCCGCTGTTCAATCTCGTCCGGTATTTTTCCGGAATATTTATACTGCAGGGAATGTTCAATGGTAGCCCAGAAGTTCATGGCAAGCGTGCGGATCTGCAGTTCTACCAATGTATTCTTTTCGCCGCCCTCAATCGTCTGCACCGGATATTTTAATATCATGTGATACGAACGATAGCCGCTCCGCTTTTTGTTTTTAATGTAATCGCGCTGCTCCACAATGGAAAAGTCCGTTCGTGCTTTAATCAGTTCCACAATCGTATCGATATCGCCGACAAACTGGCACATGATGCGCACGCCCCCGAGATCCTGCATATCCTCTTCCAGTCGATTTAACGGGATGTTTTTACGTTTCGCTTTTTCCAGAATGCTGGATACCGGTTTAACGCGCCCGGTTACAAATTCAATTGGCGTATGTTTAGATGTCAGCTGATACTGATCCCGGATACCTTTCAGCTTGATCTTTAACTCCTCGACCGCCTGTTTATAGGGCGTGAGCAGCACATCCCAATCCATCATTGCGATCAGTCCTCCCCGCTGTTCAGCTCAAAGATTTCGTCTGCTTTATCGACGAATTCCTTCCCGTAGTTCTGATTGCCTTTAATATTGTCCAGCAGAAAATCAAGCTCTTCCCAGAAGGCCGTCAGTTCAACAGGTTTCAGCACTGTCTGCACGAACATAGGCTTTGCGGAGGCCCGGTATGTATGCAGCTGCTGCCAGGCCGATTCTTCAAAGCGCAGATGGATAAATTCATCTCCGTGAGCGAGCAAATAAACAAATGCAGCTCCGTCTGAATCTACAAGCATGCGTCCTTCCGGCTCCAGTCCCTGAAACGGAAGCGTCACATCTCCTTTTGCTAACAAGTTTGCTTCTTCTTCGTGAATGGTCTTTACAATAATCATGCGTCCGCTCCTTCTGCCAATGCTTTTCCGCTTTCCATATTATCTGTTATTCCCTTATTTGTAAACGAAGAAACGGTCTGCTGCATCGTCCTTTGGCTCATTGCCACAGCTCTTTCTCTATGGAACAATAGAGAAAACAGATGCATATAAAGGAGACATACAATGCCTCAGGAAATGGAAATTGAATTTAAACAGCTGCTGACGAACAGCCTTTTTGAAAAGATGATCCGTCACTATGAAATGCCCACGCCATTTCGTCAGGAAAATCATTATTTCGAGACTGAGGACATGGCATTGCGGGAGAAAGGAGCCGCTCTGCGAGTGCGAGTAAAAGACAACAGCCTGGAGTTTACGCTGAAGCAGCCTTCCGGAGAAGGATTGCTTGAAACCAATCAGTCTATAACATATGACGCGTTTGAAGCATTCAAGGCTGACGGACGGCTTCCAAAAGGTGAAACCGCTGATCAGCTCAGGTCGTTTCTCGGATATGAACCCTCGCTCAACTGGCTCGGAAGTTTAGTAACAGAGCGAATGGAAAAAAAGCTGCCCGAGGGACTCCTTGTTTTCGATAAATCCACCTATGCCGGGGTAACTGATTACGAGCTGGAATTCGAATCAGCCAGCTACGAGGAAGGTAAAGTTTTTTTCGAAAATCTTCTGTCAGAATGGAAACTTTCCTGGAATACACCCGATAATAAAATAAGAAGGTTTTACCGGGCCGCCTACGAGCAGTCCTAAAGTGAAAAGGAGATGACTGCACGATGTTCCTGCCGCCAATTATGAACGATATATTTTCCCGCCGTATTTTCCCGCCAAATGAATCAACTGCTGCTTCCGGACAATTTCAATCGATGCTGGAGCAAGAGATGTTTAAATCTTTTGAAGAGCTGGCACGCGAGCGCTCAGGGGCTATGCAGCAGCTTGCTGCCGCCGCTCCCGTCATTCCGGTTCAGCAGGCACCTTCATCAACACCCCGTTCCCAGGACAGCTCTATCAACACGCTCATTCAGCAGGCTGCTGATAAACATGGAGTCAATCCGGCGCTGATCCATGCGGTAATAAAGCACGAGTCCAATTACAAAACGGATGCTGTAAGCCACACAGGCGCCCGCGGTTTGATGCAGCTGATGCCGGCAACCGCCCGCTCTCTTGGAGTAGCTGACAGCTTTGATCCAGAGCAAAATATCGAGGGAGGCACACGCTATCTGCGTGACATGCTCCGCCGCTATGACGGCAATGAGTCCCTCGCGCTTGCTGCTTATAACGCAGGGCCCGGCAACGTGGATAAATACGGTGGCATTCCGCCGTTTCGAGAAACACAGGCTTACGTACCAAAAGTGATGGCCAGCTACCGATCAGGCAGCAGCTACGCATAATAGAGACCAGCATTTCTGTCCGCTTCGGCAGAAGATGCTGGTTTTTTACGCCTTATTGCTTGCACCGCTGTCGATAGGACGTTAACATAAGCAGTCGGGGCAGCGCTTCTTTCCGCAATTGTCATAAATAGTTCACATTTGTTGCTGGAATTCGGAAGCCCTGCTACAATAACGATACGTTCGATAAAGAGGGTTTTTACCATGAATCAAGCTAACAGTGCCTTTGAGGCAATCGGCGAAGAACGCCTTCACCGCCTTATCGATATATTTTATGGTCATGTTGCTGAGCATCCGGATTTGAAAGATATTTTTCCGGATGACCTCACAGAAACACGCCGGAAGCAAAAGCAGTTTCTGACACAGTTTTTTGGCGGTCCCGCTCTTTATACAGAAGAGCATGGACATCCGATGCTGAGAGCCAGACACATGCCATTTGTCATCACACCTGAGCGTGCAGATGCTTGGCTTTCCTGCATGGGACAGGCGCTGGTTGAAGCTGACGTCGAAGAGCCTCTGCGCTCTTATCTATTTGAACGGCTCCAGCAGACCGCCCGCCATATGGTGAACACAGTGGATGCTTCATCCAGGGGGGATCATTCATGACAACAAAGAACCGGACTTACGTATGTGAGGAAGAATCGGGACAATGCTGCCCACAGGAGCTTTCCTCCATTTATGAAAACGGCAGTGCAGCTGCCGACATGGAAGTGTATGTATTTATCGATCCGCTCTGCCCGGAATGCTGGGCGCTTGAGCCGGCTATAAAAAAGCTGAAAATGGAATACGGCAGGTATTTAAAGCTTAATCTGGTGCTTGCCAATAATCTGGAGCCGCTTCACTCGTCCTGCGGGTCCAAGCACCGGTCTCTCATGAAAGAAATGGCGCAGGCTTATAATGAAACAGGCTGCCGCACCGGCATGCCGTGTGACGGAGACGTGTGGTATGAGAATCCCGCACCTGCTCCATATGATGCTATGGCTGCCATTAAGGCTGCCGGCCTGCAGGGAAAAGTAATTGGTGCCAAGTATTTAAGGAGAGTCCGTGAAGCATTGTTTCTTCATAAAGAAAACATCGCTGATCAGCAAGTACTCATTAATTGCGCGATGCGTGTTTCCGGAATGGACGTAGACGAATTTGTTCGTGACCTTCATTCCGACACGACCAAGAAAGCACTCGACAATGACCGGAAGACGGCGGAAGAAATGGATATCCGTTCTACTCCTACGATCGTCTTTTTTAATGAAGATGTCGATGAGCCCGGCCTGAAGGTTGAAGGTGCGTACCGGTACGAAATTTATGAAGAACTGCTCCGGGAAATGTCCGCACAGAAACTTGAGAAATGCCCGCCGATTCCGCTTGAAGAATTTGTATCCTTTTACTCGCTGGTTGCGACTAAAGAAATTGCGGTTGTCTATGATATGAAACTGGAAGAAGCACACCGCGAAATGAAAAAACTGCAGCTGCAGCAAATAGTAGAAGAAATTCCAACAAAACACGGATCCATCTGGCGTTCATTGGCGTCATCAACGTGACGGATTCAACTGTTTGAAAAAGAGAGCGGTTCCTGCGCGAGGAACCGCTCTCTTCTTCATTGCATGCCTGTATTCTTCTCCATATTTTTGAGACGGAGCGGCCGCCCTGCATAGTCTCAAGGCGGCTGGGGTGTCCGTATAACTAGCCACTCATTAAAGCGACTTCAGTTGCTCTTCAAATTCATCGAGAACTGATTCAAATACGTTCAGTGCCTGCTGGATCGGTTCTGCGGAGGTCATATCTACTCCAGCATGCTTCAGCACCTCGATCGGATAATCTGAATTACCAGCTTTCAGGAAATCGGTAAATCGCTTCACTGCAGGCTCTCCTTCATCGAGAATCTGCTGAGCGAGTGCTGTTGCAGCACTATACCCGGTCGCATACTGATAGACGTAGAAATTCATGTAGAAATGAGGAATACGCTGCCATTCAAATGCGATATCTTCATCAATCACGAGCTCATCGCCGAAATACTTTATGTTCAAGTCATAATACAACGTGTTTAAAAGATCTGCTGTAAGCGGCGTCCCTGCTTCTGCTTTTTCGTGAATCAGCTGTTCAAATTCTGCAAACATCGTCTGACGGAATACGGTTGCTCGGAACCCTTCTAAAAAGTTATTCAACAAGTAAAGCCTGCGACGAGTATCCGTTTCTCGATCAAGCAAATATCGATTCAGCAGTGCTTCATTCGTTGTAGAAGCAACCTCTGCAACGAAAATCGAATAATTAGCATACGGATAAGGCTGGTGCTCCCTCGTATAGTAGCTGTGCACAGAATGACCAAATTCGTGTGCGAGAGTAAACAAGTTGTTAATGTCGTTTTGCCAGTTCATGAGAATATATGGCTTTGTGCCAAACGTGCCTGAGGAATAAGCACCGCTCCGCTTGCCTTTATTCTCTTCCACATCGACCCAGCGATTTGAAAGTCCATCTTTTACTATTTCCTGATACTCCTCACCCATTGCTCCAAGTCCGTTAACCATCAGCTCTTTGGCTTCGTCATAGGAAACAGAGAAATCAACATCCTGAATCATTGGCGTATAAAGGTCGTACATATGCATTTCTTCAAGCTCCAGCACTTTCTTTCTGACTGCTACATAACGGTGTAGCAGCGGAAGGTTTTTATTGATCGTATCTACAAGCTGATCATATACGACTTCCGGAATGTGGTTCGCTGACAGAGCAGCCTGTCTTGCACTCTCATAGTTTCGCACATCGGCGGAAAGCAGGTGCTTCTTTACTTCTCCGCTGAGCGTACTGGCAAATGTATGATGAAACTTTTTATAGGTGCTGTACATCGCCTGAAACGCATCCCGTCTCACTCTGCGGTCCTGGCTCTGCAGCATTCCGACAAAACGCCCCTGCGTTACTTCAACCATGTTGCCATCCTCGTCTTCTACCTCTGGAAAACGCAGATCCGCATTGTTCAGCATGCTGAACGTATTGGAAGATGCACCAGATACATCACTGAACCGTGCCATCAATGCTTCTTCCTTCTCAGAAAGAACGTGCGGCCGCTTTTTGTTAAGCCGCTCCAACGCGTGTTCATAAAGCTGCAGTTCCGGCTCTTCCTGCAGGAACTGCTTCAGTTTTTCCTCTGGCATTGCGAGAATCTCAGGCGTCACATACGAAGACTGCTGTCCAAACTGCACGAGCAGCTGACGTGCTTTTTCATTCAGTCCCTGATAATGCGCATTCGTCGTGTCTTCATCGTAGCGCATCCGCGCATATACAAAGAGCTTTCCCAGTCTAATGGAAAGCGTATCCTCTGTCTGCAGTGCCTCGTACAGCAAGCTGCCGGATTCGGCGAGTTTTCCTTGATAAGAGGCTACTTGAGGCAGCTCCTGCTTCAACTGCTCAAACTCTGCTTCCCATTCGTCATCACTTGCAAAAATGTCTTCCAGATCCCACGTGCGTTCTTTCGGTATTTCACTGCGTACCGGCAATTCCGTTTTACTCATGAATATGTACCCTCCAATTATCAATCTGTGTACTTCTTCCATCGTAATATGAATAGTACTAATTATCAATTATTTTTGTACACGAAAGAACTTTGCTGGGCGACGTAGCTGTCGTCCATAAAAAGCTGTTCGGTTGTTTTGTTAAAGGTAATCGGATGCTTGACCGTAAAAACCCCTGGATATCGCTGCGTCAAAACACCCCAATCGGCCAAATAGCTGAAGTAAACAAGGACAATCGACCGAATATGAAATCGATCCATCGGCTGCAAAAAGCTATGACACTTCAGCAGTATAAGCTCACAAGCACCTGTCAGCCTTACCGATACTCCCTCGTTTCGCAGCAGCTTTACGTGCAGCAGCGACTGCCAGACTTCAGGCGGAATCGATAACGCACCACTCCCCGGGAAAGGAACTCTCGCCAGTGCTGGATAGGCGTGAGGTGGAAGCTGAAAGACAGCCATCAGTTCGCGGAGCAGAACGGCGGGCGGATCGGTCTGCTTAAATCGTGTCATGCGATGGGAAATAGCGTTTTTGCTCCAGCTGCTTCGTAAAGCTCTGTTAAATTCCCCGTTATCGGTGGTGGCTCGAGTCATTAAAAACCATTCTGGAGACTGGTTATAGATACGAAACGACGTAACATCCACAGTCCATCGGGCACGGCTGATCGACGCACAGCCTCCATAGCAGAACAGTTGACCGGTTTGCGGACAGAGCGTCCAGTAATGAAAGGATGCTGCATGACACAACGCGCCGCGTTTTACCACAGATACGGCCTGCCGCTGCACGCCTGTCTTCACGTTTTCCGGCATGAGAATCCAAATTAACTCTGCTCCAGCTCGTTCGTAGTCAAGCTTCCTTTCTGTCATCTCCTTCTGTGAAATGGCAGAAGACTGACATTCAAACACGTAGGTTTTTCCTGCAGATGCCACATACACATCTGCCCTTCTGCCAGCTGACGGCAGATAATACTCCAAAGCAACAAACAGCTGCTGATCTGAGAACAGCTCAAACAGCTTTGTTTTTGCAGCACGATGCCAGCGGCTCTCCCCGCTTGCGCGGCAGCTGCGGATATGAGCGAAATGAGGACGGACCTTTGAGCCAGTCTTTAAGAGGACAGGTTGATCACAGTCCGGGCACCGATAGGCACTTTTATTCGTAAGCTTTGATGCGGTCAGACTGTGTATTAAAGAGCGATCTGAGCACCTGGCAGTATACAGAGCGTTCACCTCTCTCCAATTTTTGTAAGTATACCACAATGGGGAACGTACGTTCAAATCACGGAAACAAAAAAGCAGAGGAACAATGTCCTCTGCCTTTTGATTAAAATTAAAATTGGCCGCGAATGACGCTGAGCGCATTTTGATCAGCAATACGATTTCCGTATTCATGAATGCGGTGGATCGTTGTGTCTGATTCATAACCGTACTCGAGAATGCGGCTAAGCATGTTGTCCTGTTCATCGTCCGAATACGATTCGTCGATTGATACATAAATGAAGTACGTATTCTCAAAATGATAAAGACTTGTTGAAATGTCCTCATCAAATACTTTACTTAACGAAATAACATCCTCGAAATCTCTGAAGCCGACGACGACGTTAAGCGAATGGTCTTTGGCAATTTCATTGGCTTCATCATTAGCAAACTGCTGATCAAGCATATCGACAATATTTTTATCCACGCTGTCCTCCCCTTCATCTTCAACCGGAATTTCGAGCTTTACGTTTCCATCATTAATTTGGCCGCGTGTTACAATTACTTCAAGTCCTTTATCTAATGCATGAACCTGAACCCATAGCGGGCCGTTCATTTCAAATTTCTCTTGATCGCTTACTTCGTTCATCATTTCAAAGAAAAGCTCTTCGCCGCGTTCACGGCTATACCAGATCTCCTCTTTATCGAATCCACGACGCTCAATATCGTGATACGTAATATAAAACTTAATAGTCGTATCATTAATGCGTTCTATTTCCATAAAAGTCTCACCCTTTCGCGAGAATACGCTGACGATGTCTTTGGGTTATATTAACTTAACATTCTATTCCCGAATCCTGCAAGTGTCAATCATGATCTGCTTACTCCTATTCTAGATGATAAAGACGGGAAATGAAATAACTCTGCTCGTTTTTTTCAAACTATTTATCAGAAAATTCCAACTTATCCCGTTTTCCGGCTGTCGTTGCGTAAATAAGGAAAAAAGTGATGCGCATCAGCAGCATCACTCTCTGAAAGTTATTCGTTTACGAGGCGCTTCGTTGCTTCTTGAAGCTGGAATGTACGAACCTTTCTAGGAAGAAAGCGTCGAATTTCCGCTTCGTTATACCCAACTTGAATTCGTTTTTCATCAAGGATAATCGGTCGTCGAAGTAAGCCAGGATGATCGCTGATCAGCTGGAACAGTTCTTGAAGCGGCATAGCATCCAATTCAACATCAAGCTCTTGAAAAACTTTAGAACGTGTCGAGATTATTTCATCAGTGCCGTCCTCCGTCATTCGAACAACCTGTTTCACCTCTTCAACCGACAGAGGCTCTGAGAATATATTTCTTTCTTCAAATGGGATATCGTGCTCTTCCAACCATGCTTTAGCCTTTCGGCAGGACGTGCAGCTCGGTGATGTAAATAGCGTGACCATACGGCTGAATCCCCTTTCACAAGAAATAATGTATACCACTACCATCGATCGCTTAATTATAATTATTATTATACAACATTGCTTACAAATTATCAATGCCTTCTAAAAAACTTGTACAAAATCCTTACAAAAGCTTGATTATAAGCTCACATATGTCTAATAACCTTTTTGTTCAATGGTTAAACTACTTTTTATAAACAAATTTATATGAATGGCGCTCTGCCTCACAGCAGGAGCAGAGCGAGCTATTACTAGCTGGCGGTCCCAGAAGGTTAAGCTCATACATGATTGTACAATCAATCATTACGCTCATTCTATCACATTTTCAGTTACGAAAAAACGTTATCAATTAGATAAATGTCAAAAATGATCAAAACAGGATTCTCTTCATTAGTATACGATTAAAGCATAGAAAAGTTTCACTACCCTCATTCAATAGAAAAAGAACCGGCATTTGCCGGTTCTTCTCGGTCCCCAATCAGGAAGCAAGCGGCCTGGATTGGGAGACAGGCTGCTTCTTTGGAATTTTATTTACTTCTTCCAGTTTACGTTTAAGAAGATCTCTCCAAAGAAGCTTTTTCCTGCTTTTGCGACGGGATTTGTTTCCCTTCATGATCCACACTCCTTCCCGTGTTATGACAGCGGTCAGTGTGCTATATGCTTCAGAAATCAGGAGGCCGGTTCTTCACCGCTTCCTTCTTCCTTATTTATTTCCCGGTAGACGAGTGCCTTGTCTACTTCTTCGTAAGGTTCTCCATACAGCTCGACATCCTTATACGTATGAATGTTTTCATACGTATGCTTCATTTTGTTGTAGATGCTTTCTTCAGATTCATCTTCCGGCGTCCAATACAGGATTTCCATTGTATTCACTTCACCGGTCGCGAGCGAGCGCCTTGAATAACCGATTGATTTCGCATGCTGAAAGCCTTCGCGCCGGTAAAACCGCTGACGCTTTTCAGTATCCGTATCGTCATAGTCAACAGGCTCAACTTCTAAAATGATTGGCTTGCTGCGTTGTTTTAAATCGTCGAGCAGCTTCTTGCCAATCCCTTTTCCTCTTGCCATTTTAGACACAAACAAATAATCGATGAACGTAAAATCTTCCATTTCTACATACATCATGACGTGATACTCATCTTCACTTTTCTTATAAATATCTTGTTTCTCTTTCAGAAGCAGTTCCATGTGTTCTCTAGATTTCATTTCTTCGTCGGGAAAGTATTTGTTCAGTTTTTCGTACCAGTGCATGAAACCCCTCCTTCGGCTGTTTCACTTTCTCATCTTATTATATAACGGTTTTCCTTGAACGGAAAGGGCAGATAAGCGGATTCTCCCCTCACAATTCGCTTTGACAGGCTGTTTCGTACAGCTTTCTATTCTGAGCCTCGGATTCCTGCCTCGATTCCGTTCAAACGAACCGCGCATTTATGCTTCATAAAAAAGCCGCTCAGCAAATAAACTGAGCGGCGGGCAAACTAGTGAACGTTATTCGTTTTCATCACCGAGATCTTCATCTTCCTCTACATCCCAGTCATCGTCTTCCTCATCGACTCCTTCATCAGGTGCTTCACTGTCTTCTTCGTAGTCCTCTTGAGCTTCTTCATCTAACTCACCTTGGTTTAAATCCTCTGGATCAAGTCCGAGCAGATAATCCACCCCTTCTGAATAGCGGTTGCCTGCGTTCCAGAGCAGGAACTCGTAAATTTCATTATCATAAATCGCCTGAATCTGCGCTTCAACTTCATCTTTGCCGTAATTCAGATAGTTCCCGGATCCTAAATAAGAGGCGGTGAAATCCTGCAGCCACGGACGGGATACGGGCGGATCTTCCAGGTTGGACATCACTTCATTTTCTGCCTGAGAATATCGGTTCATCAGCTCGTACGGGTACAGATCCGGGTGGCCTTCATCAAACCCAAAATCCCCCTGCTGCCAATGGCTTGGATACGGCATAGAAGAAATAATATCAACGTTTTCTGCAATTCGGGAGAAGTTCTGACCGATGCCAGGTGCATTTTCAACTGTTACCGTGTAGCCGAAAATATCGACAGAAACGTCTACATCGTACTCCTGCAGCTCTTCATAGGCATACTCGACGAAGTCAGAGACGGCATCGACACGGGCGCCGATATTATCATCTTCTGGACGATCTGTGTAGTTGCCAGTATCATATTCGAGGTTCTCATCTCTTGTTTCAAATCCTTCAGGGAAACGGACGTAGTCAAATTGAATTTCCTGGAAGCCCATTTCAGCGGCCATGCGCGCTACTTCCAAGTTATAGTCCCACACTTCCTCCAAGAAAGGATTTACAAATTTATCTCCGCGGGGATTGGCCCACACGTTCCCGTTTTCGATAAAGGACAGCTCCGGCTGGGCATCAGCCAGCTGGGAATCCTTAAAGACAACGATTCTCGCAATCGGATAAATCTCGTTCTCCTCGAGCTTCTCCATCATTTCTTCCGGATCGCCGATCATTGGCTGAGAGATATCGACGTAGGGATTGCCTTCCTCGGGCTCGAAGGTAATGTAGCCGTCGTCCTCCTTCACGTCGATGACCATTGAGTTTAAATCTGTTTCATTTACGAGCTCTATCAGCTCGTCGAACCTTGTTGGGTGGCCTGCAATGTGACCTGTAACAAAAATACCGCGTACGGCATCCGGATAATCGAAGTGGTAGCCTGAATCAAATGTATATCGCGCCACACGGTCAGGCCATTGCCGTTCTGCTAGTACGATCGTTTTACCATTATGCGCATGCGCTGTGAGCATTTCACTGTTTTCTTCTTCTGCCAAAGCCTGTCCTGAGAATCCGCCTGCTGCAAGGGCGGCTCCGGCCGCGTACAATTTCCAGTGTTTCATATATGTAATACCCGCTTTCTTCCATTATATTTGTATGTGCTTGGTAAATTATACTATGAATTCCCGCTTCAACCAATGATTTATCTGCAATTCCTGAAAATTCATGCTGATGGAACCATTCCGCAAATGTATAAACAGACTTATTGACTTTTCTGTGCGTATTCCGTACTATTGTAAAAATACCCTTTTAAAGGAGGCGATGTAAGATGAGCCGTGTAACACTGCTAGATTTATTCTCTCATCCCGATGTTCAAAAATACGTGAAACGTTCCGGACTCGCTCATGCGGTGGCATGTGCTTATCATGCATACCGTCTGGCACCGGAATACGGAACTAATACAGCGCTTGCTGTAAAGGCTGCTTTTCTCCATGATATCGGCCATTATACGTGGTACCGGGACGGCGAATGGGATTACGAGCTATACCGCCGCAATGATATTCACGCGATTAAAGGTGCTGAGCGCGCGCACCGTATTTTAATTGAGCTTGGCGAAGACCCTGGTGACGCAAAGCGGATTTCACTTGCCGTCCTATTACACACGGATTCGTTTTTACCGGAGCAATCGATCCGCAGGGAGCCGCTTCAGGAAGTAGTTGCTGCTGCTGATGAAGCTGATGAAGAACCCGGTGGGCTTCACCATTACCGCCACATCAGTGACCGCGAAGCTTCGCACCGGCTGCGGCAGCTCGATATACTGCTTCAATCTTCTTCCTTATCGGAACAGGCAACTGCAGCGAATTAATCCGTTGCGGTTTTTTTCTTTTCGTGCTATGATTCCTTTAATTAAGAAGGGGAGTAGCGACCAACAGGTCTGCAGATCGTCATGACAGTGCCGCGGCACTCGGTCTGCAGAGCGCTCAAACGGCGTACGCGAGACCTTTTTATACAGCGGGTGTGCTGTGTAAAAAGGTCTCTTTTTTTATGCCCACCCGCTCTAATTTTAGAAAGCGAGGGAATGTTCATGATCTATATCCTGTTTATCGCAGCAGCCATTATCACGGTCATCACAGCCGTGAAGCTCTCCACGTATGCAGATGTCATTGGGGAACGAACGAAATTGGGAGGAATGATGGCTGGGGTGCTCCTTCTTGCCGGAGCTACTTCCCTTCCTGAAGTGACCACCAGTATTACAGCAATTGTTGTCAACAATCCGGATATTGCTGTCAGCAACGTTTTCGGCTCTAATTTATTTAATTTGTTTATCCTCGCAGCCGTCGATTTAGTTTACCGGCGAAAGCGAATTCTGCAGGCAGCGGATTCCTCTCATTTGGCAACTGCCGTTCTATGTATTGTCATGACCGCTTCGATGGCTGCAGTGATGGTCTTCCCAATAGGATTCAGTGTTTTAGGCATTGGCGTTGAAATGCTGCTGCTCGCCTTTTTATATGCCGGCGGGATGATTGTTATTTCACGGACAGGAAGCAACTTAACACCGCTGTCAGCAGACGAACCGGAGCCGCAGCATAATGCTATTTCCCTTCGTCATGCGAAGCGCGGCTTTGCTGTTGCGGCAGTCATCATATTAGCCGCTGGATCCGCACTGTCCGTAACCGGCGATTTGATCGCACAGGCTACCGGCATCAGTTCGAGCTTTGTCGGTGCTTTTCTCATTGCAGGCGCTACGTCACTGCCGGAGCTTGTCACCGTGATCGTTGCGATACAGCTTGCCAATCACAGCATGGCGCTTGGAAACATACTAGGGTCTAACGTCTTTAATATGCTGATTTTAATTATCATTGATGCCGTTTACCGCGGCGGCCCGGTTTTGAGCATCGTCTCTCCCGCCGTTCTCGCAGCTGCTGCGGGTGTTCTGATCTTGAACGCAGTCGTCATCGGTGCGGTAATGATGGTTAACAGGAAAAAACCGGCTGCTGTTTACAGCCTGCCTTCCATGCTCGTCATCTTAGTTTATTTTCTAAGCAGCTACGCGATATTCAGCTTTAGTTAACGAATCAGCGTAAAGCCGCCGGCCTAAGAGAGGACCGGCGGCTTTTTAAAGTTTATGACGCTATTCTGCTTTTCGCTGAGCCTCCATTTGAGGAGCTTCGGGAGACTGCCTTTCTGCTACTTTATCCATTAATACAGCAATAGCCCCGTCACCTGTAACGTTTGCTCCAGTTCCAAAGCTGTCCTGCGCAAAATACAGGACGATCATCATTCCCATCGCTGCTTCTGAGAAGCCGAGCATGGTAGTCAATACACCGAGCGCTGCAAAGATCGCACCTCCAGGGACACCCGGGGCTGCCACCATAATAACACCAAGTGCGAGGATGACTGGCAGCATGGTCAGAAAGCCTGGAACCGTATAACCATCCAGGACAGCCATGACTGCGACCGCACAGCTGACGATCGTGATCACACTGCCGGAAAGATGAATCGTGGCGCTGAGCGGAATGCTGAAGTTTGCCACCGCTTCACTAACGCGATTCTGCTTCGTCTGCCGGAGTGTCACCGGAATGGTCGCCGCGGAGCTCATTGTACCAAGCGCTGTCACGTATGCCGGCAGCATGGTTTTGATAAGAGTAAAGGGATTCTGGCCTGTTGCCACCCCGGCGGCGGTATACTGAAGGGTAATCCAAATCCAGTGTGTCGCAATCGCAACCGCAAGCACGATTCCAAACACTTGCAGTGTTTCAAGCACCGTGCCCTCTGCTGCCATATCTGCAAATATCCCGGCAATGTAAAACGGAAGAACCGGAATAATTGCGATGTAAATCACTTTCTCAATAACCGATTTTCCTTCGTCAAAAACCGTCTTCAAACCATCCAGTTTCAGCGCCGCTATCGCAATACCAAAAATAAAGGCGAGCACCAGCGCTGTCAGGATATCCATGAACGGTGTAAGCTCAAAGCTGAAAAATGCTTCAGGCGCAGCCCCCTCCTCCGGCGGCTGACGCTCGCTCGTTACAAACGGCATGATGGCTACAGCGACAAAAAATGCCATGATCCCTGCCGTAATCGTAGATAGATAAGCCGTTCCTACGGTTGCGCCAACGAGCTTAGAAGAACCTTTTCCAATGCTTGCAATCCCGGATCCGATAAAGAAGAGAATGATCAGCGGGATAACAAAGTTAATCCACTCTCCAAACATACCAGTGAACGTCACAAGTGACCGGATGAGCCAGTCGATTCCGGACAGACCGACCACTACCCCCGCTGCGATTCCGATAAGCAGTTTCAAAATCAGCTTCATACTGTTTTCCTCCCCCGCACTGTCTCTGTGTCATAAACAAATGTATCTCTCACAGGTTCTATAGTGCCAATAACCGATCACGATTGCAACGGTTTGCTTAATAGTCGGAATGTTCGTTTTATAATCGGCATATAAAGCCTTGCAACGCGTCGTGTGCTTTTATATACTGAATAACAGATAACCAAAAGGCGATGAGAAAGAGAAGTAGCATCGGCCCTTCGTGCCCAGAGAGCCTGCGTATGGTGAAAGCAGGAGACGAAGCTGATGTGAATGGACTTTCGAGCCGGACGCTGAACGTTACCCCAGTAGGCGCTCCCGGGCTTCTCCCCCGATATCAAGGAGAACCTTTTCCGCTTGATGCGAAGAAGGCTTGAGAGACAGCTCCTGTGAAGTAGCTGATCATAAGGGTGGTATCGCGGTCCATTCGTCCCTGTTTTTAGGGATGAGTGGGCCTTTTTGGTGTCTTACTAAACGAAACAGGGAAGGAAGATTCGATGACAAAAACGATTTTTTCAGGTATTCAGCCAAGTGGCACCTTAACACTGGGGAATTATTTAGGCGCGATGAAAAATTTTGTGGATATGCAGGATGACTACCACTGCTATTTCTGCATCGTGGACCAGCATGCCATTACCGTACCTCAAAAGAAAAATGAACTTAAAAGGAATATTCGCAGCCTGGCTGCCCTCTACTTAGCTTCTGGAATTTCTCAAGACAAGTCGACGCTCTTTATTCAGTCAGAGGTGCCGGCGCATGCTCAACTGGGCTGGATGATGCAATGCATTGCCTATATCGGCGAGCTGGAACGAATGACGCAGTTCAAAGATAAATCTGATGGGAAAGAGGCCGTTTCTTCTGCACTTTTGACGTATCCACCGCTGATGGCCGCAGATATATTACTTTACGGCACGGACATCGTCCCTGTCGGTGAAGATCAAAAGCAGCACTTGGAGCTGACCCGTGATCTGGCTCACCGTTTCAACACGCGCTATAATGATATTTTTACGATTCCGGAAGTCCGCATCCCGAAGGTTGGCGCCCGCATTATGAGCCTGAACGATCCGACAAAAAAAATGAGCAAGTCGAACCCTAAGCCGAAAAGCTATATTTCAATGCTGGATGATCCGGAAACCATCCGCAAGAAAATGCGCAGCGCGGTTACCGATTCTGAGGGAGGAGTTTACGCCGATGCGGAAAACAAACCTGGGGTGACCAACCTGCTGACAATTTACTCGCTATGCTCAGGAGAATCGGTCGAATCATTGACGGAACGCTACCGTGATTCAGAGTACGGGCCATTCAAGGAAGATGTAGCGGAGGCTGTTGTATCCGTGCTGGAACCGATTCAAAAACGGTATGAGGAGCTGATGGCTTCCGAGGAACTGGATGCCATTTTAGATCAAGGAGCCGATCAGGCTGATCGTGCTGCAAAGAAGATGCTTGCAAAAGCAGAGCGCGCTATGGGACTGGGCCGAGGCCGCAGATCCTGAATAATCCCTCACGGTGCTTCTTAACAGAACGAGACCTCACAGGGTTCCGAGCAGAGCCATGCCGTAACAAGCTGTGTTTTACCTGAAATAGCAAGGAAGGCAGGCTCGAAAAATCCTGCTCTTCAGCCTTTTCATCAGGAAGTTGAAACAGGCCAGCTGAGTAATTCAGCTGGCCTGTTTCCTATACTGCTAGTTTCCGGCTTTCTCTGCGTGGTCGAGCAGGCGCTGCTCATGCACGTAGATTGCGGCCTGTGTGCGGTCTTCCAGCTCCAGCTTCTGTAAAATATGACTGACGTGGGTTTTTACTGTTTTGATGCCTATAAAAAGCGATTGAGACATCTCCTGATTCGTTTTGCCGCGTCCGAGCTCAAGCAGCACTTCCATCTCCCTCTTCGTCAGCTCATTGTGCTTCGCCTTTGAACGGCGCCGCATCCCTTCCACCATCCGTGATGTCACGGATGACGTAAAAACGGCTTCCCCCTTTCCTGCACTGCGGACTGCTGCTGCTATTTCCTCTGCCGTTGACGTTTTCAATAAATAGCTGAACGCTCCTGCTTCGAGCACCGGGTAAAGCATCTCATCGTCTAAAAAGCTCGTCAAAACGATTACTTTAGGCGGGCGATGAAGCTTTTGCAGTTCAGCAGTAGCCTCAATCCCGTTCATCGTTTCCATTTGCAGATCCATGAGAACGACGTCAGGCTCAAGTGCCTTTACCTGTGCAAGTGCTTCTTTTCCGTTTCTCGCTTCTCCTGCAACCTCAAGATCCTCTTCCATCGATAAGTATGTGGAAAGACCGAGCCTCACCATATCATGGTCATCTACAAGCAATAATCGAATCGTCACATCACTGCACTCCTCTCAACCGGCAGGCGGAATTCCAAACGCGTTCCTTTACCCGGCCTTGATATAATTGTCATATGGCCTCCCAACTCCACCATACGTTCCTTCATCGTCATCAGCCCGTAGCTGGTTGATTTTACAGCTTCCGGGTCGAACCCGCTGCCATCGTCGGTTAATACAATCATCGTTTTCGCTGAACCAGCAGCTGCACTAAGCTTCACGTGTTCTGGTTTCCCGTGTCTTAACGCGTTGGATATCCCTTCCTGGAGCACGCGGAAAATGTGTTCTTCCACTCCTTTTGAGCACTCTGGAATCCCAGACGTATCCGCCTGAAAGGTAATTCGTTCATGTTTGGCATCAAGCTCCTGAAACAGCTGATCAACCGCCTCTTTTAACGGCTTTCCGTCCAGTGTGACCGGTCGGAGCTGCATGATCAGCGCTCTTAGCTCCTGCTGGGATTCCTGAACCATCGCTGTGACCTGTCTGGCCACGTAAGCGGCTTTTTTCGGCGCCTGTTCGATAAGCTTCGGCATTGCACTCATTGACATCGAAACAGCGAACAGCTGCTGACTGACCGAATCATGAAGCTCTCTCGCGAGCCGGCGCCTTTCTTCCTGGCCGGCTCCCCGTTCCCGCTCTTCGAGAAGCGATGCATTTTCATCCAGCACCCTTTTTAACGAGGCTACCTGCTGCTCATCATCCTCAATCATATCTGTTACCTCCTGCATCAGTCTGCCAAGTTCATCGCCCTCTGTTTCAGGAAAGGTATTTTTCGCTCCTCGTCGTCGCTGCTTTACCGCTGCTAAATACTGAAGCATTCTTCTTTTCTCCGTTCGAACCTGCTGATAGTGAAAAAATGCTGTCGGCAGAATAAAGGCCATTCCTGCAGCGAGGACGATCGGCAGCAGGTCGATCTCAATGCCAATCAGCAGCATCATGCTCGTAAATAGCAGTGTGCCGGCCGCAGCCGCCTTAAGCTGTACCTGGAGAGCGGACCAAAGCAGTCCGGATGGCTTTCGTTTCTGTTCGACTTCAGCCAACCTGAATCACCTCCAGATCACCAAGTCCGACTGCAACATGGAGCACAAGCCGCCTCTCTGCCTCTTGAAAGCCTTCGCTTACGAATGAGACTGTCCGACCGGACCCTGCTTGAGAATCATGGAAAATCGTTATCTCCCCCAACTTTACGGCTCCGCGCACGGAAATGGCCATCCCTTCTGGCACTTGAATTTCCACACTTCCAACACCGCAGCTGATGTGCATCACGTTATCGCCTTCGTGCAAAATGGCTTTGGAGAAATCTATTTCCACACTGCCTACTCCCATTTGCAGCCGTCTGTCCGCGGGCTCCCACGGCTGACGACCGATCGACATATCACCAAGCGCGGTTTTCTCAGCGCCACCTGAAAATCCATCGAACGAACCGAAGGGCCCTTCTGCTTTTTTCTTCTTTTTCTTCTTAGGCTTTTCTCCTGGTTCTTGTCCGGGCTCCCACTTTACAACTGGCGTCGTGTCCCGGTCAAAAAACAATTTAAATCCGGCATAAAATAAGAACAGCGGCCACGTCCAATTCCACACATCCCGAATGCTGTAGCTGCCTGGTGCATACTGGTTGTATCCGACTGCAGCTGCTGCAGAAATGGTCCACAGACCAAAAAGAAGCAGTCCGATATGACGCCTGTCCCTTTTAAAAGAGCGGATCATCGCGAAAAAGCCCTCTCCCGTCCATTTCAGCCCGAGCAGCGCAAGGACCACCGCTGCGCCGAAAAAGAAAATTCGATCCACACCAAGCGTGATCCATCCGCTGTTAACCGCTAAAAATACGGCACCTGCCGCAAGCAGGAGCAGTCCGACCGTTTTTCTCATCGTCTTCATCCCCTATCAATGATTTCCTAATACTTACATTATAAGCGACAGCAGGCGTCATGCCTATCACCTGACGGCGGTTTCTTTCTCCGTCTTCAGACCGAGAAACCTTGTTCGCTCCCGTTTCCTTGCAGCTTTTAATCTAGAAAGCGCTCCAAAGCAGAAAAAAAGAAGCCTCTATATCAGAGACTTCCCTTGTTAACATCAGCTGTATTTTTTGAACAATAGTGAAACGTTGTGTCCCCCGAAGCCGAGCGAGTTACTCATAACGTACTCCAGCTCGCCGCTTCTGGCAGCGCCTGAAACGATGTCAAGGTCGCACGCTTCATCCTGATTTTCACAGTTGATCGTAGGCGGCAGAATGCTTTCTTCGATCGCTTTCACCGAAAAGATCGCTTCTACAGCTCCGGCTGCGCCGAGCAGATGGCCTGTCATCGATTTGGTGGAGCTCATCGCAAGTTTATAGGCATGGTCGCCAAATACACCTTTGACCGCTTCGGTTTCATATTTATCGTTATACTCTGTGCTCGTTCCGTGCGCATTGATATAATCAATCTGCTCCGGTTTTACGCCGGCCTGGTCGAGCGCCTGCTGCATCGCGCGGCCGGCCCCTTCCCCCTGCGGAGCTGGAGCTGTTACGTGATACGCATCCCCCGTTGCACCATACCCAATAATTTCTGCATAAATATGAGCACCGCGTGCCTGCGCGGATTCCAGTGATTCCAAAATGAGAATACCTGTCCCTTCCGCCATGACAAATCCATCCCGGTCCTTGTCAAATGGACGGCTGGCCGAGCCTGGGTCCGGGTTCGTCGAGAGCGCACGTGCCGACGAAAATCCTGCGAAGGACATTTCCGTAAGCGGTGCTTCTGCTCCGCCGGTGATCATAGCATCAGCATCGCCACGCTCAATCACCCGGTAAGCGTCTCCAATCGAATTGGCGCCGGACGCACATGCAGTGACCGAGCAGGAATTAATACCTTTTGCTCCAAGTTCAATGGACACTTGTCCGGATGCCATATCCGGGATAAGCATTGGTACAAAGAACGGGGAAACCCGCCGGTATCCGCGCTTTTCATAGAGACGGAACTGTTTCTCATACGTTTCCATCCCGCCGATGCCTGAACCAATCCATACGCCGATCCGGCCGGCGTTGCCTTCGTGAATAGCAAGGCCTGCATCTTCGACGGCCATGCGTGCTCCCGCTACAGCAAACTGCGTAAACCGATCCATTTTGCGGGCGCCTTTTGGATCCATAAACGAACCTGGATCGAAGTCCTTTACTTCTCCTGCCACTTTAGCTGGAAAGTTTGCTTCTTCATAACGGTTAAATGTATCAATACCTGAACGGCCGTTACGAATGCCGTCCCACGATTCTGCAGCGCTGTTTCCAAGCGGTGTCAAAGCACCAATTCCTGTAATAACTACTCGTTGTTTCGACATAGCTGTGTCGCTCCTTTACCTTATTTTCCCCATCTGATTGCGACGGAACCCCATACAAGGCCGGCCCCAAAACCGACTAGTACGACGAGGTCTCCATCTTTTATATTGCCCTGGTCCAGTTCATATTTTAACGAAAGTGGAACGGATGCGGAAGAGGTATTGCCATACCGGTCCACCGTTTTAGACATTTTCTCCTCCGGTAGATCGAGTCGCTGACGAGCCGATTCCATGATGCGGATATTCGCCTGATGAGGCACGAGAAAATCAACATCCTCCTTCGTAAGCCCGGCCGATTCGACCGCTTGAATGCAGGACTCTCCCATTTGCCGGACAGCGAATTTAAACACTTCTCTGCCGTTCATGAACAGATGATCCTGCATGCTGATGTGCTCGCCTCCTGATCCGTCAGAACCGAGTTCAAATGATAAAATGCCTTTATCTTCTGAAACAGGTCCAAGCACAGTGGCTCCAGAGCCATCACCGAAAAGCACGGCCGTGTTGCGGTCTGTCCAGTCCACAACTTTAGACAGTTTTTCTGTTCCGATCACCAGAACGTGCTTGTAGGTGCCGGTTTCGATAAACTGCTTGCCCGTCACGAGCCCGTAAATGTAACCGGCGCATGCAGCACTGACGTCCATTGCTGCCGCTCGATTTGCTCCGAGCTGATGCTGCAGCATGCTCGATACGGAAGGGAACGAGCGATCCGGCGTGACGGTCGCAACGATAATCATATCCAGATCAGCACCTGTAATTCCTGCGTTATCTAACGCTTCTTGAGCTGCATACATGCTCATATGGGAGGTATCTACATCATCTGACGCGATGCGGCGTTCCTTAATACCGGTTCGTGTGCGGATCCATTCATCTGATGTGTCGATCCGCTGTTCAAGCTCTTTATTTGTAATCACATGCTCGGGGACGTACGTACCCATACCCCATATTCCTACGCGCATGCCGCTTCCTCCTCTATGCTGGTTGTTATATCTATAATTATGACCTAGTACTAAGAAAAATGCAAGCTGATTTCAAACCAGGCGGACGTCCAAAAAAAAAAGAATCAGCCGTCACAGGGCTGATTCAAAAAAAAGATTCGTTAGTTAATTGTTGTTTTCTTCCTCAGCGACTGACTCCATTAGCACGGTAAACATGTCATCCACCCGTGTGACGAGAGCTTGTTCACGTTCATCGCCGGGAGTCTGTGCCTTGAGCTGTTCGTAGGTTTCCAAAAAGGCTTGAACCTGGCGATCCCCAATTTGAGCAATGGCCGTGTAGGCAAGCAGCTTCACGTTCGGTTTCAATTCATTGTGCAGCATCGGGACGAGCGGCTCCAGCAGCTGTCTCGCTCTTGCATAATTCTTCTCATGGACCGCCTCATAGCCATCGGTGACACGGCGGGCCAGTTTTTCCATCGCTTGTCTGTTCTCTGCCAACATAGCTCATCCTTTCACGCAATTCATGTAAAGCCGGTGCTGCTCTTTCCTCAAGGCCTTCAGCCTTGATTATAAAGACAGGTACGGCGTGTTAAAATGATCCCACTTTTCCCGTTGGCCGTTAATCCAGCGGCGCAGCATATACATTTGACCAATGTGGTAGCTTTCATGGTGCAGCAGGTGCCAGAGCACCCACTCAGGTGAGTACGCCTCATCTGTTTTTCCTCCGGCAGGCTGCTTGTCTGCACGCCTGAACTCCTGGTCAGACAGCGCATAATAATACTCACGCGTTTGAATACGAGCTTCACCAAGTCTTGCAAGCAGAAAGCTCTTCTCAATATGATCCGGGCAGTGAATAGTCTGTTCTTCTTTAAAAAGGAACCGTTCGCGGTCTTCGTCTGTTACGCCTGTTCCACGCAGCACGGCCTGATTCCACCACCACTCGATTTGTGCAAGGTGAAGGGCATAGCCTGCGATACTTGGAAAGTCAGATACATGATGGTGCATATCTTCTTCATTCAGCTCTGCGATTAACTCTAACAGTTTTTCACGCGTTTGGATGACGCCTCCAAGCAGATGCATCGATTCTCTGGCTGAAACAGGGGCAAGCGTGTATTCCTTCATAGACTATTCCTCCTCTTGTTCGCTCTCATGCGGGAGCTTTCCATCCTCTGCATAACTTTGAACCATTTCGTTGATCCACTCTTTCGTTTCCTCTTCTACTGCCGGTCCAAACGGGGCGAAGGAAATAGCTCCATCGGCGAAATCAAACGAATGCCGTCCCGGCTCCAAAGTGCCGTTTAAAAACCGGTCTGCTGCTGTCAGGTAAAGCTCTTCCACGTGCTGCAGCGTACTTGTTAACACCGTCTCCTGACTTACAGATGACTGGTCGGTGACATAGCCAATGACATGCACCCCTCGGTCAGCGGCGCGTTCAATTGCTGCTTCGGAAAAGCCGTCACCCGCTGTATAAAACACATCTGCATGCTCATCAGCCAGCTCATCTAAATAGTGCACCGCAGCATGATCATCGATCCAGCTCTCTGTCATACGTGCAGACACTTGAATATCCGGATCATGCCAGCGGGCACCTTCCGCGAAGGCTTGGACCTCCGGCTGATAGGGAAACGCACCGATAACAGCAATATGTCCGCTTACAGACTGTTCAGCGGCCAGCATTCCGGCGAAGTATCCCATAGCATACCCTTCGAAGTGCATACTTGAAACATTTTCTGCAGAGGCGCTTTCGTTAAAGCTGATGAAATGAATATCCTCATAGTCGTTATTTAGCTGCAAAAACATGTCCGAGTAAATGGAGCCATGTCCAAATAACAGATTTACTCCTTCATCCGCCAGCTGTTCGACCGCCTCCGCGGTTTCTTCAAAATTCGTAATGCCTTCCATCACATGAACCTCAGCATCATAGTCGCTTTGAAGCTGCAGAACACCTTCATATCCCTGCCGGTTCCACTCCTGCTCCTCAATCGGGTGGGTCAGGAGCAGGCCGACTTCCATTCTGTCCCGCTCTTCCGCCGATGCACAGGCGGTCGTGATGAGAAGCAGCGTGACAAAGACTAATTGTTTCACACGTGCCATCTCCCCCATACGTATTCAGCGGCAGCCGTGGGCTGCCTATCGGTTCTGCTCATCGGCAGAGGCGGAGCCTTTCAGTTGAAAATAGCTCCATTCCAGCAAAAATCCGCCTGCAAGTGCAGTCATCACTGCTACTTCAACTGGAACTTCTGTTAAAATATCCAATATTAAATATATCACAAGTGCCGAAATGGAGAAGACGGCCACCCCAATGATCAGCTTTCGCTTCATACGGTTTCTCCATGGCGAAATGTGATTTCCTGACTGGAACGGCTCCATTCGATATAAAACGGAAGTCCGTCAAAATACCAGTTGTCCTGCTCTTCTACGTAAAAGCGGACTCCTGCTGACTCAATGAATGTGGCAGGCTCCACTGGGTCTTCTTTCGCAACCCCTAAAGAGAAGCCTGTCTGAATATTTCCGCAGCCCCCATACCTGACAAAAAAGCGCACGCTCTCACCTGACTCGGCCTGCAGATCCTCCTTCATGTAAGCAGCTGCTTCGTTCGAGATGTACATGTTCATCTCTTGATTCCTCCTTTATCCACCTGAAACCGGTGGAATAAATGCTATGGTATCCCCATCGCGAATCAGTTCCTGATCCGGAACAAATTCTTCATTCACGGCCGCCATCGCCCGCTCGGTGCCGGGAATAGCTGGATAGGTTTCCTTAACAAACTGCCGGACCTCTGCTACCGAGACTTGCTCTCTGTCCATTGTCAATTTATCTGTTCCTGCGGCTTCTTTCATACCGGCAAACAGCAGTATAGTAATCATGTCTCTCCCTCCTTCGGTGCACCCTCATCGTAAGCGGTCGTTTCCAGCTGATCGCCGATCCAGGATGACCCATCATCCCAGTGTTCTTTTTTCCAAATTGGCACTATTTCCTTGATTCGTTCAATCGCATAGCGGCTTCCTTTAAACGAAGCATCCCGGTGCGGCGAGGAAACGGCAATGACAACAGCAGCGTCGCTTATGGCTAGCGCTCCAATCCGATGCTCTATCGCAATGATCGTACCCGGCCATTTTTCTTCAATTTCAGCTCCGATTTGCGCGAGCTTTTTCTCTGCCATCGGAACGTAGGCTTCGTAGGTTAATGACAGAGTCCGTTTTCCTTTCGTCATCTCCCGCACCGTGCCTATAAAGACGGTAACCGCTCCGGCATTTTTATCGGTCACGCGCTGGATAATCGCAGTACTGTCAAGCGGCTCTTCTGTTACACGATAGCGCTTTTGCTCCATACGATCTCTCCTATCTGATCTATTTCACGAAGTGCCTCCTCAAGCGTCCGGCTTCCCTGTTTCCCGACGTGTAGGACCGCATTCTCGAGTGCAGGCAGTGCTTCCTCTGCATGCAGCACCAGTTTGGGATAAGGGCCTTGTTTAAACCCTTCTATTATTAGCAGCTCGGTTCCAATCACTTTGTGCACGTGCACAATTTGTTCGATGGATAGAGCCTGCCGGATGTTCCAGATGGTTTCTTCCTGGGAAACGAGCATGTCGGCTTTTGCTCCGGCTTGTCGAAAAAGGCCAGTGTCCGACGTATCATCCGGGACCAGCCTGCCGCCGGTTCCGTGGTGTTTCACTGCCGCAACTGCTACCCCCTGCACGGAAAAGTGTTCCGTAAGCGCCTTCGTCAGCGTCGTTTTTCCACTATTGGAGAAACCGATCACCTGAACGACTCTCATCGCTCCTTCACCGGCTCCGAAAAGGTGTCACTGCCATCGCCGCGCAGCATCAGCACATCAACAGCATCGCCTTTCTGATAGCCCCGCGTTCCTCCCGGCAGAACAATGAGAGCATTCGAGCGGGCAAGTGATGTGACAACCTGTGATTTATCAAGCCCGGCAGGTACTGCCACCATCCCGGACTCGTTAAATCGGACAATGCCGCGTACAAACCTCGTAAATGGATTTGGTTTCGGGAAGTCGCTGCCAAGCACAGCAGGTGCCGGCTGCAGGTAAGGATGCGTATCGCCATGCGCCTGGCGAATCCATGGACCTGCGTACAGTTCAAATCCGACGAAGCACGCAGACGGATTACCGGACAACCCGAAAAGCGGTTTGCCGTCAATCGCGGCAACTGTAGTGACACTGCCTGGCCGCATCGCAATTTTGTTAAACAGCACCTCGGCTCCGAGCTTTTCATAAATGGCCGGGAGGAAATCAAAGTCACCTACGGAAACACCGCCCGTTGTAATCAGCGCATCGACGTGTTGTAGCGCATCGGCTACTTTCTCATAGCAAAGCTCAAACTCATCCGGCAGCTGACCGTAATAAACCGGCTCTGCACCTGCTTCGCGCAGCTGCTGAAGGACCATCGGCGCATTGCTGTTGCGGATCTTCCCTGGCTCAAGGGCTTCACCGGGCTCCAGTAGCTCCGTGCCGGTAGCGTAAACGCCTACTTTTACCGGCCTTGCTGTTTCGACTTCCGCACAGCCAAAGGTCGCCAATCCGGCAACCGCACCTGCATGGATCCGTTCCCCTTTTTCGAGCACCACGCTGTCACGCTTCATTTCCTCTCCTTGAATAACGACATTATCCTGAGGGTGAAACGCTCGGGTGATTTCAATGAGTGCTCCGTTTTCTAATTCTTTCGTGAGCTCGAACATGATGATCGCGTCGGTTCCCTCGGGCATCATCGTTCCTGTCATAACCCGGATGCACTCCCCGGCTTCTGGCTTAACTGTTGCCGTATGTCCGGCGCCGACCGTCTCCAGTACCCGGAGATGAACCGGATTCTCGCGGGAGGCTTCTTTTGTATCGGCTGCCCGGACTGCAAATCCGTCGAGCGGCGACCGATCAAATGGCGGCACGTCTGCATCAGCGTGAACGTCTGCAGCTAAAATACGACCGCCTGCCTGCTCAAGCGGGACGGTCTCTGTATATGTATGAACCGGCAGCTGCATCACACGGCTGACAGCCTCTGAAACGGATATTGGTTTACGTGGTTGCACCATATGTATCCCTCCTGTTACTAGTTTAGCAGAAAATGCACGGTGCTGTATGGCTCAGCACTAAATCTGAAGATAGACCCAAAATAACCGGCATTTATTACAGGAGAGTCCTGATAAAGCGACTCAAAGCAGCCGGTCCCATCACCCCAGTCAGATAAAAAAGCCTTTTCTTTCTCAAAAGATCAAAAAGAGGCCGCCTCGGTTGAGACGACCTCATGTAATTGGCTGAAGCCTTTAAACCTGCCGGATCAAGGGCAGCAAAGCGGTTAATTTTCGTTCATCACCGTTTGCATATCTTCTACCGTTACCTCCGCATCGAAGCTGTCTTCACCTGCGTACATCCGCACAACCTGTCCTTCCGGATTAACGAAGAAAAAACGGGTTGGGTGCATAATATCATTTTGCTCCGGAATTTCCTGTACTTGAGCTTTAAAGGAATCAAGCGCGAAGGTTTGAATATCCTCCCGTTCGTAGCCCGTTACAAAATCCCAGTTATCAAAATCGGCACCATAGGACTCCCCGTATGACTCAAGCTGTTCAGGCGTGTCAAACTCCGGATCAACGGTAAAGGAGACAATCCGCGCATCCACCCCGGCTTCTTCCATTTCCTGCTGCAGCTCTGCCATGTTAGGACTCATCACATTACAGACGGTTGGACAGCGGGTGAAAATCGTTTTAGCAAGCCACCATTCTCCTTCAAGATCCGCAGAAGATACCTCGTCTCCGTGCTGATTTACTGCTTCGAAATCCCCGGTCATCCACGGCTCATCAGCAGCCGTCGTATCGATCACCGCTTCCCCCTGTGCTGATTCGCTTGCATCTTCATAGAGAAAGCTGCAGCCGGCAAGCAGGGTGATACCGAGGAGCATTGATAATTGTTTGATCACATCGATCCGTCCTTTAGTTTGCATTTGGCTGGTACATTTCATACTCTTCGAACTGTTCTTGAGACGTTTCTTCTTTGTCCCGCTTCTGCCAGAGCCGGAACGAATAGCCGATGGCTACGCCATAAACGAGCTCCTGGATGATTTTCATCATCGCACCGCCGAACTGCTGATCGTTGGTCGGAGACAGGAACGTAAGCGACTGTTCACCGCTCATCACTTCAAACGGAATATCTGCGCCTGGAGGCAGACAGTAGGCAATGGCAGTAGACCATACCGCAGGGTCAGTGTATGTAGCATAAAGCGGCTGGCCGGCAAAAATGATGAGCGCGCACGCCGGAGTGAACAATACGCCGGATACAAACATGTAGCCGATTCGTTTTAACTCTGACAAATTGTACGCAGTCGTGATACGTGGAATAATGTGCCACCACATCAGCACTGCCAGAGCGAGCATTCCGAGCTGATAACTGTTATGCGCTCCTTCGTTCGTCAGTAAAAAGTCAAACACGGCCGGAATATGGTAGATCGAAAACGCAGCATTGAAGAGCAGCAATCCAAGCAGTGGAAACCCAATAATAAAAAAGATGTTTCGCACCGGCTTCATCTGCCGGAAACGCTCGAAAAACCAATCCGGGATGCCGAGCAGCAAAAGCGGCGGTGCTATCAAATATACGATAGCCATGGAAATCATGTGCATGCTGAGCATAATGTGACCGAGCACGTACAGCGGACCGCCAAATCCTAAGTAAATGCCGAACAAGCCGAGATGGAAGTAGGCAATGCGCTTTCTGGAAACCGGCGCAGCATCTGGAAAGCGGTGCCTGTATTTTGTTATGATAAGGAAGTAGACTGCGCTGATGAGGCCGAGCACCACGATCAGCTCCGGTGTCCAGATTGTCCGGAAGGTAAAGGTTGAAAAGAATTGTTCCATAAAATCCAGTCTCCTCATGATGTAGCTCGTAGTCGCGCGCGTTTCGCGCATAGTATAGTTATAACACGATTTCCATGCAAATCCTACCACCTTCCTGCACGTTTATTGACGATTGCATGAACAGATCTTTCATTAAAAAGGAGCAGACAGCCTATGAAGATTTACCACGTCCAAAAGCCAGGGACCGATGATGAGATTTCACGAATTTCCGCGTTAATGATGGAGCAGATGGAGCAATTAAGCGATCCTCCTGCATTAGAAGATCTTGAACAAACGGTTCGCACCGCGCTCCGGCAGGAGTGTGCCTCGGAATTTTTCGTCGCCGTTCGCAAGGATGAGTTTGTCGGCTGTGCCTTTTTAAATAAAGGAGTGGGGCTCGACAAAGGCGGTTATTACATATGGTTGAACGATTTATACGTCCGCAAAGCAGACCGGCAGCAAGGGATCGCTCGAAAGCTGCTGCTGCGGGTGCTGCAGTGGGCCGAAGCAGAAAATTTCAAAGGGATTGAACTGGAAACGGGCATGAACAATGAAGCGACGAAGCGCCTTTATAACTCTCTCGGCTTCTATGACATCATTAGTAAACGCTACGGGCGCACGCTTTAGGTTAAACCAGTCTTAAAAGCGGGAATAACGGAGGCAGATACACCTGAAAGGATGCAGATGCCAATGAACCAGCAGCTCTTGAAACTGACCATCTTCTTAAGCTCGTGCTCCCCTATATTTTATATCGCCTCCCTGCGCCTCTATGAGGATCAGAATTTGTCGGTAACGACGCTTCTGATCCTTTTTGGCGTCGTCACGGTCATTGCCGTTTCCTCGATTACCCATGCGTACCACGGGTTATACAAGCAGGATGATAATACGACCCGTCCTGAGGCGACGAGCCGGGTTTCGAGCGTCCAGCCGCTGAAAAACTCTCTTTTCACCGCTTATCTGGTGTCGTTTTTCCTTCCGATCATCGATGTATCATTCGCTTCCATCACCGATACTGTTACCTTTTTAACAATCTTCGCCCTGTTGTTCATTCTCTCCCTGCAGACGAATATGTATTATTTTAACGCTGCTGCTGATTATGTTTAAGTACCAGGCGTTTGAAGCACGGATCGATGATTTCGAGAAATCAGAAAGCTCAACACCGAAACATGGCGTTATTATTACAAAGGAAAACCTGGAATTTTTTAATGAGAAGTCTGATCTGCAGCTCGTAAAAATTAAGGGTGGCCTTTATTATCATAAAAAGACATTTGAAACAGAAACGGTCAACCGCGGTACAAGCGATTGACCGTGCTGCTTATTCTCTGCTGAACGCCCGTTTCGCGCTGATAACAGATAGACTGATCGTCAATACGCACGCAGCCCCGACAACGAGGAAGCCGGTGACAAGCGGCTGCCACACCCAGCCGTCTATGAGAACCGACCGCATACCTTCAAGCAGATAAGTTGTCGGGTTGATTACTGCAGCCGTCCGCAGCCAGCTGGCTTCAATAAGCTCAAGCGGTACAAATGTCGTACTTAAAAACAACAGCGGAAAAAAGATCAACGTTCCGGCTTGAGCAGCCTGAGCGTTTTTCGCTTTCAGTGCAACAGTAACGGAGTAGCCGGCGAAGGCCAGACCCCAGCCAACGGCAAACAGCAGCAGAACGAGGACACCTGCAGCCCCCGCTTCAACCCGAAGCCCGAGCAGAAATGCAAGCCCGAGGATCAAACTCGTCTGAACGAGCAGCTGGAGCATGCCGGCTATAATCGGTCCGAGCACTATCGCCAGGCGGGTTACTGGAGTCTGCAGCAGCCTGGCGAAATAGCCGGATTCGAGATCTCGAACGAGCTCCTGTCCGGCACCGCCCGCTCCGCCTATTGCCGCGGACACGATCGATACCGGTAAAATAAAGGACAGATAGTCGGCTCCTTCAAACTGAGGAAGCTGTGCGATCCCGCTCAAGCCTCCTGTATAAACAAACAGAAAGAAAACGGAAATAAACAAGTTTGGTAAAATCGTCAGCGGATTGCGGAGCAGCACGATAATGCTTCGTTTTGTCAGCTCATAAGTATGGATAACAAACGCCTTCATGCCGATCCCTCCACGCTGCCGGTGACCTGAATAAAGACATCATCAAGCGTAGGCTCTGCGACAGACAAGCCTGCCGGTTCCAAACCGTGCTCCTGCAGCTGCCGTAGAATTCCGGGCAGTGCAGCAGAGGCTTTTTCTTCTGTGACACGAATGTCATTTTCCTTCACAAAAACATCACGCCCATTTAGTATATCCCGTGCCTTTACCGCTTCCTCCGACGTGGCAAACTGCATGGAAATGACGTCTTTTCCAATAGACTGCTTCAATTCTGCCGGGGTCCCTCCCGCGACAATTTTCCCTCCGCTGATGATTTGAATTTGATCTGCAAGTTCATCTGCCTCTTCTAAATATTGAGTGGTTAAAAAAACGGTCGTCCCCTCTTCCTGATTAAGCCGCCGTATTTCCTCCCAAATGCTTTTTCTGTTAAGCGGATCGAGTCCGGTTGTCGGCTCGTCCAAAAATAAGATCCCCGGCCGATGCACGAGCGTCATCGCCAAATCGAGTCTTCTTTTCATGCCACCGGAAAACTTTTTGGATGTGCGGTCTGCTTCTTCCGTCAGTCCGACGACAGCGAGCAGCTCTTCGGCTCTGGCAGCTGCTTCTTTTCGGCTTAAGTGAAAGATTCTCCCCTGAAGCTCCAGAAGCTCTCTTGCAGTCAGGTTGGAATCAAGCCCGGTATCCTGAAGTACCACACCGATTTCCCAGCGCACCTTTTCCGGTTCCCGATCGACATCAATACCACTGATCGTAACGATTCCTGAACTGAGCCTGGAGAGAGTCGTTAAGATTTTAACCGTTGTCGATTTTCCGGCGCCATTCGGGCCGAGAAAAGCAAAGCATTCTCCCTTGTTAACAGTAAACGATACATTATCTACTGCTGTAAAATTATCTTTATACGTTTTGACCAGTTGGTCGACTACAATCGTTCCTTTCGTCATCTGCAGCTCCGCCTTTCTCTCTTGATTCGTACTTGCCAGTCTATACCCCGAATGGAGGCTGGAAAGTCCTTGAAAATATGAGCTGGCGATTTACTAAAGTCTTTTGCGGGCTTCAAACTGGATAATGTCTTAAATAGCGATACGTGCAAGCTCGCCATTCCTGCCTTCGTCAAGCCGTCCGGTACTGAAGTGATTCTTATGCCAAGTCCTTTCTGCTTTTAAAAGCACAAAAAAGAACCGCTCCTCCAGCAGAGGAAACGGTTCCTTTTTTACTTCATTCGTCCTGGTGGAAAATGAGTGGATACTGGACGAGCTCCGGCTTTTGGCAGCATCAGCGATAGCGATGCAGTTACAAGACCGGCGGCTGTCCCAACGACCTGGTAGGAAGCAAGCGTTCCGTGAACGACGTAATACATACCTCCCTGCGCAGCGTACACGAGAATGATAAACATTCCGGCTCGAAACGCACGGGTTCGTCGATTTTCCTTGGCTCCACCAATCACGAACCAGACAGCAGCAGCAACAAATAGAATCAGCGTTAAATACGGCAGCACAGCGGTCAGCCTCCTTATGTATGCGTTTACATAAGAATAGCATATGCCGGTAACCTGCACACGTGACTTTCTGCTTATTCTTCCTGCATATGGAAACTAACTTTTTTCCGGAAGAAACGCCTCTTTCGGAATCGACATATGCATGCCTTTATTTTCGTTAACGACTTGTGTAATTTGGAGATCGCCGGCCACAGCAAGGAACGAATAGGCTTCGCGCCTGCTTTTGTTATAGTATTTTTCAAGAAAATCAATGGCCGCAAGCGATACCTGTCTGGCCGCTTCTTCCAAATTTTCATGGAACGCGTGAATGATCCAGTGTTCGTCCGTCTCCAAAATTGGCTGCGTAAACGAAAAGTCCTTGCGAACCGTAACGCGGAGCAGAGCATTAACGGAAGCTTCCACTCCCGTTCCGTCCAGCTCACTGTCTCCCTGAGCTAGGTGGGCATCCCCGAGAGAAAGCAGTGCACCGTCATTAAAGACCGGGTAATACATCGTCGTATCAGCTCCAATCCGCCAATTGTCCACGTTACCGCCAAAATGGCCAGGTGGAATCGTACTGAACTTACCATCCTGCGCAGGAGCAGTGCCCATCGTGCCCATATGAATTCTGGCCGGGACCTGCATATGCGTCATCGTTTCTTCCCGCGTCACTTCATTCGGCTGCAGGATACGGCCGTTGACGTTATAAGAGCCTGGATACTGATACCCGAACGCCGGCGTCAGCCATTGGCCTTTGTCATCCATTTTGTAAATGGTTACCCGTTCCTGCTCATGCATTTCCACTTCATTAAAAAGATAGCCCCACGGTGCAGATAAATTAGAGCCATATGGATTACGCGGCTCCATATCGAGAATCTGCACTTCCAGAATGTCTCCCGGTTCAGCGCCTTTTACATAAATGGGGCCCGTCAGCAAATGGGGACCCGGCTCCCGTTCTGCTTCCGGGATCGCTTCATAGATCGCCCGGATGCCGTCATCCATCATCACGTCCGGGGCATCTCCCGCATGATGCGTGACAGTTTCTACATAGACAAAGTCACCAGATTTAACAATAAGCGACGGGCGAAGCGATCGATCCCAGTGCCCCCAGTGCACCGTGTCGGGTGTTGCTTCGAGCGAATGGATCGAAGCGTCTTTTATAGATGAGGCTAACGATGATTTGAATGGGGAATAACGCAATATGAGTCACACTCCTTTTTAGATACGATATGTCTCTTTTTCCTGTAAAAAGGATTCGGTAAACCGGGGAAGACGTGCTATGATAAGAGAAAAAGAGGAGTATGCTATCAAATGAGGAACCGTTTACTGATAAGTTTGCTCCTGCTGGCCGCCTGCAGTCCGCAGGCCGAAGCTGAAGAAGTGACCGCAGGCTCGGAGCCTGAAGCGGTGCATGCATACATTCAATCGCTTCAGGAGCCTGGAATCTATTTGTACCACACGGAGGAAGCCGGCTATGTGATCACAAAAGATCGACCGGTCCCCGTGCAAATGAAGACAACTCTTGAAGACGATCTTCTTCTTCTGCATTTAACACCAGCCGATGATGGGAAAATATCTTCTGTTTACCGGATTTCCATGGATAACATTCATGCAATCGAGCTTTTGGAGGCGGACGAAACGACGTTTTTCAGCGACATTTCCGGCTTTTAAGCTGACTTTGGATTTGACCCATAATCGTTTGGACCCGCTTCTGAGTCAAGTGCTGCGAAGATTGCAAATAAGAAAACGCCTAGTACCGGGACAAAGCTGACGAGCACAAACCAGCCGCTTCTTCCTGTATCATGCATTCTTCTGACTCCTACTGCCAAAGCCGGTACCACGACCGCAATCGAGTACAGTCCGGTAAGCAGCGGCGCGATATCAGCTGCTTCCTGTACAATAACGAGCGCGAGCATGCTTAAGATATTAATGAGCGTAAACATCCAGTACTCTTTGCGGCGGGCACGGCCCCTGAAATCCGCGTAACGGGATAAAACGTGTGCATACCAGTACATTTTTAACCTCCTGTAACGTAAGTCTTTAAGCCTAATTTTATGGTTCAACTGGCAATAAATTAATAAAAGTCCTGAACCCATTGTACCTAAATTCATTCTATAGTATGATATAAACCGAAGAATGATTCAGCTGGTTTCCATTCCTTATCCGTCAGGAGGGGTCTTGTGCCTTTTGTAAAAGAAGCTCCTAAACATCATCAGCTGCTGATCCAGCACGATTTCACCCAAATAATCTTCAGCGCATGGGTCACACATTTTATTATGATATTCGTATTTATTATTTACACCGTTCCGTCCTTGATTGTTCTGAACGCACTAAGCCTGGCGCTGCTGACGACGATGTTTTTTTTCAATATGATGAAACGTCCGCTGACCACGTTTTTGATCATGTTTTCTCAGACGTCCCTGCACGTTTTGTATGGTTCTTTTTTACTCGGATGGTCGGTCGGTTTTTTCTATTATTTGTTTATTTTTCCGATTCTCGCTCTGCTTATCTTAAAAAAATCTCAGATGGTGCTGTTAATCAGTGTTATCATGCTTCAGTTTTTATTCGTTTATTTTATCACGCCTGAGTATACCGCTCTGCTTCCTGAGCTCTCCCAGCGGGTGCTTGGCGCTATTAATCTGTTCGGGGTCCTGATCATCGTGACGTTCGTTTTCTACCTGTTTAAAGCAACGAACGATGACATTTTGGATGAGCTGCACGATCAGTCCATCCACGATGAGCTGACCGGCCTCCTGAACCGCCGCAAAATGACGGCGGTGCTCGAGGACGAGGTAGAGCGGGGACGGAACGGCATGGTGCTACTGCTTGATATGGATGACTTTAAGCGGATAAATGATACGTACGGTCATGATGTCGGCGATAAAGTTCTCATTATGGCAGCAGGCGTATTCCGCTCTGGCCTGCCCGCCGGCGCAAAGGCTGCCCGCTGGGGCGGTGAAGAATTTTTGATTTACCTGCCTGATACAGAAAAAGAAGAAGTTGAGCCCTTATTTCAGAAGCTTCTCGTTCAGTTCCGCAGTAAATCACCTGACCTGCCGCTTTCCTTTACAGGCGGAGCATCTCCTTTATTGACCAGTGTATACGAAACACTGAGAGCAAGCGACCGTGCGCTGTATCACGGCAAAGCACTCGGAAAAGAGCGCCTCGAAAACTATGCATCTGAAAAATCCTCCAGCTGACTTGATTTGGTTGACGAGCGCCGCATGCGATGCAGGCGCTCTTTTTATTCGTTAGTTCCGTGCAGACGATCCGTCAACGCGAGCGTAAAATCAAGTTCATCGCCCGGCAGCACCCATATGTCCGGTTCAATTCCTATACCTTCCCTTCCGAACAGAGCCGGGTGCACGTTCATGGAAGACGGCAGATTAAATTGGATACGCGAATGAGGCAGCTCCGCCTGCATTCCTGCTTCGCTCATAAAATTACCGTGTGAAGGGGTGCCAACCAACGTCACGTTATCTGCATCGGTCATCACCGACAACATCCATTCCGCTGCGGAACCGGTACGTTCATCGATCAGCACATAGACCGGCGTATCACTGTCTGGTTTTTCAAAGCTCCCGCTGTCCATATGTACGGTTGGGTCTCTTGGAAACTCATAGTGATCGAATGCCCGGTACAACCCTTCCCAGTCATAGCCCTGATCTGCCCAAAACTGTCGCTGCGGTCCAACTAAACTGTAGAGTGTATTCGTGACAAGGTGAAAGGAGTCGATACTGTGCAGGTAGCCCCCGAGCAGCTCCTGCGCCCACTCTACCGCGAAGCGGGTATGCCCGCCTCGATTGGAACGGATATCGATTACTGCGGCCTCTGCTTCGTCTAAATCGATAATCCGGTCCAGTCTGTCGTCAAAGGAAACGGGATCATTTTCTGCTACGAACAGCGTGTCAATTCGAGCTAGCCAGGTTGCCTCACGCCATTCCGTGATGTATCCGTCCCGATTGACAATTTCTGCATCAGACGGGGTCTTTAATTCTTCAGACCACGTCCGCTCAGTAGATTCAAACATCCACCTCGCCTCTTCTTCTCCATAATCGCCAGGCATATAAACAATCTCTCCATCAGAATCTAAGGAGGGAACCAAATAGTTGCTCGGATTTTCCCCATTAATGCGAAGCAGTCTCTCTCCATCCTCTGTCAGGTACCGACCGTTCTCCTCATAAACGAGCATGTCCGCGTAATGAAATACGTAGGGCCTCCCTTGAAGATTTCGACCGTCCACCATCACGTGCTGATCCGTTATAAACGCATAGCTCTCCCGCAGCTCCTGCGCGAATTCCTGCCGCGGAGTTTCCTCATCTGCCTCGGAAATCCATTCAAGCAGCTGATCATGGGAATCGAGAAACACTTCCTCTCCGTAAAAATCAAATGGCGCATATCCATAACGGAACGCCTGCAAAAACGCTTCAGCATCCGCTTCCATTTCATCCGGCGTCATTTGCACCAGATACTCGAACGTCGGAATGAGCGCTTCCCGGCCGTCTTCATCCAGTTCTTCAATAGCAGAAGATGAAAATCCGGGAGCATATGTACTGATATCTGGATCGGGCTGTTCCGGCCTTTCAGAATGAAACCGTTCGATCTTCTCTGCATCCGTTTCATTGAATGACCCGGACGGCTTTAACGAATCAAGGAGAGGGCTCTCAGCTTCTTTTAGAAAGGGAAGCTTAGTCTGGACATTTTCCGGCTCTGGCAGCGGCTCCGCTTCATCAGCACAGCCAGCCAAAAGCAGCACCAGCACCCCTGTAATCCTTTTTATCACGTCGCCCCCACCTCCTCTTTACCCTGACATAAGTTTACCATTCTGTGAAAGCATCCGCCCAGCACTTTCTATGTAAGTTCAGCTGTAAAAAAACTGCTAATTAGAAGCATGTACAGAAATTTATATTGAACATCAAAAAAGCACGGCCGGGGGCAGGCCGTGCTGTGCATATTCAGCGGACGGAAAGAACCCATCCGCGTTTGATGCACTCTGTTATAACTGCCGTTCGGCAGGTAACATTCATTTTTCGGTAGATCTTGCTGAGCGTGGTATTCACGGTGGAATGCGCTTTATACAAATCTTCGCTGATCTGCTTCGTATCACTTCCATCTAAAATCGCCTGCAGCACTTCAATCTCCTGTGGTTTAAAGCTATCGCGGATATCCGCACCGTTCAGCTCAATCCGGCTGAGGCGCTTTTTCTTTTCTTTCAGATTACTGATCCGCACCGCAAGCAGCGAGGAAATATCCGGCTCAACGTGAGGAAGATGATTCTTTACCGCTTCACGCATAGCTGACGGAAACGACATGGCATATTTTGCCGAAACCACAATCGGTGCGTACGTCTGCATATCTAAAATCTGATCCGGACTAACCGGAGAGGTCAAGATAATCATTTTTTGTTCGCCTGGGTAGCCCGCCTTGAGCACGTCACGTTCCTCTTCCGTTAAGCCGGATGGATGAAGCAGATAAATAACGTGAACCGGTCTTGCGAGCTGTTCAAGTACTGGCATTACCACTTGCTGGCATACATGAACCTGTCTGTCTTCGTGAACGGACTGCAAATACGTCACCTTTATAGGGGAAACCGTTTCAATCATGATACATCCTCCTCCTGCGGCGAAATAGAAACGCCTGTCTGTATGTTTAAATGTACCGTATCCTGCGGGTTTCCGGTATTGAGAAAGTCACGGGAAGATTTCATTCAGATAGGTCTTTTTAAAGCACCCTTTTTCAACCTTTTTGAGAAACAGGAAATGAAACGCCAGCAATATCCATTAAATTGAACATATACGGAGTTTTGTTCAGTAAAATGAATGTCATAGCGTGATAATCCCTGATAATCCCAGAAAAATACTGGTATTATCTATAAAAAAGGCAGAAAAATCCGGCAGAAAAGCAGTCGACTCGAACGAACATTTAGAGTAACGTAGTATAGTAGAAGAGCATATGCCGTCTTCACAGGTATATTTCTCAACTTTGAGGAAATAAAGCGTGTATGATCGAAGCTTAAGGACCTATTTTCTCAATGGAGTATGGGGGAGGATTATACTAAAATGAGAATAGACATAAATATGGACCAGGATATTGGACGCATGGTAGCCTCACGCCGGATTCAAACATCGGTGACTCAGGAAGAACTTGCATCCGGTATTTGTTCCATTCCTTATTTAAGCAAGCTGGAGAATAATAAGCTGACTAACCCTAATCCTGAAACAGTAGAGCTGTTGCTGGAACGCCTGGATGTCGATTATGATTACTTCCGGCGCGTACAGGCAGACTCTGTCCGCACGATCCAGAAGCTTTACAAGAGCATCAATAACAAACGTATGAAAACGGCTGAGAAACAGTGGGAAACGTTATCGCAATATGCAGAAGAACACCCCCTGCTTGCAGTGAATGCTGATTTTCTATTAATTCAGTTTCGCTACGAATTATTCAAATGGGATATGAAAGCAGCTGATCAAACGAAAAAAAGGCTGGATGAATTGAGTAAAACGCTAAGCGAACTGCAGCAGTTTTACTTCAACTACTTCATTGGGTTGCATGCATCTATGAATTATAATTTAGTAGAAGGTGTTCGCACGATGGAGCATGCGCTTGCAATTGGTAAAAGTCTCAATATAAAAGATGAATTTCTTTTTTATCACATAGCGCTTTCTTACAGCTTGTTAGGCTCTTCATCACTTGCTCTATTTTACGCTAAAGAAGGATTGGTAATCTTTCAAGAAAACTTAGAACAAGAACGAGTCATAGATACTTTCTCATTGTTAGGGATTTGCTATATTCGTCTCAGACAATACAAACAAGCCGAAGATATTTTTGACAAAGTTCTTGATCTCTCTTCAGAAAAAGAATCTGATAGTTTACTTAGTATGACGTACCATAACAAAGGATATCTTTACTCTCATAAGGGGGACTCCAATTTAGCAATTCAATATTATGAAAAAAGTTTGAAATATCAAGTTGAGCACTCGGATAAATATTTCAATACTTTGTTTTTTATGGCTAAAGAATATATTAAAACCAATAATATTGAAAAAGCTAAAGAAGTTATCGATAGTGACCGCGAAAGGCTTGATGAACCTTTATCTGAAATTAAACTTCAAATGGAAATGCTGCGAAGAAAAATCGGTAATAATCCTGAATCTTCTGTGCAGTACATTGAAGAAATTGTATTTCCATTTTTGGATAAAAAGCCGAATTCTAAACTTATGACAGAAGCTTGTTTGCAGATTGGCGAAGCATATGAGAAGCTATTCAAGTACAAAGCGAGCAGCCAGTTTTATAAAAAAGCAATCGATTTATATTCAGAAATTGAACTATTTTAAGGAGGTGAGTGTATAATGAAAAAAGGACAAAAGATTCTTTTAGGAGTAGCATTTTCGTTTGCTCTACTATTCACCGCTATGCCTGCTTCTGCAGTTGAACTTAATCAAACTAACAACGACTTCTCTCCAACTGCAGCACACCCAGATTGGTAATATAAATATCACTACCCTCTCTAATTTGTATATTGGAGAGGGTTTTTATTTTAAACTTGGCAATTGAATGAAAGATTTAATATCAAGCCCTAATTCTAGAATTCCCTCTTCACAATAAATCCGTTTTCTACCTTCTCAAATCCTGCTTTTGGGTAATAGTCCATGGCTTCGGGAGCGGATAAGAGGATCAATGCGGTTTGGGGACCAATGGCTTGTTTGACATGTTCGATCAGTTCTTTCCCTATTCCACTGCTTTGATGCTCCTTCTTCACGGCGAGGTCAGACAAGTAGCAGGCATAGGAAAAATCGGTTAAGCACCTCGCAATCCCCACCAATTCTCCCCCGACTCTTGCGCTTACCGTAAGCTGTGCTTCTTCCAGCATCCTCCCCATTCTTTCTAAATCGTTTACCGGGCGGCGAATGCCGGAAGAGCGGAACACGTCCGCCATGTCTTCCGGGTTTATAGTTCCATTTACTTCGTAGCTAATCTTCTGTTGCTTCATTTCATCACTCCTGCTCGGAAATTAATTTTGCCTGATCTGTAATTATTTCGGCAAGACTGAAAAAAGTTCCTCCATTATAATCTTCGTAGTCAGAATATGACAGCGTCATATATCTTTCTCCGTCCAATTCGTGCAGTAAAAAGAATGCGTGATAGTTCCCTTCTGAAGCTTCACTGTAATAAGAGAAACGTTTTCCATCATCCACTTCCAACGCTTCACGATGTTCTTCTTCTACTGGAAACGTTTCTTCCAGAATGGCAGAGGGATCGCTTTCAGGAAAATTCTCGTTCAGCTTTATCAGCGACAGGAAGCTGTACTCGGATTGAGCAGGTACCGTGATTCTCTTTTCCTTCATCCATTCATGCGAGAGCAATTCATACTCAGCATCTTCCGGAATATAAATGGAAAGACCAAGTTCTTCACTGGCCATTAAACGAAAAGTCTGATCCTGATAGTCGGATGCACCTGACCGCCTAGCCATGTCCACCGATTCAGGCCTGTCTATATCAGGATGAACTGCTCCTTCTGATCCTGGAATCACGAATCCTTCCTCACTAAATCCAAAAAACATGAGGGTGTACCACGTATATTTCCTCAACTCCGGCTGATCTAAGTCATACACGGCTTTAAGAAAAATGTCATGTCCATAGAGCTCAGCCTGCACAATATCGATAAATTGATTGTCTGTTTCGCTGATGAAGCTGTAGAACGATGCCTCTTCCTCGTCAATCGGGATAATCCCTGCATGAGGCGAGCGAATGTCTTCATCATGAAGCTGTCTTAGCACTTGAGACAGGGTATAGGAAGTTGACTCGGAATAGCGAAAGGAGAGCATCTCAAGCTTCTGCTCTTCTGCTTCCGCTTGATCCGCGTCGGGATGATTCACGAGTAATTCCAGATTGCCGCCGTCTACTTCATGCGTAAGCTTGGTAAGCGGTCCTGCCTTCTCGACCTGAAAAGGCGCTTCGTCTGGCAGGGAGAATAAAAGATCATTCCCTCCCTCCATGTCTACTGAATAGCTTTCCGTATCTCTTCGATCAATCCCGCGATTAAATATGCTCCCGAGCATCGCGTCATTTTCTCCAATTAAGGATAGATCCACCGGCGGTCCATCATACGGCAATGGCTCCTGATCATCATCCTTTGTTTCTGAATTTTCATCCGGTACGGGCATTTCCTGCTCGTCATTCGTATCAACGGGAGCGGGCTGAAGGTCGATGACCGGAAGCAGTAATACAGCCGTTATGCTTACAGCGGCAAACGCTCCTGTGAAGACCGCACCGGTAAGAAAACGGGACGGTTTGGCAGTGGCTTCCGCTTCTACGGTACCTGCTTTAAATGCCTGCAGACTTTGCTTTTTTGCTTCATCACGAAGGTCTGGCTGGCGCTCTTTCATTGCCTGTCGCAGTTTATGATCCATGCGCTTCTCCTCCTTCTTTTAGCTCTGCTGCAAGCTTCTTTTTTGCTCGCCTGTATAGTGCTTTCACAGATAGCATTGACTTTCCCATGACCGCAGCAGTCTCTCTCGTTGAAAAATCTTCCATCAGCCGCAGATGCAGGACTTCCTGATAGTCTGCTGGCAGTCCGTTTATCAGCTCGGCGATGTCAGCAACAGTGCTTTGCTGAACGACTGTTTCCTCCGGACTGTCAGCAAACCCGTAGGCCGCTTCCAGCACTTGCGCTTCTGTCGGTACCGCACGATGCTTTTCCCTGAAACGACGGCAAGTGCTTCGCTGCTTTGAAAAAGACGTCCTGGAGCAACTCCTCTGCGTCCATGCGGTTAGTTGTTTTTGCATATATGTATCGATATAATCCATCGGCATGTCGTTTATGCAGGTTCTCCAGCGCATCCTGTTCCCCCTGCAAAATCCGCTGGACCAGTTCCTCATCTGTCATCGCTTTTCCCCCTAATGTTTCTTTATGTATACAGACGAAACCCGGAGGCAGACAGGTCCGCTCCGGGCGCAAATTAGTTGAATATGGTATGATGCGTTCAGCAAATAGTAAAGGCGGTGGTTTACGTGCGACTGCTTTGGATCCTTGGCACGTGGCTTTCAGCCGCTTTCGTCCTCACGCTGATTCTGGAACAGGCGGGCAGTGCCATTCAGCATGAGCGTGTCCTGCTTACGCTTGCCACAGCAGCAGCGGGCCTGTTCTGCTATACGAAATGGTCCCGCTCACAGCTTATGCGGGATTTAGCCTGGCTTACCCTGGCCGTGATCGGATTCGTGTCCGCGGTAACGCTGATTGGCATGCTTCCTGCTCCTTAAAACTGCGGGTGCTTTTCCGGCGGTGCTTCTGGAGGCCGTCGTTTACTGAACACCAGAATGAGCCCTGCCGCTACAGCAGTCGTGACGATAAAAGGCAGGATAAGCAGCGCATACATTTCCTCTGTCACCATGTAGACGTTGCTGAGAGGAGCAGCATCTGCGACAGAGCTCGCCGCTTCCCGGTCCGCTTCCAATGCCAGCCGTCTCGTTCGGCCCGTGATGTAAAAAATGGAGGCGGCAATGACAGCCATAAAGCTTGGAATAAAAAGATACCAGCGCTTCCTGAGCAGGATGAATGGATAGATAACGACGAAGCTCAGCAGCATATAAACAACAAACAGAAGCAGAATGGTTCCCATCTTACGTTCCTCCTTCAGGTGAAAATCGGTTCATACTCTCCCCTCATTCTCCTCCTATTTTCGCACGTTTTCGCTGCTTCTGCATCAGAAGAAATAAAAAAAGCTCCGGCTGAAATAGCCGGAGCTGTCTGTCATTACGCTTCTGCTTTTTTACGACGGCTGAGCATCAGGCCGCCGCCAGCTGCAGCGGTCAGGAGACCGATCATGGCATAAAGAGGGCCGGAGCCTGCAGTATCAGCCATCATATCTCCTTCTTCCTCATCCATCAGCTGTCCGCGAATTTCACCATCCGGAAATGCTTCGGTATGCACGTTCACGTAAATATCTCCTGCTACAAGCGCCATCGAAAACTCTTCCCACGACAAGTCACCGACAAGATCATCCTCAGTAAGCGTTCCGGAAGCGATCTCTCCATCGTAATCCATTGCCTCGTCATTTTCAAACAGGAATAATTCCACCGGACCGTCTTCTCCTTCAGGTCCGCTGTGCAAGTGCCCTGCGACTGCACCTTCCAGCTCATAAGCGCTCAGGCTGAAGTCAAGTGATTCCCCGTCTTCACTGACATTGACTACAGCCGATCCTTCCGCATTGCTGTCAACCTCCATCGTCTCTGCTTCAGGTGTCAAATCTGCTGTAAACGTGCGTCCCTCGTGCGCAGCCGATGCTGAACCTGCTGCAGCACCAAAAGCAAACAATGCGGCTGTCGACATAAGTAATCCTTTTTTCATTTTATAACGCCTCCTGTTTAAAAGTTGAGAAGCAAGCTTCCCTGCTTAAGTAAACGAAGGCGTTTTCCATTTGGATCACTTTTTTCCACTTTTTTTTATTTGTGCCAGCTCCTGTTCGATGCGATCCAGCTGAGCGGCAGATTTCTTTCGCCATGTAACCAGCTGAATGAGCGCAACCACGGGCACGATCAGGAGCAATGCTACTACCAAAAAAGCGGCCAGCTGATAAAGCGCGTTAATCCATTCCATCTACCCACCTCCAATTCCATATACTATCATTTTTTAATTATCAGAAACACCTGGCTTCAACGTTGTGATATGATCGGAAACAGGGACTCAACTCAGATCAGTAAAGCAGGTGATGACACTGGATCGAATCGTAACGATACTGGCAGGAATCATGATTATACTTGTGCTGCTCAGCATGCTGACACCGTTTTACTTACCGGACAGCGTCTACTTTTTTATTCTCTTCTTATTTAGCGGACTGTATGCGTACACGAAACTGAAGCGGGACCGCGCCTCCTTTTTCGGATGGCTGCTCACGGTGCTGGCACTAGTTTCGTTCGCCGTACTGGTCCGCATTTTGCTGCCGTTTTAAATTCAATTATCCCTGCCTCTGCTTTTTTTCTATTTTCAGTAAACTTGCATGTTTTTTTGGAAAGGCTTGGGGAATGAAGATAGTAGAACCTACTTTAATGAAATGAGGTGCTGCTATGTTTTTCCTGCGGAGCTTCCCACTATTTCTCTCTGCTTTTCTGCTGTTTCTGCCGACAGCATTCTTCAGCTTTTTCTTTGCAAATCAGCTGGCTGTCATGCCGGACTGCAGGAATCATTTTGTGATTACACCGGATACCGCTGCCTGCAATGAGGTGTATGCAGTTGACGTTGTGATTTACTCATTTACGACGTTTCCGCTTGCACTCGTTTCGATTGCAGCACTGGTCACAGGAGTTTACCTGGTTGCAGCATCCGCCTCCTATGCGTATTCCCGGTTTGTCAGGACCGCGTAACCGTTATGTACGAAGCCGCCCAATTGTGGCGGCTTTTTTATGCGGAAGACTGTTTTGATAGTGGGCGGCTATCCTGATCGGTATCTTTGCACAAATACGTAAAGGCGCACGCTGCCATCATAAAGAGGACCATCAGAGCCACTGGCAGCAGTACAGCTGCATGCATCGACCACAAATCAGCTGAAAGTCCAGCTGCAGCAGTTAATGTGAGCGCGGATATTGACTCAACCGCCTTCCACTTTGCACGGAAACGACCTGTCCAGGCCGCATCGATGCGAGCTTGGTAAAAGGCGTGATAACCGGAGCCTGCAGGAGCTGTAAAAAAACCGATGACGATGAATCCAGCCAATGACGACGCTGGGTCCGCCGGAACGGCATACAGGAGATATCCTGCTGATACACCAAGCGCACCGCTTAAAAACTGCTGAAGCGGCGTGAGCCGGATACCCCAGATTTTATTGCAGACGGACCCGGCTAAGAGACCGATCCCCGCAGAGCCGACGAGAACGCCGTACTCTGCTTCACTTAACCCAATAACGGCAATAGAAAAAGCAGCTTCGAGCGAATCGGTCACTGTCTGCATCACGATAAACAGCGTATAAAAAAGACTGATGACCACTGTGAACCTAAGTGCTCTGGCTTTTGCAGACGATTGCGTTCTTTCAGCAGCACCGGGAACATTTCCAGCCGGCAAGAGGCATGTCAGCAGAAAAGAGACGGCCATAAGAAGACAGTGTGCGAGAATCGCTCCTTCGGTCCATCCCGCTGCGGCAAACACTCCTGCAGCCGCGGGCCCAATCACAAAGGCACCTGAATCAAAAACCGCACGAATCGCATGATAACGCTGAAGTCCTGAGACCGGCACATAACGCACCACGGCAGAAGCGCCAACCGGATCATACGCGGCCTGAATCGCACTGGAGAGAAAGACGAGCAGATAAATCACATACAGTTCAGCCCCCTGCATAATACCTGCAAAAAGCAGGATTAGAGCGACAACCTGAAACATATCTAATTTGGCAAGCAGGCTACGCGACGGCATCCTGTCCGCCAGAGCTCCTGCCGGCAGACTCGCCGCCATGCCCGCAATCGGCCGGACAATATACAGCAGTGCGACCGCAAAGGCGGAGGATGTTTCCATCAGTACATACAGATTAACGGCAATAAACGAGGTCCAGCTTCCAACTGCTGAAAGACTTGTTACGGTTAATAGCTTTGCTTGAACAGACATAAAAAGCCCTCCCTTCCTTTACGGAACAGAGGGCGGATCTTCTCCGCGGTGCCACCTCAATTTTATTTTTCAGTTGCCTGAAAAACCTTATCCAGTACGCCGGTTTTCTCCCGGTTATACCGTAGCCTGATAACGGCGGCTGCCGGCGCACAATCATCCCTTTTAGAATCCTGTGCGCTGCTCCCGGAGTTGATTCAACGGTCCTGTTTTCTTTCCTCTCAGCAAATGGAAAGCTCTCTGTAGAAATGGGGGCCGCCTGTTGGTCCGTTCTCAGCATGTACAGAAGATCTTACGATAACAGGAAGGATTTGTAAAGTAGTTTTTAGTTTTTTCTCTACGTGCTTGTGTCGGGCCTTCTGTGCTGGTTCATAACGAAAAAAGTTCATTGATATTTCGAATGCTGCGGAAGCATTTTAAGCGATGTTCTGATACCATAGGAGTGGGGAGAAACCTTCCTTTCTGAGGAAGAAAGAAAAACAGATGAGAGGATGAACACCATGGGAATAGGTCAAACCATCTATGATATTTTCCAATATGCGTTTACTGCCTATTATATCGCTATTTTCTATTACGTTATTATGTCCTGGGTACCGGCGCTCGGAGAGAATGTTGTAGGGGAATTCGTGCATAAGATCGTTAATCCGTACGTGGAAGTGTTCCGAAAAATCATTCCGCCACTTGGCATGATTGACATCAGCGTCATTTTCGCCCTGATTGCTTTCCGCTTTATACAAATGCTGGCGCTCAGCGGACTTGCAACGATTCTGAATACGCTTGGTATTTAAGGAAAACACGCTGCTTCCACATTGGAAGCAGCGTGTTTCAAAGTGTGGATAAAGTCATTTTAAGTGAATAACGTTGCACCTGCCTGCATCTGCGGACACTCGCTTTCCTGAGGGAACGGGCTCAGCTAACCGCTCCCTCCTGCTGTCCGAAGCGCTGGATCTTCGCCTCGTTCCGATCCTCCTGGAGTCGAGATCCTTCGACGTCGGCAGCTGGCAGTACGGTTCATATGTGTGGTTAGGCCTGCACGATCGGCTTCCATACAGATTGAACCTTCCCTATGCGACGTTTCGATGTTGAACAGGGATGCCAATTCTTCCTACAATTCCGTATAAAAGGTAAAAAAAGCGGTCGCACCTGCCTGTCGTGACGTTGTTCTCCACGAACCAGAGCCGTTTCCCCGATGTGTCCGGCGGGGACGCCCGTGGGATCAGCGCAGTCTGAAGATCCTTTCTCAGGGGTCGCCCTGTGAGAAATAGCTGAAGGCCAGCCCACGGCAGGCTCGGTAAGCGGAGGGGAAATACAATCAAACGAACAAATATGTAAGTTGAAAGACTTTTTCAACAGCCTGACACGCTGCTTCCACATTGGAAGCAGCGTGTTTTATTAACAGCCGACGTCTTCTCCGCGTCTGGCTTTTGCTACGGCAGCGGCTATAAATTGTGGCAATCCTGTATCCTCCAGGTCTATGGCGCGGCTGATTCGAATACAGCTCTTGCCTACCGAGAAGTCCTCCAACAACTTTTTCTCAGGATCAACTTTTTCGATACATCCAGCATAAACGCTCACATATGCCTTCTGAACACCAACATGGAACAGGCGCGTCATGCCAATACGGTACATGAGCATACCGTGCTCGATTTCTTCTTTAACTGCTTTGTGGGCCAGCATTTTTTCCCTGACTGCCAGAAGCTGATCCCGTCTCCAGTCATCAGGCAGCTTATTCACATATTCTTCCGGGCTTTCTGCTTCCAATTTCATATCGGGAGGCCCCCTTTTTGTAGGTTCTTTCATTCTATCACAGTCGTAAGCGCTTCCCCCAATATTATCCATTGTCTCTCACAATTTTCCGCTGGTTTTTCTTTGTAAAAGGAGTAAGATCAAAAAAAAGGAGATGGTGAAGATGGCAACCGTTCACGTTATGATGTTAGTCAGACAGGCGATGATCGCACTGGCAGGCGCTGCAGGAATAAGCATTTTATTTTTCCAGGGAATTGAATTTATAAAGGCGCTCATCTCTGTTCTTCATCAATAGCGATTACTGGCTCACCACACCGACTGGACGATCCAGTCGGTTTCGTTGCTTTACTAGTCTATACGGCTCATTTTTTCGTTTTGGCTGCATAGATACGGCAGTCATGCCGATAAAATGGAAAAGACCGTTTTGCAGCGGATGAAAGGGCGTACGAGCATGACGATTATTTCCTCCGGCGGACCAATGACTCCGCCTCAGACAGCGATTCGTTCCACTTCCTACGGTGACCGCAGTGATTTCGTTAAGGAACTGCAGCAGCTCTTGGCGGATAAAGGTTACAACAAGCGCTCCAATGTGGACGGTATTTTTGGTCCGATTACAAAGCGAGCCGTCCAGAAATATCAGCAGTCTGCAGGCATCTCGCATGCAAATGGAAATTTCTTCGGCACAGCAGGTCCTAAAACACTTGGCTCCCTCGGATTGTTTCAAGCGGGATCGAGCTCTAAATCAACGGCCTCTGCCCCTCAAACAGAGACAGCATCTGTTCGGGAGAGCTCGGACGGAAGCTTTGCTGAGCGGGTAATCGCTTCAGGCAAATCACATATGGGCACACGCTACGTCTGGGGCGGTGATACACCTTCCGGATTTGACTGCAGCGGATTTATCCAATACGCCTTCAAAGAAAACGGAAAAAACCTTCCACGTACAGTCGCTCAAATGTGGGATGCCGGAACGCGCGTTGATAAGCCGCAAAAAGGCGATCTTGTCTTTTTTGAAACCCGCACCGGGCCTTCCCATGCAGGCATTTATCTCGGGAATAATAAATTTCTGCATTCCGGCGCCTCCACCGGCGTAACCGTCACGAGCATGGATAACAGCTATTGGAAGCAGCGGTATCTAGGTGCCAAAAGCATGTAGTCCATCACGATAAAGAGGCCTGCGATCACAAGGATCGCAGGCCCAGGCTGTTGAAAAAGTCTTTCAACTTTTTCCCTTCTGCTTGCTGAGTCTGCCGTGGGCTGGCCTTCAGCTATTTCCCGTACGAACGGAAGAACGGCACAGGAGGCTGGCGCATTAGAATGGCGCGGCTTCACTCGGAAACAGGCTTCTCACGAGAAGCCTTCAAGAGCCAGTCCGGCTCCGCTCGATCGTTAATGCCGTTCACAGATCTGAACGGCACGGTATCTTCAAACTGCTTGTTGCGCCTCCGCCGGACACATCGGAAAAGTGGCTCTGCTTGTTGGAGAACAACGTCATAATAGGCAGAAGCGACGGCTTTTTTACGTTTATTATGAAATCGATGAAGGACGTACATCTCTATTTGATATCGAAACGTCTCATCGGGAAGGTTCTATCTGAACGGAAGCCGATCGTGCAGTCTCAAGCACGTGAAACATGCTATCAGCTGCCGACATCGGAGGACCTCGACTCCGAGAGGATCAGAACGAGGCGAAGATCCAGCGCTTCCGACGGAAGAAGGAAGCGGTTAGCTGAGCCCGTTCCCTCCTGAAAGCGAAGGTCCGCAGATACAGGCAGGTGTAAGGTTATTCACTTAAAAATACGTTACCGACACTCTGAGCCTGCGATCCTTGTGATCGCAGGCCTCTTTATTGCAGACATTACCGTTTAATGAGCATCGCCTGTAAGCAGCTGAAAGCTCCTACGCCGAAAAAGACTGGCAAAACGCCCAGCTGCCAGTCAGCTTCACCGCCGCGGAAAACCATGTGAATCCAGCTGTCCAGTCCGGCAAGGATAGCAATGGGAATCGACGCTGTCATCAGCGCACACCAGCTTTTGTATTTCGCTGAATCCGTCACGCTTGATCCGCCTCTTTCGAAATATATAAGCCCGCCATCTTTAAAGCAGCCTCTAAATTGGGAGCAGCTTGCGTATCCTTCAGCATGTCATTATCCCGTTGATGCATCGCCGTCTGCGGACTGATGCCAGTTAGGACCGTACCTGCGCCCATCAGATTAACAGCCTGAATTAAGCGAATCAGGACATCCGGGAACTGCTCGTTTATCGTTACTAATCCTGACAAATCAAGAATCACGTAATCAAGCTGCCGTTCTGCGGTTTCCTTAAGCATTTCCTCCATGAGCTTTTCTGCGCGTTTTTCATCAATAATGCCCTGGACAGGTAAAACCGCGACGCCTTCTGTGATCGGTATAACAGGCAGGTTCAAGTATGACAGGTTCACCTTTGTTTCATCGAGTTCAATGATATGGGATAGCAGCTCAGCCATCGCTTTTAAGTACGAAATATCTTTATTTGAAAAATACTTTTCTTCTTTATCTAACGCACATAGGGTGCCGAACACCTCTCCCGAGCGATTACAAAGCGGGACGCCGAGAAATCCTCGTGCGTCGAGCTCTTCTGTTATATCCATTTCTCTGGTTGACTCGTTGCCCCTCAAATCACCTGCTTGAAAATCTCCGCTGCCGCTTGAAAGAACGTGCGAGCAGTATGCTTCCTGGTAAGGAACTTGGAATCCCTCCGGAACGATCTCAATATCCCGATTATAGACGCTGAATACATGCATCTGATCGCCGTTTTTCTTTACGATATAGACAGAGTTCATGTCCAGCTCCTGTGCTATCAGCTTGAACACACGCTGTGAGACAACATGAAGAGAAGAAAACTCCCCCTGCGTCAAATTGTTCATTACGGTCACGCTGATCCCTCATCTCTTCCTGGTCTTTACCCATTATAGAGTCTATAAGAAAGAAAAGGCAAATCATCCATTTAGAAGGCTGTCGTCAGCAATTCTTCCGTTGTCACGACGCGCCCAAACTCATTGTGCAGCGTTGCAAGTGACACGGTATGGATCGTATGAGGGTCTATCAGTGTCCCGTCCGCACCGCGGAGCTCAAATGCCGCGGTTGCATCCGCTACGACATACGTGTGAAACCCGAGATTGCCGCTCATTCTGACTGTTGTGGAAATGCAGTGCTGAGTCGTCAAACCGGCAACAACGATAGTGGAAATGCCTTTAGAGCGCAGCCATTCTTCCAGCTCTGTACCGATAAAGGCGCTGTTGACTGTTTTTCGAAATACGGCTTCATTTACCTGCGGCTCCCGCCCTTCCTGCACCTTTACCCCTTCACCCTCTGAGTAAAATAGCGAGTCCGGGTTTTCAGAGGTATGATGGATATGAATCACCGGTCGAGATGCCTCTCTCCATACGGCGAGCAAGGTACGCATATTATCCTCGGCGTGCTCATTATTCCGCTTTCCCCAGGATTCGTCATGAAACGCACGCTGAACGTCAACTAGCATCAATGCCTGCATGTTGATCCCTCCTTGATTTCTGCTGTAAAACGCCTTTTCCTCTTTTCTGTCTGTTTCACACCTGAAGCTTGCGGGAATAAGGTGGATAAAGAGAAGCGGCTGCTGAATAAACCATTGTATGTTTAGCAGTTGCTACAGATACGGGGGAAGTTTATATGGAGTTGGAAGAGCAGCAGACGAACAGCCGCGCACTGATGGCACTGATTTTCGGCATTTTATCGATCGTTTTGTTTCTGCTACCGATCGGCGGCATTATTTTTGCGCTGCTGGGAATTGTCCTCGGTTTTATCGGCAGACGGGAAACACGGGCAAACTTGGAGAAAGGCAGCGGTCTTGCGCTAGCGGGGATCATCTGCGGAATCATTGGTCTTCTCATTCCTGCAGCGATGGCTGTTCTTGCTTTCTTTTTCTTCAGCGGACAGCTCCCGGTTTAAGCAGAGCAGATTCGTTTATCGGCAAAGATGCCTCATGTATAATAAGGGAAACGTCCCGGTTGAAAGAGGAGGTCTCATATGAATACAATCGAACTTCGTCAATCAATGAACAGCAAAGCGCTGATGTCGATTTATCTCGGGGTCTTCTCCCTGTTGATGTTTTTTATGCCGGTCGTCGCGCTGACATTAGGGACATTGTCCATTTTTCTAGGATTAACCGGACGCAAAGAAGCCCGGGATCTTACACAAAAAGGAGCCGGAACAGCCGTTGCAGGAGTTGTCTGCGGTGCATCTGCCATCGTACTGACCGTTATGCTGCTCGGAGCTGTTATGTCAAGCTCTATCACTTATTAATCATGATAAACTCCGCTGCGGCAGTGCTGCAGCGGAGCTTTTTTATGCTAACAAAATTTCATAAGCCGTGCGATGTTTTCGGCTGTACGGGCTACATTTTCGGCAGCATGCTCCTGCAGCTCCTCCAGCTCAGCAGCTTTATCCACGGTACTGAAGACAGCATCGATGCCGGCGTTAAAAACCGTTTCATAGCCAGGCTCGACGCATCCGCAGAGCGCGATGACCGGCACGTCGGTACGCTGTTCTTTCGCCAGCTTCGCGACGTGAATGGGCGTTTTACCGTAGACGGTTTGATGATTAATACCGCCTTCTCCGGTAATGACGAGATCAGCTTGCTGCAGGCTCTCTGCAAGATCCGTAACGTCTGCTACGATGACGGCTCCTTTTTCCAGGCTGCTAGGTAAAAATCCAAGAAAGGCTGCCCCTAGTCCGCCTGCTGCCCCTGCTCCTGCAGGACGATCCAAATCCATCCCGAGCGTTTTTTGTGCGACTTCGGCAAACTGCTTCAACGCTCGATCCAGCACCGCTACTTCCTCTTCCCCGGCCCCTTTTTGCGGGCCGTATATGGCGGAGGCGCCATCTGGTCCTGTCAATGGATTCTCCACGTCGCAGGCGATGCGGAAACGGCACTCCTTCAGCCTGTCATCCAAGCCTTCCAGTTTAATCGCGGCGAGATCGGCTAGTGCCGCTCCGCCTTCAGGAAGCTCTTCACCTTCCTGATTACGAAAAGAGGCGCCGAGTGCGCGCAGCATGCCGGTGCCTGCGTCATTTGTCGCACTTCCGCCGATGCCGATAATAAATTCCCGTACTCCGAGATCAAGCGCATCGAGAATCAGTTCACCTGTGCCATACGTTGAGGCGTGCAGCACGTCCTGAGGACCACAGGCTGAGTAATGAATTCCAGATGCTTCCGCCATTTCCATAACAGCTGTTTTTCCGTCAGCAGAAACGGCATAGGAGGCGTCGGTTTTTTCCCCAAAGGGATTGTGAACGGTCTGCTGCATCCAGCTTCCGCCAACTGCATCAACTAACGCAGTTACCGTCCCTTCCCCTCCATCTGCCATCGGTTTCACTGTAACGTGTGCGTCCGGCATAACGCGCAGAATGCCCTCTTTGCAAGCTTCACCAGCTTCCAGGGAGCTGAGCGAGCCTTTATATGAATCAGATGCTATGACAATATTCATGAACCATGCTCCTTCCAATCATCAGTTTAAAACAGGGAGAACACTCCGAAGATTAATGTCGATACAGCGGCGAGCGTAAGACCGACAAGAGACTCATACGGGATCAGCTTTAAGCGTTCCTGAATTGACATCAGCACACTTCCTGCCGTCGCATGGAAAAAGCTTCCGTGCGGCATATGGTCCAGAACGGTCGCCCCGGCGTGCAGCATGGCGGCTGCAGCCAGACCCGAGACTCCAAGCTCCAATAGCGTTCCGCTGAATACTTCCGCAGCGACAACAGATCCCGCTGTCGTTGAGGCCGTAGCACCGGACATGAAAATGCCGGATACCGGCGCAAGCGCATAGCTTGGCAGACCAAGTGTCTCAATACCGGAGATCAATACGTACTGAAGACCGGAGTTTGATATGATCCCGGCGATCGCGCCGGTACCGAGCAGCAGAACCGCAACTGCCGACATTTTGCTGAGGCCGGTTACGATAAAGGAGTTAATCTCACGTGCTTTCCCCATCGCAATGGCACCAGCCAGACCGCCGGCAGGCAGTGCAAGCATCGGGTCAATTTCAATTCCTGCAACTGGACGCAGCACGAGCAGAAGGATCGCGACTGCCGGTGCAACAACTGCTAGCCCCACAGGCGGAAGCACTTTGTCTTCGCCCTCTTTGATGTCTTCAAAGTTTACATACGTGCCCTTATGTTTCAATCGTTTAGCAATTAAATACGTCACAAACACACCGAAGATGGCTGGAATAATTCCGGCTGCCATCACGGACGTCAGTGGTACATCGAACGCCTCTGATACGGCGATCGTGTTCGGGTTCGGCGACATGATATTCCCTGCCTTACCACCGCCGACCATTGCGAGAAGAACAGCCGTTTTAGAGAGCTGTGCTTTATGTGCAATAACGAGTGCGATAGAGGCTACTGTAATGACTGCGATGTCGACAAAGACGCCGACAGCTGTGAGTGCCATCGTCGCTAAAATCAGCGCAAGCAGCGCTTTTTTCTCACCAAGCTTTTGAACGACCGCTTTTGCGATCGATGCCGCTGCCCCTGACTCGATCAGAACACCTGCAAGAATCCCGGCTGCAAGTATGCGCAGCACAGCTGGTATGATGCCTTCTGCACCAGATATCATTAAATCAACCGTCTGTCCCAATCCTGCTCCGCCAGTCAGTCCCCCGACGAGCGCTCCGGCTACGAGTGCGTAAACGGGCGGAACCTTCCTAAGTATTAAAACGATCGCAAGCACCAATCCGATTATTGCTCCTAATGCAGTAACTGGCATCGCGCTTCCACTCCTTCGTTATCAGTCTACGACTAATTGTAAGCGGTTGCGAAAACGCTGTCATTGTTCATTTGACTAAAATAAATGAGAAATAAAGAAACTTTATTGGTCTTTTAGTATATTTGTCTACAAAAGGTCATTAAAAATACCCCCGCCAGCCGTTGGTCGGGGGATAAACCGATTTAATTGCTGCGAGTCCGCAGCATATCAGCGTACAAATATAACAGCTCTTTTAACTTCCTGGGATCACGCCCGCTTTTTTCCCGGATGCGTCCGAGCCGGTATTGAAGCGTATTGCGGTGGATGTGCAGGACAGCTGCCGTATCCTGGAGACGGCCGTTTTGCGCCACATAAGCCGAAAGTGTTTCTGTAAGCTCTTCGTCAAGCGGCCACGGCGGGACCCCTTTGTCCATTTTACCGCTTTTGTATAACAGCACTTCCAAATCTACGTCTCGGTAAAGTAAAAACGATTCGTGCTGGTTCGGCAGTGAGGCTGCAGACAAGGCAAGCTCGGCAGCCTGCGGCAGATCGTGCACGGAAACAGGAGGTCCAGCCGCTGCCTGAAAGCCGGAAACCGAGCGGAATCGAACATGAATTTCCCGTTCTGAACCGGCCCTCACGATAACGAAGAGCCTGCCCTGACGCACACAGAAGAGTTCATCCTTGTAGAGAATCGGCTGAATCGTCTGCTTCACGTGCTCAGGCTCCGGATCGGTGAAGCAGATGACGGTGCGCGGGCCGTCCATTGAGATATTCAGCCGCTGCAGCCTCTCTGCCAGACGTCCGGCCGACTGTTCGGCATCAAGCAGCTGCAAAGCCGCTTCTTCACGCATGCGTTCGTCGACCTGCATATCACGAAGCAGCACAGCCTGCTCCATCATCATTTCTGCTGTCATGACGACGAGCCTGCCGAAGCTGCGTACATCGTCCGGCGGACCAGTGATCCCGATCACAGCAGCAAGCGCTCCATTTTGAAAAGCCGGCAGATTGATCCCCTGCACCGCTCCCTCCCAAAGCCCTTCCTCTTCCTTCGTTATCTCAACTACCGTTCCTTTTTCGCGGACTACTCTCGCCGCCTCGTGCACCGTCCCGATCCGGGAGGCATTTCCAGAGCCGATAATGGTTCCATCCGGCCTGATAACATTAATATTGTAAGGCAGAATTTCCATCGTCCGTGCCACGATCTGCTGTGCCGTTTCCGATGTAATCATCGCTTAGTCTCCCCTATGCTGATTTTCTTCCTCTGCAAAATCGGTACATTTGCTTTCAATCGGCTCAAAACCTTTACCCTTTTGTATGTAGCGACCGATGTTGGAGCGCTCAATTCCGTTTTTCACAGCTAGCTCGATTGTTTTATAAAGAAGCAGCAGGCCTCCGGCACTTGCAGCGATAATCATCACTATGTCTGTCATTGCAGTTCCCCTTTCTACAATCGGAATCATTACGGAATAAATCTTTACCTTTACGATTGAAATGCTTATCATAGAAGCAGTACCATCTTTAATGAATGGAGCGATGATGATGAAGCGGCTATCCAGTCAGCCTGCAGCGTATTTTGTTTATTTATCCGTACTATTCTTTACAGCACTTGTGGTGCTTGACTTGCTCATTTTTAACCAGCCGGTTAACGTCGTGCAAAATATCGGTTTTTCCGTGATCGGTGCATGTTTATTTATGATCGTTAAGTTTTGGCACTTATTCCCCGGCACGAAAAACAAACAGGATTAGCTTTTGCCTGAAAGGAGGAGACGCTGATTGTCTACGTTTGTATTAAGCGGTCCCCTCATTATCGCGGGATTCATCGGACTTATTATTCTCAGTATTTATCTCGTCCGGCGCCGACGTTAAAGCGCCAGAAGCCGGCTGATGCCGGCTTTTTTCGATTGTTGCTACACCCGCTTTTTGAGCAAGACGGTCGTCATAAACAGGATCGCAATCGTTACAGCGCTCAGCACGAGCACCATCAGGTGGGCTTCCTGCATGCGGTTGGCCTGCACTGCGTCATATACAGCTATCGACAGCGTCTGTGTTCTGCCGGGAATATTGCCGGCAACCATCAGCGTTGCACCGAATTCTCCCATCGCTCGTGCGAAGCCCAGCACGAGCCCTGCCAGCATGCCGCGGTAAGAAAGCGGGACCATAATATGACGAAACAGCTGCCACCGTCCTGCTCCATCAAGCATCGCGGCTTCCAGACTGTTCCGGTTCACCGATTCAAATGCCTGCTGCATCGGGCGGACAATCAGCGGCAGTGCCGCAACGGCTGCAGCTGCGACAGCTGCATACCACGTGAACACGATCGGCGAACCGACCAAGGCTTCAAACATTTGTCCAATCCAGCTGTTGCGGCCGAGCAGTACGAGCAAATAGTAGCCTAACACCGTCGGCGGAAGCACGAGCGGCAGCGTGATCAACAGCGAAACAAGCTCGGTCAGCTTCGTCTGACGGACAGCGAACCACCAGGCGAGCAGTACTCCGGCTGCAAAAGCCAAAGCGGTGGCTGCCGCTGCGACTTGGAGCGATAAGAGCAGCGGCCCCGTCATGAAGCATTCTCTCCAGGCTTAAATCCGTAAGCTTGAAAGACGGCCTGCACCTCAGCCGACTGCAGGTAGTCGAGAAACTGGCCGGCTTCCTCCTGCTTCCCGGATTGCACGAGAATGGCTGCCGTCTGGATAATTGGCTCATGCAGCGCTGTATCAAGCTCGATATACGGCAGCTCGCTGTCCTGCATCAGGCTGAGCGCCGCAAATCCAGCATCGACTTCTCCGCTTTCCACGTATTGGAGCGAGGTGCGCACATCGTTGGCGTAAATAAAGGAATCGCTCAGCTCTTCCCAGATCCCTTCAGCCTGCAGCACATCATGCGCTGCTCTGCCATAGGGCGCATGCTCAGGATTCGGAATCGCCGTGCGCAGATCTTCCTCTAAAAGCGTATGTACCGATTCGTAGGGTGCTGATTCGGTCCCAGACACGAGTGTCACCACCCCTTCGGCGATGCCCGTCCCCTCTGAAACAAAGCCCCCCTGCTCCAGTCTCGTTATGTATTCCTCCTCACCTGCAAGAAACAGCTCAAAAGCTGCTCCCTGCTCGATCTGCTGCGTCAGCTGGCCGGTCGCTCCAAAACTGAAAACGACAGCAGTGCCCGTTTCTGCTTCATAGGAAGCTCCGATGTCAGTCAGTACGTGATACAGCCCGGAGGCTGCCGCTACGTGAATTTCCTCCTGCTCCTCCCCGCAGCCGGCAAGCAGCAGAACCGCTCCCCATGCCAAAGTATGTCTCATAGCTCCACCTTCCAATTTTCTTATCTCCCGTTATTCTACCGGAAAATACCCGTCAGTGGAACTGTTCGCCCGCTGGCGCAACACCAGCGTCATTATTCGATCAGTCTGCTCGCTTTCGATTTATCTGCGGTTGCCTGGATCCTCGCTGCAAGCTTAGGCTTCAGCAGCAGACCAATGACAATCGTGACCATACCGCAGCCAGCCAGAATCGTCAGGCTGAACCCTGCTGCGGACCAGACAATGCCTCCCACTGCCTCCCGCAGCAGATCAATCGCATACGTGAACGGCAGAAATGGATGGATCGTCTGAAAGAAGGAAGGCGTGACTTCAATAGGAAAGGTGCCGCCTCCCCCGGAAAGCTGGAGCACGAGCAGGACGATGGCCAACGCTTTCCCGATGTTTCCGAGAATGGAGGCCAGTGTATAAACCATTAGCATGAAAATCACAGCGATGACGACGGAAAACACCGTGAACCAGAGGCTGTGTGCGCTGTACATACCAAGGATCGCCATGTTGCCGATGCTGACGACGAGCCCTTGCAGCACCGCTGTTATCAGGAAGATTCCCATGCGCCCCAAATAAATATCACGCTCCGTATATTCAGGTCGGCGGTCAGGTCCGTGCAAATTCGTGCTGACCAGATTCACGAGCAGCAACGCTCCTACCCAGAGGCTTAGTGCTGTGTAGAACGGTGCATTTGCGGATCCATAATTCGGAATCGGAAAAAGGCTCTCTTCCTCCATCGCTACTGGATTTGCCAAAAGCTCTGCCTGTTCATACAGATCATTTCGGAGAGCGTCAATCATCTCCTGTACGGTTTCGTTATCTTCTAACGCCCGCATACGGTCCGCTGCTTCCACCAGTCCTGCCTCTGCCTCTGGAAAATCTTCTTTTGCCATCGAGGCCGCTTCGCCGATCGTTTCTTCAACCTTTGGCATGTTTGTCTCTAAAAGAGCAGCTGCATGGGCATATCCATCCTCCACCTTCGGCCAGTCTTCTTCTGCAAACCGGATCATCCGATCAATCCGTTCTTCGGCAACCGGAAGCTGCACCGATAAAAAGGAGGAAAAGGAGCTGACTGCCTGTTCGATATCCGGATATGCCTCACCGGCAGATTCCGTCGCTTCAGCCCAGCTGTCAGCAACAGCAGGAAGCTCATCCTTACCCGTGTTTACTGCGATCCTTGCCGTTTCGACTACGTCCTCAGCTGTAGCCAGTCCGACCACTGCCTGATCTAAATACGTTTCTGCTTCACGAAAACGGTCTTCCTGATCAAGCGTTTCCCGAACAGACGCAAAAGCAGCGGCGATTTGGTCAGGCGCCTCTTCTGCCACATAGCGCTCTGCTTGCTGAATCCGGTCCAGTTCGTCATTTGCCCGCTCGGCCGCATCATCACCTGCCTGCTGAATGTTCCCCAACGAAGCCTGCGCCTTTTCTAGCGGCTCGACTGATGCGGCATCGGTTTCTTCTATCCAGCGTATCGAGTCTGTCAGAATGAATTCTACTTCATCGGCTAGCTGCACAATCTCAGCAGCCGAAGCCGTCTCGACTGACTGCACAAAGTCACGAAGCGCTTGCTGCGGCACGTGTATAAGCTCTAGTGCCTGCTGCTCCAGCGCATCAACCGCTCCCATGACGGCTTCTTCCAGCGCTGCCTCCTGAGGCAGCGCTGCTCGTTTCTCCTGAAACGAAGCCAGCGCTTGCTCTGCTTCTTCGGCGAGCGCAGTCAGTACAGCATTTTCACGATCTGCTTCGACGGTTCGCAGGCTTTCAGCTGCCTGCTCCATTGCTGCTTCTAGTTCATTAAGACTCTCCGTGAGTGTATTACCCGAAAGGTCAGAATCCAGCTCCGGTTTCGGCAGGGAAGCGTCATCTATGTCTGCCAGCAGACTGTCCGCCTGCTCCAGTTTCTCCTCTGTCCACTCCCCAGCCGCCTGCACCTCTTCAAGCAGCTCCACTGCTTCTTTGGCTAAAGCGGCAGCTTCATCCGGAAGCACGTCCAGTTCGATTGCCTGCAGGGCATCAAGCTGCTCCTCTGCAGCCGCGGCCGATTCCAACGACTGTTCCAGCAGCTCGCTCACGCCCGAAAGAATTGTCACCGAGGTTTGACGCCCCAGCTCTGCCTGCTGCTCCAGCAGGTGCGCCCGTTCCTCCAGCTCTCCAAGCGCTGCCTCTGCAGAAGCAAGCTCCGCTTCAATCTCCGGCACGACTGCGTTTCCGCTTGCAATCACCGCCTCCACACCGCTCAGATTATCTGATATGCCTTGCAGCTCTGCTTCTGCCTGTGGAAACCTGTCATTGATTCGTTCCATCGAGTGAATGACGCGCTCCAGCTGCGGGAGCATCTCTTCCACTTCTTCTGCCGTATCAGCAGCCTCATACATGCGCGGAAGCTGGTCCTCCAAGTGATAAAGCTGTGAGAATGCCTGCTCTACGTCACTCCCCATGTGTTCAAGCTCGAGAAACCTCACTGCCATTCCGTCAATATCCTCCCAGCCATCGTCAATCTGGACGAGAAGATCGGCCAGCTCTTGAAGCTCGGGCAGTGCTGCTTCCATCTCATAGACGGTGTCTGCCATCGTCCTCAACGTCGGAAGCTCATCTTCCAGTCTGAGGCCGAGACGATCAAACTCCTCTAACAGCGCTGCAGAAGATGCCTCGACAAAGCTGTCGTTAGTCTGCTGGGTAATGGTTGTGGCCCCCGTTTCCGTCATAGTCGGGGCAATCGCATTGATCTTCTCGTTCACCTCATAGCGCACCGCCGCATTCGTATCCCCTTCCTCCACTAAGCGGATGGTTTCTTCTGAGAAAGGCGGATCCAAATAAACGCTCGCATAAACGTCACCCCGGCGCACCTGATCATGTGCCTCCTGCCGGGACATGAACTGCCAGTCCAGTTCGTCGTTCGTTTGCAGTTCCTCAACTAGTTCATCTCCAATATGTACAGACTCACCTTCAAACTCTGCCCCCTCATCCTCGTTCACGACGGCGATCGACACTTCACTAGTATTCGAATAAGGGTCCCAGGCAGCGCCTAAATTAAACCAGGCGTATAGAGCCGGCAGCACTGCCAGTCCGACTAGCAAGATGCCGACCAGGGGCACTCGTTTAATGTTTTTTAAATCTTGTTTGATAATTTGCTTCGCATGCTGCATGGCTGATCCTCCCGTTTTTAAATGAATGATGATTCATTATACGGAAGTTGCGTGCGATGTGATTCAGTTTTGACGTGACGAATTTGTGAACTTTATAACGCTCTTTGTTTTTTCACAGTATTAATTTGCTGCGTTTTTCGTTCAGAAACAAGGATGTAATCAGCTTGTAACCTCGTAAAACGTTTTATGAAAATAACTTCCGGGAATAGTTCTCTCAGAAACTCAGCACGAAAGGAGGAGTCTCGCATGACTGCCGTATACATTTTAAGCGGACTCGGATACTTAGGTACACTTGTTTTTTTACTTAACCTGGACGGTTAATAATCTGTTATGTAACGTGAAGATGCGACAGATCGGAGCTGTAATCGACGCTTAGAAGCTGCCAACTGCTTCATCATTATGACATGGCAATGATCTACAAGCATTCGGCTTAAAAATGCTTTTCTCTGGAAGCAGTAAAAAACCCCTTCCGCATGATAAAAAGCGGAAGGGGTTTTTATTGGTACTATTGCTTAGCTGTTCATGCCTGCTTTTACCCAGCCTGCAACTTGGACCGTACGCTTTGCCTGGTATTTGACGCCGTCTGCTACGTCGTCAGCCATCTTGCCGTCCTGGCCGACTGTCACGCTGATACCGTAAGGGTTACCGCCGGATGCGAACTGTACAGGATCGGAATACCCTGGTGATGCGATAATCGCTCCCCAGTGGTGCATAGTTGTGTACAGGTTAAGCAGTGTGGACTCTTGTCCGCCGTGCGGATTTTGTGCAGAAGTCATTGCACTGACTACTTTGTTGACGAGCTTGCCCTGTCCCCAAAGCGGACCAGTTGTATCGAGAAACTGCTTCATCTGTGAAGGAACGTTACCGAAACGGGTCGGTGCACTGAAAATGATGGCATCTGCCCACTCGAGATCGTCGTTAGACGCTTCCGGTACGTGCTGGGTTTCATCAACGTGCTGCTGCCAGCCTTCGTTCTGCTTAATAACTTCTTCCGGAGCCAGCTCCTTTACTTTAAGCAGCTTTACTTCTGCTCCTGCACTTTCTGCTCCTTCTTTTGCCCACTGTGCAAGCTGGTAGTTCGTACCACCCATACTATAATAAACAACTGCTACTTTTACGTTTTCCATGTCATCCATCTCCTTTGATTTTCCAAATAGTTTATCCATTAACCCCATGCTCTTCATCCTTCCTGACGCCCGATACTTCACTTTCATACTTCTCTAATTCGAGATGTAACGTGCAAAAGATCCGCCGGCAGTCACTGTTGCTGCAGGCCGGCTTTCAGCTGACCCCTCCCTTAAGTGATGTACATGTCTGCTTACGAGATTTATCATACCATCAGATATATTCCGAATTCAAGATATTTCTCTAAAAAATTTTAAATAACTTTAAAAAATATAGCGAGGGGTGTTTTTATAGCAACACTATTACTTCTACCACTGGAAACAGATTGTTAAACCTAAAAAAGCAGCGGGAACAAAAATGCTCCGCTGCCGGTTCAACTGTATGCTTCTGCACTGTGGCCAATCTTCTTTAGCAGGTCAATCAGCTGTTCTTTCTCCTGCCGCTCCAGGCTGCTGCAAATATCATCAATAGCTTCCCGATGCTTTGGAAAGATGCGGCCCATCAATTCTGTACCTGTTTCGGTAAGAACAGCAAAGGTGACCCGCCGGTCTGTTGGACACGGCTTGCGCAGCAGGAGCTTTTTTTGTTCGAGCTTATCCACAACGTACGTGATGCTGCTGCTTGCAATCAGGACTTTGTCTCCGATTTTCTGAATCGGCTGCTCGCCTTTGTTATACAGCAGTTCCAGAACGGCAAACTCTGTCGTGTTGAGCCCGTGGCGCTTAATATCTTCCTCTACTTTCTTTTTTAGAGACTGATTCGCTCTTGTCAGGACGACAAACAGCTTGAGCGACAGTTCTTCCTCAATTCGGTCATTCTGCTTCGTCATGGTGATCATTCCTTTATCTCGAATTCGAGGTAAGTATATCCTGTTGCCGACCTCTCGTCAACGACCTGCCCCAGCTGCTGGCATTATGTTCGATAAAAACAGCTGCATGCGATGATCCGCAGCAGCTGCTACTCCGTCGTCCAATCTGCTTGCTCCAGGCTTGACACGAGCTCCCAGAATTCGTCTTCCTCCATATGGGATACCGCTATACGTGTCCCTTTGTTTTCCTCCGTCAAGTCAGCCATCATCTGTTTATCGATGAAATGATACGAATGATGCCCATCAGCATGATTAACATAATAGCGGCCGATCAGCGATCCTTTTTCTACGATCGAGAGTTCTGGTGAATCGGCATACACGTCTATGCCGTCTTCCAGGTACATGCGGAAATGATCAGCCATCAAGTCGCCGTACCCGTGCTGCAGATCCAGCTTCCGCTCCCCGTCCACCTCTTCGTATGTCTCTGATATGCTTCCGGGGTGGACTTCCATCGAAGCCTTCTCAAATAAGTCGGATTCGAGCACGTAGACGCTTTCTCCTGTATCTTCTGCGTAAGCCTGCATCTGGTTTTCTTCCTGAAGCGCACACCCTGCCAGCAAGACAATGCCGATAGCTCCAGCAGCTGTTTTCATGTTTTTTCCTCCTCTATCCCATGACGTTCAAGATCCCGAGCATCAGCCAGACGGCAGCAAAAAATCCGAAGAGCCAGCGAACGTAAGGAAGCTGCCGGCCTCCCTCCTGAGCAGGTGCTGCGGCTAGTAAAGTAAACAATAAGGCAAGCACAAAGTATCCTGCCGTAAATGGGACATCCATAACAATATAGATCAGCAGAAACAAGCCTGCTGCAATTGAAATTATTGTACGAAACTGCATCCATGCCCCTCCTGACTTAAGCGTAACATATGGAAGTCATCTTCCATCGTGAGAAAATGTGGTATTTTTCTAAGCAGCTGTGCGGACGAATCAGCTTCAGTATACCGCAGAATGACGTATGCAGCACCGCTGTTTACCACATCAAAAAACCTGTCGTTAAAGACAGGTCGGTCAGCTGATGGTAGATTCTGCACGTGCCTGCTTTGCTTCGTACATCCGCTGATCTGCTATTTCCAGTATCGAGGAATAGCTGCTTAAACTTCCGTTAAAGGAATGGGAGCCTAAGCTCCAGCTGAGCTGATACGGATGTTCACCGATAAAGAACGGTGCAGATAACGTCTGTGTCAGCTGCTCGTTCAGCCTTTCTTCGCTCATCTGCTCATCTGAGATTAAGATGAATTCGTCACCGCCGTACCGGAAGGATCTAGTGGCGATGGACCGGTCCAGTTGCTGCAGCCGTCTGCCAATCTCCTGCAGCAGCTGATCGCCGGCCGCATGTCCGTAAGTATCGTTCACTTTTTTGAACTGATCGAGATCAATAAAAAACAGTTTCCTTTTTTCTGCTTTTTCTGCGAACATTCTGTCGAGCGCTTCCCGGTTCGGCAGTCCTGTAAGCCTGTCGTGCAGCATACTGTAATCTTTTTGTTCGAGTGAGGCAATCGTCCGGTTCAGCGCGTCGGACATCGTGCGGACGACATCCGTTCCTGAGTACTGGGAACGTGCTTGATAATCACCATTTCGCACACGGTCCAGTACTTGTTGAAACATCGAGGTGCATCCGATGATAAACTGCCGTGCTACGAGAAAGTTCAGCAGTCCGAGCAGCACACCTGCTGAAACAGCAAATCCGGTAAAAAACGTTCGTGACTCCGTTGGAATGGGAATGATCGCCGGTACGACGATGGAAAACACAATACCAACTGCAACACCAAGCAGCATATAAGCAGTAAACAGTTTTGTAACATAGCTTTGGAATCGCATATGCATGTTCCTTTCCAGCCGTCTCTCTATTCGCTGATGTCATTAGTATAACGTACCATATACACGACCGCAAAACTTTTGTATCATCTTTTTATAACGCTTATGTACTAGTTTTACCCGCTATCGCAATTGTTAAACTAATTATTGGCAGAAATACTTCGTCTCTATTAAGTCTTTTTTCCTATAAATAAAAAGCGTCCTGCCAGCAGGACGCTTTTACATGTCGTTTCACTTTACCTTTACCGGTATATTATAGACTGCTTTTCGGATGCCTGTTAGTGCGGCTGCCCCGAAAAGCAGACTGACTGCTGCTGCAAGCCATGCCCCCTGCGCCAGATTCAAATCGAAAAAGGCGGATAGAAATGGCACTGGCATGTCCAAGTTCCAAAACCGGTCCGTTACGGTCAGAATTACGAGAGCTATGGCGATAGAGGCAAACCCGCCACTCAGCTGCCAGCGGTAAAATCCGACGCTGATGATCCATCCGGCTAAATAGTAAATAAACGCCGTTAGCATGTATGCGGGAAGCAGCGCTGCTTCCATTCCCCAGCTGAACGGTCCTCCAAAACCAAGCAGCACGGACAGAAGCGGACTTACTGCAAAGCCAACTGTATTCACGAATGCGACCAGGAGCAGCGCGGACGTAATCGACGCTTTGTAATAGCTCCTTCTCGTCACCCCGAAGCCGACAAACATCTCGAGAAAGGCGTAGCAGGACATGATTCCAATGACGAGCATGAAGATATTCATGGCATTCCAGACAAGTTCATGAAAGCCGAACGTGATCAATCCCGTTTCATTAATAAAGCCTGCAAACGCCGGTATCCTCAGCATGATGTGTGCTCCGATATATCCAATCAAAACGACTCCTAAAAGCCAGGCCGCCCACGTTCCCTGCATGATGCTTAGATCACGGGCTGCTTTCTTCCACTGTGCTTTCATGATGCTTGTCCTCCTTTGCCGGTCAACTGAATAAACAGATCCTGCAGCGCCACCTGTCCGATATCCAGGCTGTCCTCATAGGCTCTCGCTGTATCCGCTGCAGTCAGCTCTTCAAAAATCATCACCGATTTGGTTCCGCCGAGCCGCTGTTCGCTGATCACATTGCGGCCTGCAGCAAACGCCTCCACCCGCTGATGATCACCAGTCACGGAAAACCCGCGCTCCAATAGGGCATCTACCGGTTCATCCAACAGCATTCTGCCTTCGTGGATCATCAGCACGTGATCGAACAAGTAATCCATCTCTGACACGAGGTGCGTCGACAGAATGATAATCCGCGGATGCCGCTCCTGCTCATCAAGCAGTTCTTTATAAAACGTATCTCGCGTCGGGGCGTCCATACCGCTGTATACTTCATCAAAAATTGTCACCGGCGCTCTTGAAGCGAGTCCTAGCGTCACGTTCAGAGCTGCCTGCTTACCAGTTGAGAGCTTGTGTACCGGTTTATCAAGCGGCAGCTCCAATTTCGCAGCGAGCTTTGTTGCATACTCCAAGTCGAACTGTTCTTGATACCTGGCCGCCAGCTTCAGCAGGACGAGTCCGGTTTCCGTTTCATCCGAATAATCCGTTTCATAAAGAAAGGCTACTTTCGGCATCAGCGCTTCGTTTTCAAACGGTTCACTGCCGTTAATGAGAACCTTGCCGCTGTCAGCTTGACGATAGGACGCAAGTACAGACAGCAGCGTCGTTTTCCCAGCACCGTTCCGGCCGATCAGGCCGTAAATGCTTCCCTGCTTCATGGTAAAGCTAATATCATGCAGCACTTCCTCGTTTTTAAATGACACGTGAAGATTTTCTGCTTGCAGGAGGGTCATCGTGCACCACCTCCCCATCCCTGTCGAATCAGTTCGAGCAATTCCTGCTCCGATAAACCGAGCATATCTGCTTCTTTGATCATCGGTTCAATGAACGCATCCTGAAATGCCTGCTTTCGCTGCTGCAGCAGCCTGCTTCTTGCCCCTTCCTCGACAAACATGCCAACCCCTCTTTTCTTATAAAGTATGCCTTCTTCTACCAGCTGATTGACTCCTTTTGCGACCGTCAAATGGTTTACTCGATAAAACTGGACCAGCTTATTCGTCGATGGAACCTGGTCATGCTCCTTAAGCTGTTGATTTACAATTTGATCCGCGAGCCGTTCCTTAATTTGCAAAAAAATCGGCCTGGAATCATCCAGCGATCCACTCATACATGCCACCGCCTCTGTTAACCTATAAGGTTATATAGTTATGTATATAAGTATATATCAAAGCTGCTGCGCTGTCTATAAGAGCTTTCATGCTGAGGAACATGATTGACTACCCGAACACTCTTGGAATGATTACTGGTTTATCTCCAACAAATAAGTTCCATCTATCAACCAAATTTGAGCTGGCTTCGTCTACACTAAAGAGGAGGTGAAAAAAATGGAATCTTCGGATGCACTTGATATAACCTTACCGATAGACCGCTCATTAATGATTGAGGAACTGATGAATGAATATGGGGATGCCATCGTGCGTCTGAGCTTTACATATACAAAAGATGCTGCAGCTGCAGAAGACTTAACGCAGGAAATATTCATAAAATGTTATGAAAAGCTACCGACATTCAATCAGCAAGCTTCGCTCAAAACGTGGTTATTTAAAATTGCCATAAATCATTGCAAAGATCACGTGCGGAGCTGGCACTTCAGAAAAGTTGCCTTGTTTGATAAGCTTCTTCCTGGCCAGACTAAGCCTTTAGAAGACGATATCATTAGCAGAGAAGAATCAAATGCGCTGGCATCAGCTGTTATGAAGCTGCCTATACCATTAAGGGAGGCCGTTTACTTTCACTATTATGAGGAATTAACGGTAAAGCAAATTGCTGAGTTAACGAATGGAAACGCAAATACAATTAAGTCTCGATTAAAAAAGGCAAGGGAACGATTAAGAGGATTAACAGGGGGATATTATTATGAAGAATAAGCTGCAGCAATCGTATCTTAACCGACTTTCTTTTTCGAATGAAAGAAAACGTTCTGTACAATCAGCTATTAAGGAAAAACAGGCTATGGAATGGGCGGATTTTCAAACATCCAGTATCACTGCAATTCTTTATTCGCTTGAACAGGAAGCAAAGGATGGCTTCACGATCTCTTCTGCCTTATTAAGCGATTCTCACAGTCATTTTCATCATAACGAAGCAGATATTTACACACTTCTTCATTTACTCGAAGAAAAAGGATGGATTGAGGGGCAATGGGACGAAGAAACACGACGTTATCAATTAACTTTTAGAGGCAGAAGAACGGCAGCTAAGTTAAAAGAAAAAAGCCGAAGTGTACACAATCAGGTCAAACAATTAGTAAGGATACATCTATGAATGATCAGATTCGCACCTACATTGACTCTGTGTTAAATCATATTGATTTTAAAGATGCGCATGTTGGTATTCGTGCTGAATTGGAAGCTCATTTACATGCGCTTATCAGGACATACAAGCTGCGCGGGTATTCCGAATCCGCATCTATTGAAAAGGCAGTATGTCAAATGGGCAGTCCGGTCCGCACTGGAAAAAGCTTAAATAAGATTCATCGCCCAAAAACGGATTGGTTGCTTATCAGTTTAATTGTCATATTATTAGGAATTGGACTTGTAATTGCTTATTTTGTCGAGTCATGGGACTCTGCATATCCTGCCTATTACATGCTGGTAATGCAGGCAGACTTGTACGGACTAGTTTTGTTGACAATAATAGTAACGATCTTAGTTCCCATCCAAAAATTGCTACGATACTGGTCTCTCTTTATCCTAGCTGCACTGATCATAGGCATGTTTGCAACTGTAAAAGGTATTTCAAATTCCGGTTCTCTTGTCTTCTTATCTGTCTTTGATATTTTTTATCTAAACGTGCCTGCTGCACTATCACTTTTATTTCTATTAGGTTGGTCTGGCCTGCTTTCCAGTATAAGACACGCTAGTAAACGAACTCTTTTCCTATATATAACAATGGTGTGGATGACTATTAGTTCTTTTTTAATTCTGCCTAATTTGATTTTAGCAGGACTATTTTTATTGCTTACAACTGCAGGAACTATGTTCACCCTAAAAAATATCCGTTATCGATTAACCTTGTTTTCAACTACTTGGCTGCCAGTGATGATAATCGTATTCTATTTTTCTTCTAGCTATGGCTATGCAGCAGAACGTTTGAATGGGATTTTTACTTGGGGGAGTGATACGTATCACGCTCAATATATCCCGACCATTTTATCTCAAGCGAAATGGATAGCTGGTAATTCGCACGCAGGAATCAACAGTGATACATTTTATTTACTTCCCTTTGACTATACATTTTTATTTGTTATACATTATGGCGGAATTCTATTTGCACTATTTACTTGCATGCTCTTGCTGTTGATTGTGAGTAAACTACTTTGGAATATTAACGCTGTTACATACTATCCTTTGAGAATAATTGGCTGGGGTGCTGTCTTTCTGCTTGTTTTCCCTATTCTTTGGAACCTTTTAACAAGTTCAGGTCTAGTCGCAGCCACTTTTCTACCAATGCCTTTTATTACTCCAGGTTCCTCCATGCAAATCTATTATGCTGCACTGTTCGGCATTGTCATTAATATACATCGGCAGCGGTTTGTTCTATTCAATGAGAGGCAATTAAAAGAAGCTTCCGAGTAAATAATTACTCCAAAGCTTCTTCTTTCGCTGCTTATTGAAACGCTGGAAAACCGATGACAAAATGGACGATAAGAAAGACCACGATCATGAGGCCGAAGCCGCCAAAAAGACCAGCAAATGCTTCTCTGACCGTTTCTTCCTCTTCCGTTCGTTTTTTACCCACGATTTTCTCCTCCTCTCCCGTTAAAATGGGAAAGTGCTGTTTCGTCTAGTAAACAACAAAGCGCCTGTTATAAACAGACGCTGAGGACCTATTTCCTGTGTAACATTGTGAAGGCTACCAGGGAATCAGCGGGCCGATGAGAAGCAGGCCGACGATGAGACCGATAAAAAAGACGACTACGTAAAAGAACACGGGCTTCCCTTTCATGCTGCACCTCTCCTCTCCAGCAGACAGTTGTTGGGGACGCGGCAGTATGGGAAGGGTCTGCTTGGGTGTGGTTTTTCTTCATGTACCCTTTAGAAAATAATGACAAACAATTCTACACTTCTAATGCAGTGCGGAAGCCTCGTGCAGCGTAGTAAGAGTCTGCCCCATTGTGGTAGGTGAACACATGGCCGTAACGGCGGTCCCCAAAAAGCGCTCCGCCTCTGCTGCGGATATCTGCCGGCGTGTCCAGCCAGCTGGATGTTTTCTGATCGACGTGCTCTTTTTCCTGCAGCTGCCGGTACTGATTTTCCGTCAGCAGCGTCACGCCCATTTCGCGGACAAGATCGACGGCACTGGTTTCCGGCTTGTATTTTTTTCTGGACTCCAGGGCTTCCCTGTCATAGCAGACGCTGCGGCGTCCTTTCGGGCTTTCCGCGACAAAGTCCATGAATAAATACGTGCTGCGTTCCGGTACGTAGCAAAGAACGTCCGGCTCTCCGCCGGTTCGCTCCATTTCCGAAAGCGCAAAGCATTTCTGCGGATCCAGTTCGAGCTTCTGTTGAATACCTTCCCATTTCAATCCTTCATGCCGATGCATGTTTTCTTCAAACCGCTGCTTCAGTTTTTCCAACAGTACAGAGCGTGCCTCTTCTGTTAGCTTCGACGTGTAATCAGCCATTTGCATTTCCTCCAGTCGTGTCGATATGTGTCACATTTAGTATACACTGTTTTCATAAAAAGGCGTATACCCTAGATTGCTTCTCTTACACGACGATGAAAGTCATACGCCTTTTGACGTGGAAAACCCCCGAGACGCATCTCGAGGGTTTTATCTTCTGCAATCTGTCAGGCTTTTTCACTTCCCGCTTTTTTTCTGCGCCCTGCAAGAAGCATACCGCCTCCGGCAGCTGCTGACAGCCCGAGCATGGTGTAAAGCAGACCGTTAGTCGCTGTATCCGGCATTTCGTCGCCTTCCTCTGCCATTTCCAGCTGACCGCGGATTTCACCATCCGGGAATGTTTCCGTATGAAGGTTTGCATAAATATTTCCGGCTACCAGCTCCATCGAAAATTCTTCCCAGCTGAGATCGCCAACAAGATCATCTTCAGTAAGTGTACCTGAAGCGATTTCACCATCGTAATCCATCGGCTCATCGTTTTCAAAGAGGAACAATTCTACTGGACCATCTTCTCCAGCCGGGCCGCTATGTAAATGCCCCGCCAGTGTGTCTGTTAATCCGGACGCTTCTACTTCAAAGTAGAGAGAGTCTCCGTCCTCGCTGACATCAACATGGATGTGGCCGCTAGCATCACTGTCTACGTCCTGAACTTCCTGCTCAGGAGTCAGCTCCCCCATGAACGACTGGCCTTCATGCGCTGCCGAAACAGCTCCGGTAAACCCGACAAACGCGACAACTGAAGCAGTAGATACGATCAATGCTTTTTTCATTTTCTTCACTCCTCTTCCAATTTGCCGCATAAAGCCGGCTGCTTCTTCTATTTCCATTTTCAGAAAAATGAAACGCTTTCAGAGGAAGAGGTATCCATATTACGCTTTATTTACCAATATCTTTCCTTTTCAGCCTGTCATTGTGGAAGAAGTGGAAAGTGCTGCAGGCGCTTCAGATGAAACGCTTCGAGTGTGCGAGCGAAGTTCTGGTCCTCATATCCACGCTCCTGAAGCTTAATCGCACCAGCAGCCAGAGACAAGTGATGTCCGAACAAATAATAGTGAAATCTGTTTTGATCGCAGGTAGCTGGTGTTTCCAAATACGGGTATCGAAAAGACATGAAGGACAGCTCGTATTCCCTGTCGTAATAGCGGGCTCCTTCGATATCAATCAGCACGGGCTCGCCTGATGAAGAGCGAAGCAAATGATTCGGACCGAGCTCTCCGTGTACAAACGCATAGTTATTCCGAGGTTCGATATCCGCAGCCAGCAGGCTGAGACGAGAGTGCAGCGCGCTAAGAGGAAGCTTCCTTTTTGAAGAGATAAACTGCAGGTTAGTGTATGCTTCTTTTTCATGAGGCTCGATACAGCTTCCAGCTTCGGGAGAGCGAACAGTTCCCCACGATTTCCGGGTCAGTTCGTGCAGGGCCATTGCTACGTCAACGGCTTCCGCCGAAACTTTCTTTTTATCCGCTTCCGTGCCACGTTCCAGTTCTCTCTGAAAATCCGGTCCTGTTATACATTCGACAAACGCCGTTCGTGTTTCGTTTGAAGCATAGTAAATGTCTGGTACAGCTATACCGGCAGAGCGAATCTGTTTACCATTGTCCAAAAAGCTATCGATGCTGAAGAGGTGCTTACTTGTTTCCATTTCTTCCTGAAACAGATTCTTGTCGTCATCCCACGCATAGTGTAAAAACGTAAACCCATTTGAACAGGTGATACGGTGAACGGTTTTTTGCGTGCCGCCTCTCACCGGCGTGACTGATGTAACGAGGTAATCGTTCCCAAATACTGCTTTCACTGTTTCCGGTATCGTCATTTTGTTCCTCCTGCTCTGCTGTTTCTTTCCTGTATGAGGGATAAGCATGACTATTGTTGTCAGGAACCTGGTTCCTGCTTTACGAAAATATCATAGTGATACGCCACTTCCCGTTCCCCCAGCTTGTCGTAAAGCGCCACTGCCGGCGCATCGCCTTCGTCAGCCTGGATAAATACGGCGGAAGCCCCGAGTTGTTTTGCCTCCTCGACCACATATTGCAGAAGCTTTGTTGCGATCTTTCTCCTGCGGTAAGCTGCATCAACGGCCAGATCATAAATGTACACTTCACACGTTTCCCGCTCCAGCTTGTGCATCACATATGCTGTTAAACCCGCTACAACTTTTTCTTCTATACACGCTGCGCATACGAGCGTGTCTTCCTTACGAAGCTGCCGCAGCAAATAAGCTTCTGACGGCGGCTTAGCCAAATACATGTCATGCTCGTCAAATGCTTCTGCGTAGAGCCGGTTCAGCGCACGAAGACTGGCCACGCTTTCTGAGTCCGGCGTCAATCGTTTTAATACAAGTTCACCGTTCATCGAAACCCTCCTTCATGCTGAATGCCTGTCTTTATCCTATCAAAAAAGCCCGATCAAATGAGACCGAACTCATGAAAACAGCTGCAGAGGAAGGTAATTGCAGCCGGCATGATAAAAAACGGAGAAAGGGGCATACCCCTTTCTCCGTACAGAGTGTTCATAAAGTCATTTTAAGTGAATAACGTTGCATCTGCCTGTATCTGCGGACACTCGCTTTCCGGAGGGAACGGGCTCAGCTAACCGCTTCCTCCTGCTGTCGGAAGCGCTGGATCTTCGCCTCGTTCTGATCCTCCCGGAGTCGAGTTCCTTCGACGTCGGCAGCTGGCAGTACGGTTTATATGTGTGGTTAGGACTGCACGATTGGCTTCCATACTGATTGAACTTTCCCTATGCGACGTTTCGATGTTGAATAGGGATGCCAATTCTTCCTACAATTCCGTATAAAAGGTAAAAAAAACGGTCGCACCTGCCTGTCGTGACGTTGTTCTCCATGAATCAGAGCCGTTTCCCCGATGTGTCCGGCGGGGACGCCCGTGGGATCAGCGCAGTCTGAAGATCCTTTCTCAGGGGTCGCCCTGAGAAATACCTGAAGGCCAGCTCATGGCAGGCTCGGTAAGCAGAGGGGAAATACAATCAAACGAATAAATATGTAAGTTGAAAGACTTTTTCAACAGCCTGAACGGAGAAAGGGGCATACCCCTTTCTCCGTTCAGATTTTGATTCATATGCAATTTACAGGTCCAGCGTTTGCGGAGGCTCTCCCTTGCCGTTCATCAGACGGACGCGCTCCGGCTTTATTTCGAGGAAAATCAGCTTCGGATCCTGTTTCCCTTCAAACCAGTTATCAAGATCTTCAAACCACAGCTCTTCAATCAGGTTTTTATCATCGCGAATCTCCGCATTCCCGGTGACCTCGACGTACTCATCACCGAAGCCTTCTCCCTGATAGCCAAGCAGGACGTGCACGTTTTTGTTCTTCTCAATTTCCTCGGTTTTATACGTTTCTTTGTTTGTCGGCGTGTAAAGCGTCATATCCTTATATACAAACGTCATGTAGCGAGCGTACGGCTGGTGATTTTCCACCGTGGACAAAACACCAGTTTTATTTTCATCCATAATTTCTGCTATGCGTTGTTTAAGCTGATCCTGGTTCATGTGCAAAAACCCCTTTTCCAATAGTTTACCTGCTAAAGCACTCATTCCTGTTTTTAGGACAGGATAAACCATGATAAAGGTATTCCATAAAACGTTACGAATGAGCTGTCCACGCCAGATACTTGACGCATGCAGAATCATGCAGAACACAGCTTATAGAGGAATCAGACAACGAAAACTCAAACAGCTGTATATGATTCATGAAAAAGCTCAGTTTGCCGTGTTGATTGAAGACTCGTAGATGATGGACGGCGTTTTCTTCCCAGTACCTTGGCAGCGGGTTTGTATGCCCCTTTCCCCCTGCCCTCCACTTGATCTTTTGTTCACCTAAATCAATTGTCAGATCAGCGTCAACTTCCGGTAACATTAACGCAAACATGTTTTGCACGTTCACTTCCAAGACTAAAGTAAATGTTGCCGCTTTCGGAAGCTCATGAGGCATATGCTGCTGATCCCGGCTTACTACATCCGGCCTTACAACTGCAGGAAGCTGTCTCGAGGGCGCCTGAACCTGGAGCTTGTCGCCCTCCCACCAAAGGCGGCCGATCCTTATTCTGCGTTCCTGTAAGCGCTCTTCAGGGGAATAGCCATGATAAACGATGTAAGGCGTTCGTCCATCAGGTCCAGTTACTACAACATGATGACCAGGGCCGTGACATACTGCGTTTGTCTCCATTAGAGGTTTTGCCTGATCACATTTTTCCCACCGTGTTTTATATCCCATTCCCGTATAAACCGAGGGGGACTTAGCATAATAAACGCCGTATGTGTCATCTCCAAAAAATCCGGCACTGTACATTTGATAATACGTGTTTTCATGCTTGAGAACGAAAGGGCCTTCGTTCCAATAAAATGTTCTTTCTTTATTCCCTTCATGTTCATACTCCGGCTTTACTACAAGCTCAGGTTTTCCGGCGAGCGTAACCGGGTCAAGCATACGGTCGACGACGTTGCCTGTCCCTGTTGCTTTCGCAGGACCGATCGTATGCTCATTCCGAACATTATAAAACATGTAGAGAAGCCCGTCGCCATCTACGAAAGGATGAGCATCAATCGACCACTCATTCGTTAACGGTTCATCATGCAGCCTGAAAGGACCTAAAGGATGGCTGCTGACTGCAACTCCAATATGCCGTTCCTCATCATTCGCTTGCCCGTCCCTGTCAATTTTTGCTCCTGTTACATACATATAAAATGTGCCATTTTCATAAAAAAGCTCAGGAGCCCATAAATCGATGGCAGCCCAATGACCCGGAATAGAAGATGCTGTTAACGCCTTTCCTTCATACTTCCAATCTCTTAGATTTTCTGATGAATAGACAGGCACATGATCAGGTCCGGTATGATACAAATAATAGACGCCTTCGTGCTGAATGACAGCAGGATCGCCATGGTCCACACCCGGAATGGCTATCACAGGGTTCTCTTTTGTCATACTTTTTCCTCCTTCGTCGTGAAGCGCGCCTCCCCTCGTCCCTCATTAATGGAGCGAATCACGTCCAGTGGAATTTTTGGTTTCCGATCGTATGTAAGCAGACCGTTTATCTCCTGCTCCACATCCGTCAGCTGCGTGTAACAAAAGCCTTGCACAATTGGAGATTCCAGCATAGCAGAAATAACTGCTTCGTAGCGCTCAGCAAACTCGCTGTCGCTTGTCGCACCGGAATATCCCCAGCCTTCCCAGTCATTCGTCTGATAAGCAATACCGCCAAATTCCGTCACCTGAATCGGTACTTGATCATAGCTGTATCCGGGTACATACAGCTTACGGTGTCCAGGTAGGCTTTCCAAAATCGTATCCAGTGATCGATAGCGGTTTAGAAGCACTTCTTTTGATGCTTCATAGTCATGAATCGTCAGCATATCAGACTTTGTATGCTCCCATCCGTCATTCGAAAGCACAAGTCTCGTATGATCAAGTGATTTAGTCAGATAATACATAGCAAGTGTATGATGCTGCTGCTTTTCGGAGCTTAGCAGATTCGGGACACCCCAGCTCTCGTTCAGCGGTACCCAGGCTACTACAGATGGATGACTGTAATCCCGCTTGACCGCTTTTTGCCATTCCTGTGTGATTTTTTCTACGGATCGCTGCGAATACAAATAGGAGTTGGCCATCTCCCCCCATACGAGCAGACCGAGTCGGTCGGCCCAATACAAGAAACGTGGGTCTTCGATTTTCTGATGCTTGCGTACCCCGTTGAAACCCATTTCCTTCGTCAGCTGAATATCTTTTAAAATTGCTTCTTCGGATGGAGGAGTCAGAAGGCTTTCAGGGAAATACCCTTGATCCAGCACCAGCTTCATGTAATAGGGTTTATTGTTAAGCATAACAGTGCCATTTTCGATACTGATTTTCCGCATACCAAAGTAGCTTTGCAGATGGTCTACTGTTTTTCCTTCTTGAGAGAGAGTGAACGTAACATCATATAAGTTCGGGTGCTCAGGGCTCCAGAGCCTGCCGCTGTCATGAACGTTAAAATCACCGAGAGCGATGGAGCGCGACAGTTCGTTCCGGTTCATGATATACCGGTCTGCAGCAACCCTCTCCCCTTCAAACATAATATCAATTTCAATCTCGGCAGCTCCGGCTCCTTCTGTTTCGATGTCGATATGAATCATATCCTCGTCAACGTCAGGCGTAAACCGGACGTGCTCAATGCGCAAATCTGAAACTGGTTCCAGCCATACACTCTGCCAGATGCCCGTCGTCCTTGTATAAAAAATTCCTTCTGATTTTTCTTTCCAGTACTGCTTTCCTCTTGGCTGTGTCAAATCATGCGTCGGATCCTCTACCCGACATGTCACTTCATTCTCCCCGTCGTGCAGCAGATGGTCTATCGTAAAGGAAAAGGGAACATGTCCTCCTTCATGGAATCCTGCATAGCTTCCGTTTACCCAGACCCACGTGCGATAATCCACGGCTCCAAAATGCAGCTTCACCTTCTTCCCACTCCACGAGCCTGGTATAGTAAAGGACCGTTTGTACCAGACGTTGTCATGAAAATCCGTTTCCGCAATGCCACTTTTTTCTGTCTGATAGGAGAAAGGAACTTGAATGGTGCGCTCCAGCGTTTTGTCTGGAGCAAACCAGGCTTCTTTTTCTCCGGCATTGTCATCGTCATAGGAAAACTGCCATTCGCCATTCAGTGATTTCCAATCCTCACGGTAAAACTGTGGTCTTGGGTATTCCATTCGGTTTGTCATTACGCCTCAACTCTTTCTTCAGTTATTTAATCATTCCTGATAAAAGGACCCTCTTGTTCCGCTTCGCCCGGCTTCCCATCATTTACTTCCGGCCAGTCATTGTCCCAATCGATCGGATCAAGCATCAACGGCCTTCTCGTTGTTCCGCTGCCGATCCATGGCTCATCCTGGTCAACAGCATGATAGAGGATCCAGTCCTGACCTTCGTCATCTGTCAAAATCGCATTATGTCCCGGCCCTGCGAATGCGTCGCTTCCGCTTAAAATAACGGTGCCGCTGCTATGCAGAAGGTCCGTTCCATTCTGATCCACATATGGCCCTTTCACGTTATCCGCTTTTCCAACCGCAACACGATATTCGCTCCATTGCCCTTCACAACAAGAGCCCTTTGAACCAAAGAAGATATACTCTCCATCGCGTTCGATAATATAAGGGGCTTCAAAATCAGTGCCTGCAATTTCAAATTTATCTCCTGTGTAATCTAGTCCATCTTCTGTTAATTCAATCCCCCAGATTCCATACCAGCTGCCCCAAAATAAATATGGAGTGCCATCGTCTACAAAAAGCTGTGGATCAATCGAATTCGGCACTCCAATTTCCTCACTGTCAAACAGCTTTCCCTGGTCTTCAAAAGGTCCCTCTGGGTCATCAGCTACTGCCACCCCAATGGCTGGATTTGCATCACCCCAAGTAGATACGGAATAATACAAATAATAGCGATCTTGATAATAGGCAATGTCAGGCGCCCAAATTCCGCCTTCTTCTTTCCACTGAGGACTCTCTCCAAATGCTTCCCCTGTATACTCCCAATTCACAAGGTCATCAGATTTTACGATTGGCACGAGACGATTTCCTTCTCCATCTCCCCAATCGTCCTCTGTTCCATATGCGTAAAACATACCGTTTGCTTCTATGACAGAAGGATCGGCCAAAACTGGCTCAAAAACAGGATTTATAAACGATTCAGATTGCATGGTTCCGTCGTCGCCAGATAACGAACAGGCGGTTGCAATTCCACCTGCTGCCAAGAGACCAAAGATCGATAACACGACAGCGACCGATTGCTTCATTTGTTCCCCTCCAATCCAGTTTATAAAATTAATTAATTTTCTACATCATATCAGAGCTCTACATACATGAAAAGGCTTTCTTGGAAACTTCGCTAAAAACGCTGCCAAATCAATATTCAAACAATTTATAAGCCGCACTTCTCTAGATGAAGAAAAAATAACGTCGAAAGAATTTTCAAATAAAAGATTGTTTTTCTTATATGTATGCGTTATCATTTTGGCAGATAGTAAATTAATTTAACATACCTACCGCAGTGCCATGTACAAAATTAGCTTAAAGGGGCGAAGAGAATGAAAAAAGCAGCAGTTTTATCCATTATCAGTATTGGAATGGCCGGATTACTTGGAGCATGTCAGGAGCCTGAACAGCCAGGTGGCAATGAAGGTGTGGAAAATAACGAAGCGGAAGCTTCTACCGATGAAGAAACTCAGGAAGAAACACCTGGTGACGTGGATATCGACGATGCCGAAATTGTTCTCGACTTCTGGAACGGATTTACTGGGCCGGATGGAGAAGATATCAATCAGATTATTGCTGATTTCAATGAGGAAAACGAAGGCGAAATTGCTGTGCGTACGCAAACGATGCCGTGGGATAATTTTTACGATCAATTCCGTACTGTCGTAGCAAATAATGAGGCACCGGACATAGCAATCATGCACCTCGACTCGATCGCCGGATATGCACAAAACGATACTTTGACAGATTTGGATGACCTCGTAGCTGATATTGGCTTTGAAGATGAAGATTTTATTGAAGAAGTTTGGCAGGCTGGTGAATTTGAAGGCAGCCGTTACGGTATACCGCTGGACGTTCACCCGCTCGGCTTATTCTATAATATTGATCTCCTTGAAGAAGCCGGCTACAGTGAACCACCTGAAACGTACGATGAGCTCGTGGAAATGTCCCTTGCAGTTCAAGAAGAGACAGATGCATACGGAATCGCAATGCCTGTATTTTGGCCGAGCAACATGATTTTTTATTCCTCTTTAATGTCACATGGAGGAGAAAGCGTCAGCGAAGATGGGATGACTGCTCTCTACGATTCTCCTGAAGGGGAAGAAGCGCTGCAGAAAATGGTGGATCTTGTTTTTGAACACGAGGTCTCTCCTACCGATGTTCAAGCGGACGGCGAAGTTACTCTTTTCCGTCAGGGCAACAGCGCGTTTCATATTAACGGGATTTGGATGATTGCCGGCTTTGAAGAGCAGGAAGGCTTGAATTTCGCTTCTGCCCCGGTTCCTAATTTCGGTGATGAAGAGGGCGTCTGGGCAGGCTCCCACAACTTTGTGCTTCCTAAACAGGATGATGCCGATCCAGAGCGTCAGGAAGCCGCGATGGAATTTATTGAGTTTGTGACGGAGAATGGTGCCAGATGGGCAGAAGCAGGTCAGGTTCCTGCCTCTATATCCGTGTTGGAAAGCGAGGAATTCGAAAGCTTAGAGCATCAGTACAATATCTCTCAGCAAGAGTTTATCTTCCCTCCAACTTCCCCATACTACGGTGATACGTGGGGACCAACTGGACCAGCTGTAGATGAGGCGATGCTTGACCAGATTTCTCCGGCTGAAGCGTTGGAACGCGCCGCCCGTGAAGGGGAAGCAAATGCAGAAGAAGCCGCAGCTGAACACGGCGAGTAAAGTAGGAAAAGGAGGGGCGCTGCTCCCTCCTTTTCCTCACTCAATGAGCGGTAATTGAAAACCGAGCTTTGCTCAGCAAGGAGAGATAGGATGGAAACAACTACTGGGAAGCCGCCTGCAAAGCGTAAAACGTGGAAACAAAAATGGACACCATTATTCTTTATTGCCCCTCACTTGGTTTTTTTCTTGATTTTTTTAGCCTATCCTACGATATACGGCGTCGTCATCAGCTTTCATAACTGGAACTTCTTTGGAGACATGTCGTTTGTAGGGATCCAAAATTATGCAAGTATTCTTTGGCAGACAGACAGCTTATATTTTGATTACTTTTGGGCTGCCTTTCGTGCAACGTTTATCTTTGTGATATTATCCGTTCCGCCGCTTATCATTATTCCGTTACTCATAGCAGTGGCTATTAACGCGAAGCCTCCCGGCCAAAACTTTTTCCGGGCGTTGTTTTATGCCCCCAGCTTACTGTCTGTCGTAACAGTCGTACTGATTTGGATCTGGCTTCTCGATACAAACGCCGGGCTCGTTAACTATTATATCGGCACGCTTGGACTGGATGCTATTCCATGGCTGACGCGGACGCCATGGGTATGGGTCGCACTTGTACTTATGACCATCTGGTGGACAATTGGTACCAACATGATTTTATTTTTAGCCGGTCTCGGGGAAATTTCTGATCAGCTGTATGAAGCTGCTAAAATCGACGGCGCGAACAAAATTCAGCAGTTTTTTCACGTTACCCTTCCAGGCCTTCGCGGTCCGATGGCATTCGTACTCGTGATGACTACCCTTGCGTCGTTCAACGTCATGGCGCAGCCGCAGCTTGCGACAGGCGGCGGTCCAGGCTATGAAACAAGAGTGCTTATTTTATACATTTACGAAGTCGGTTTCACAGGTGGAAACCCCCGTGCCGGCCTTGCCGCAGCAATGTCGGTCGTCCTTGGGTTGATCCTGCTTTGTATCAGCCTGATTCAATTTAAATTGATGACAAACGAAAAATAGGAGGTGGCCCTTATGAAGAATGAAGACAAAGTATCAAAACGGATCAGCTTATTGTTTTTATGTGTGATGGCTCTATTTTGGATTCTTCCGCTTTTATGGGTGCTTTCCACCTCCTTAAAGCCGGAGAGCCAGGCGATATCCTGGCCAATTCGCTGGATCCCGGAAACATTAACGTTTGAAAATTACCGAGATGTCTTTCTGCGTGACGATGTGCCGGTATTAAGATGGTTCTGGAACAGCTTTTTCGTTGCTACGATTCATACGATGCTGATGCTGTTGTTTAACTCCATGTCTGCCTATGCTTTTTCGAGACTTCATTTTAAAGGCCGGGATTTATTATTTTGGTCGTTGATGGGCACGATGATGATTCCGCCGGTCATGAACCTTGTTCCGCTTTATGGACTGATCAGCAACCTCGGATGGGTGAACAATTATGCAGCTCTTATTTTTCCTGGGCTGGCAAGTGTATTCGGCATCTTTTTACTCCGCCAATTTTTTATTGGCATCCCGACTGAGCTGGAGGAAGCGGCTCGAATCGATGGAGCATCTGCATTCTTTATTTACTGGAGAATCATTTTGCCTCTAGCAAAGCCAGCCCTGGTTGTTCTTGCATTATTCACGTTTATGGCAAACTGGAACGATTATTTATGGCCATTAATTGTGACGACGAGTGCAGATATGCGGACGCTTCCCGTTGGACTTGCGATTATGCAGGGGCAGTTTAACATTCAGTTTGCAAAGCTGATGGCAGCTACCGTGTTTTCTGCAATACCGGTTATTATTCTCTTTATCTTTGCTCAAAAGTTCATCGTAAAAGGAATTGCGATGACAGGAATCAAAGGATAGGTGAAGGCATATGAGAGCTTCTTACGACGTTTTCTACAAGTCAATTTTTGAAACGTATAAAGATCTTGGCGCCGTCGCTTTGTTTACTCTGCTCTGGGCCTTATCCCTGTTGCCAATCGCTACAGCAGGGGCTGGCACAGCAGCGCTTTATTCATGTATGCGGGAAAAACAACTCGGCAAAAACGTATCAGCTGGTGACTTCATTTGTGCCGTGCGTCGTCACTTCAAGAAAGGCTTGATACTGCAGCTGCTGTATGCTGGTTTTTTGATTCCGGCGCTTGGCACCTCCCTTTTGTTGTTATCAGACGGAACGGTAGTCGGCATTGCGATGAGCGTTTTACTTTTGTATACCGCTGTCTTATGGCAGCTGATGTTTCTTTATGTGTGGCCGCTGTTAGCTGCAGATCCGGCACAAACAAATTCCATGATTTTACTGCGCGCTTTTAAACTAGTCAGCGATCATTTCTGGTATTCTATTTGTATAGCCATCTACGTGTTTCTGCTTGTTCTGCTCAGCTCAATCATAACGGTGGCCCTCCTGATTGCAGCTGGAGCCACAGCTATTCTGCTAAATAACGCTGCTATGAAGCTTTTACAAGGGTATGACCCTGAAGCGCATCAGTTTGAATCTGACGTTTCCTGGAAAGGAAGCCTGCGCCCCTGGAAAATCTAGGGCCAGCACCGATTGACTGTGACTATTACGAGGTAAAGTGAGGCATTCGCCATGATATTTATTCCAAAAACCGGGAGCTTCGAAGGCATGAAATCCATGAACCGTTCCACCGTACTGAACATTGTACGCCTGGAGGGGCCTATTTCCCGAGCAGACATTGCCAAACGGACGAAGCTCACTCCTCCAACGGTTGGAACCATTGTTCAGGAATTAAAAGAAGAAGGTATATTACTGGAGGAACAAGGCATCGGAAAAGTACAAGGCGGCAGAAAACCGCTGATGCTGACAGTAAATGCAGAGGCGTATTACGCTGTAGGTGTGTATGCTGCAGCAGAGGTGGTTCATACCGTAGTCGCTGACTTGGATGGGGAGATTATTTCAGAACAGAAGGAAGCAGTTCGAACAGTTCCAACAATGAATGAGTTCCTCAGCCTGCTTACGACTTCGGTAGAAAATGTTATTCAATCTGCTGCAATCGATTCTGACAAAATAATCGGGATTGGAGTAGCGATGCACGGATTGATTAACACAGATACCGGTACAGCCCTCTTTTCTCCACATTTACAGCTTCGTAATATACCCATCAAGTCTCACTTGGAGGCCAAATTACATTTGCCAGTGCTTGTTGAAAACGATGTACGGACACTGACATTAGCGGAAAGCTGGTTCGGTCAAGGAAAAGACGCTTCGCATTATTTATGCGTCAGCGTTGGACTTGGAATAGGATCAGGTATCGTATTGGACAACACGATTTACCATGGTCCCGTTCACAGTGCGGGCGAAATCGGCCACACTGTAGTAGAAATTAACGGTCCCAAGTGCCGCTGCGGCAACTACGGATGTCTGGAAGCTTTTGCTTCTGAAACAGCCATTATCAACCAGGTTACTCGTCAGCTTAGGCTTGGAAAATCATCTTCACTTCAGGACAAATCAGGAAGCGACGAGCTGACGATGGCAGATATTTATGAAGCCGCAGCTGATGGAGATGCATTGACAGCTGAAATTCTTGCCGATGCCGGCCGGTATCTCGGCATTGCTATTGCCAACATTACAAACATGATGTCATTTACAAAGGTGATTGTTGAAGGTGATTTATTTCAGGTCGGCAATGTCATCCTCTCTCCTTTAAGAGAGACTGTTGAAAAGCGGACCATTCAAGCTGATCTGCAAGGATCTGATATTACTGTGTCGAAGCTGGGGAAGAAAGGCATGGTAATCGGAGCATTCACGCTGGCAATTGATCAATTGTTTCAGGCTGGTTCAATACCTGAGAAAGCAGCAGGAAGCTAATCGTTTTTAAAACAACCCGCTTAAGAATTTGATAATGTGGGAGACACTAACCTTTGCTGCGAGCTCACCTTACCAAATTTCACAGGCACATCCTGTTTTATGTTTAAATAGCCGCTCCCGGATACGTCCCCACCTTTCTGAGAAAATAAAGAGAGTTTTTTATTGAACATTCATATATTCATCAGGTTCACTTATGTTTGAATACTCAGGCCGGTACGAGCAGCTCATGTACCGGTCTTTTATTTGTTTACAAATTGATGCTTTAATTGTCTACCGGCTCCTCCACCATTAAAGCCCGCTTTCCGGAAATAAATTTTCCGACAAAGAGGTAGCTCAATCTTGATGTAAATCGCTCTCACCTGCTCGGCTTGATCCCTCTAGACTAAGTACTCCTGTGTTCTTTCCGAGATTATTATAAGAAAGTGAAGCGCTGACTCCCCGTTTATTTAGCGCATGAAAAGACCAGCCGAAGCTATTGCTCATTTGCCATTCAATAAATAACATTCATAAAATTATGTCCTGCATAATAAAAAGGTCTTCAAATATTTCTGACTTTTTTAATCCCGACAAAATCTATTTACTTTATTAGAATTAAGCGGTAATCTAAGAAACAGATGAGAGGAGAGATGATGATGAAAAATATGATTGGACTCAGCACGCTGGTGCTGCTTGGGGCATGCGCGGGTGAAGGAGAGCCTGTTAACAATATGGACGAGACTTCTGAGAATACCGAAGCGAGCGGAGCTGATGCTTCGAATGAGGAGCAAGCCGATCCGGACGCGCTTGTGATTAATATGGCCTCGGACGTAAGCTCGCTTGATCCGCATTTCGGAAATGATCATCCGTCGCTGAACGTGAAACGGACGATTTACGATACGTTGGTATCGACAGATGAAAACCTGGAGCTGGAGATGAGTCTCGCAGAATCGTTTGAACAGGTAGATGATACGACGTGGGAAGTGGTGCTTCAGGAGGGAATTGAATTTCATGACGGTTCCGAACTGAACGCAGAATCGGTAAAGCTGAACATTGAGCGCATGCTTGATCCGGACCTAGCCTCCCCCGTTGCATTCATGTTTGACATGATCGAAGAAGTAGAGCTCGTTGATGACTATTCCCTGCTTATTCATACTGAGTATCCATTTGCGCCGCTCCGTACCCACTTCGCTCATCCTGCCGGCCAGCAGATCAGTCCGCTTGTCATTGAAGAAGACTACGCTGCCATAGAAGAAGGCGCGGATCCTGGAAGCGTTGTGAACGAAAATCCAATCGGGACCGGTTTTTATGTTCTGGCAGAGCAGGAGCCTGGTTCTTCGTATGAACTGGTCCAAAATGAGAACTATTGGAACGGGAAACCCGGGGCAGAAACGCTGACGTTTGAAATTGTACCGGAGGATTTAACCCGCGTTGGTCAGCTGGAAACGGACTCTGCACAGATCATCGGACACTTAAATCCAAACGATGTGCAGCGAGTCGAAGACAATGAAGATACAAAGGTCGCCCGCTATGAGAGTGCATCACTTGCCTACTTAGGATTTCAGACCGAGGAAGAGCCGTTCGACGATCCGCTTGTACGTGAAGCAATCGCGCTTGCGGTGAATAAAGAGGACATTGTCAATTCGGTGATGAACGGAACTGCCCAGCCCGCTAAAGGACCGCTTGCCCCTATAGTATTTGGAGCATCCGATCAGCTGGAACAAATTGAACAGGACATGGAAACAGCTCAGGATCTGCTGGCAGAAGCCGGATTTGACGAAGGCTTTGAGACAGAGCTGTGGGTCGATGACTCCCGTGCCTGGCAGGACGCTGCGGAAATAATTCAGGCACAGCTCGCTCCGATTGGAATCACTGTAGACATCATCTCGATGGAATCAGGCGTTCACCGCGATCACCTGAATGATGGAGACGCACCGATGTTTATCAGCTCCTGGGGCACCGTGACCGGTGATGCCGATTATGGATTGTATCCGGTATTCCATTCGGAGAGCCGCGGCGTTTCCGGAAACCGTACGTTTTATGAGAACAGCGAAGTCGATGACCTGTTGGAAGCTGCCCGTCAGGAAAGCGATGAAACGGAGCGCGAGCAGCTTTATTTCGACGCACAGGAGCTCATTATGGATGACCTGCCGCTCGTGCCGCTTTATCACATCGAACACCTCGCCGGCCTGCAGGAAGACGTGGAAAACTTTGTGATTCATCCAAGCAGTCTGTATGACATGTTTCCTGTTACACGATCTGAATAAAAAAAACGACGCCCTGGGGCATGTTCCCCCGGGCGTCGTTTTTCGTTAAAATGATTGCTCGTACCACTCTCTCGAAGCGTCAATTTCCGTGCCGGTCAGCTGATGGCCGTTCGTTTCCACCTTCATGGAGACCTCGGCACCGTTTTCCTGCAATATATCCCGTAGCTTTTCCGTTTCATCCATCGGCACCATCTGATCGTTGATCCCGGCGCCGATAAAAACGGGCACGTTGGAGAGATCAGGCACCACAGCATCCTTGTTTGGAATCATCGGATGGTACAGGATCGCACCAGCGAGGCTGCCTTTGATTTTCAGAAGCAGATTAGCGGCAATATTCGCTCCGTTTGAGTACCCGACGGCGACCACGCGGGACGGATCGAATCCATAATCGTCCGCTGCCTGCTTAATGAATTCAAAAAGTTCATCGGTGCGGTATGCGAGGTCCTCCTGGTCAAGAATGCCCGGCGCGTGCCTTTTAAAGTAGCGGGTCATCCCATTTTCTGATACGTTGCCGCGGACGCTTAACACGGAGGCTTCTTTATCAATCATGGAGGCAACCGAGAGTAAATCGTGCTCTGTCCCTCCTGTTCCGTGCAGCATTAATAAAACCGGCTTGTCCTCATGACCTTGCTGATAGGTATGCTTCATGCTTTTTCTCCCTTCTGAATAGGTATTGTAAATGGCAGCACATGCTGCTCAATTTTTTCACGCTGCGCTTCGAACTGCTCCGGCAGCTTCAGCTCTTCCCCGAGCGCTTCGATTGGCTCATCTCGCATAAATCCTGGTGGATCGGTTGCAATCTCAAACAAGAGGTGTCCTCGCTCCCGGAAGTAAATTGCGTTAAAGTACTGACGGTCGCGCACGTCGGTTACACCGTAGCCGAGGTTGCGGATGTGCTCCTGCCATTCGATCTGCTCGGCGTCGTCCGCAGCGCGCCAGGCGATATGATGGACCATGCCGACGCCCATTTCGCCGCTTCCGACCGGCGTTTGTTTAATATCAATGATATTTCCGAGCTCAGCTGGCGCTTCGTAGCGAATATAGTCGCCGTCCTGTCCGATGAGCTGCAGACCCATGCCTTCTGTCAGCAGCTTTCCTGTTTGCTCAGGCCGGGAGGAAAGCAGAATCGCACCACCAAAACCTTTGATCGCTTCATTGGACGAAATATCTTCCGTCTCCCAGTCGCTTTTACTGCCTCGGTCTCTTGCCACGATTTCCAGCTGAAGACCATGCGGATCTTCAAATGCAAGAAACGTCTCGCCAAACCGTTCTTCTTTTTGTACGTGTATGTTCAGATTCGTCAGCCTGTTTTCCCAAAAAGCAAGAGCGCCTTCCGGTACGACGTAAGTGGTGACCCCGACCTGTCCGCTCCCGATTTTACCAGGGAAGGCATTCGCCCAAGGGAAAAAGGTGATGATCGTACCCGGTTCTCCTGTCTTATTGCCGAAATACAGGTGGTAGGTACCTGGATCATCAAAGTTAACCGTTTTTTTAACGAGCCTGAGCCCGAGAACGCCGGCATAAAAGTCTGCGTTCTCCTGCGGGTGCCCCACAATAGCCGTAATATGATGGATTCCCTGTGTTCTCATGTCTGCTTCACCTCTTCCTTTTTGTTTCGGACAGAGCGCATTGCTTCCGACCAGTCGTTTACCTGATCTAGCATTTGGCCGACCGTTTTCCGCTGCACGTCTGCCGGCTTAAATACAGAGCCGTTTTCAAAATCGGTGAACAATGACAGCGTCGGATGAGCCCGGACGTCTGCAACCATCAGCTCTCCGAGAATCCCGCGCAAATGCTCCGCAGCTCTTGCACCTCCTGCCGCACCATACGAAACGATGCCAGCTGCTTTGTTGTTCCACTCTGATTTCAAATAATCCATGGCGTTCTTTAATGCGCCGCTGATAGAGTGATTGTACTCCTGCACGATAAATACGAATCCGTCCTGAGCCGCCACGTCTGCTGCCCAGTTTGCCGCTCCGGATGCATCTCCGCCCGGTTCGCCAAGCAGCGGAAGCTTGTAATCAGCGAGATCGAGAATCGTGTATTCTGCATCGCCTCTTTCGTCTCCAATTGCCTTTACCCATTCCCCTACTTGCGGGCTGACACGTCCCTCTCTCGTTGATCCTAAAATAATGCCGATTTTACGCTTTTCCATAATTATATTCCTCCTCAAGGGTTTTATCTCGAATTCGAGATAATTGGTTAAAAAAATACTACTCTTCTGCTTTTCGACCGATTTGCTTTAATGTACTGATCATCGACTCCAGCTGCTCGGACTCCACTTCAGCAAATAAGCTTTCCACGTTTTCTCGATGCCGGGAGAACGCTTTATCGATTAATGCACGTCCGTTTTCTGTCAGCTCGGTGTACGTGATCCGCCTGTCTGTCGGGCATGGGGAGCGCCTGACGAGCTGTTTTGCTTCCAGCTTATCGACAACGTACGTGATACTTCCGCTTGAAATGAGCACTCGCCTGCCAATCTCCTGCGTTGGCAGTGCGCCTTTATGCAGCAGTAGTTCCATCACCGAAAACTCTGTTGGATTCAGTCCTGCCTTCGCTGCATCGCGCTTAATACACGCGTGTACCGAATCATGTGCTTTGATAAGCACAGCAACTGCTTTCAAACAGGCAGCAGGCTCCATCGCCATCCCTCCAGTCTTTTATCTCGAATTAAATTATCTTGAATATGAGATAATCTTATCACGCTTATTATTTGTTGTCAACTTACTTTATGTAAGTTTTTAGTTCGTATGAAAATGAAGCAGATTGGGTTATACTGGTAGCAATGCTAGACAGCGATGGAGGGTATTCATGATGTCTTCACAGGCCGTGTCGTTTGGAATCACAGCAGCGATTGTTACCTTCCTTCTTGGAGGGGCCGGAGTTTATCTCGTCACGAACTTTCTGCTGGGTCTTATCGCCGGAAAGCTTTTGGAGAATTAGGAGGGTATCGTAATGTATATGCACTTTGGAAAAGAAGCATCCGCCTACGGGAAATACCGCAACGATCTGCCAAGTGACCTTTTTTCCAGTTTAAAACAGCGAGGCGTTTCCTTTCACGATGCCGTAACGGTGGATATCGGAGCCGGAACGGGTGTATTAAGCCGGGCGCTGTCCCGGGAAGGTGCGGTCGTGACAGGCGTTGAGCCGTCTCCGGAACTGCTGAACGATGCGGAAAAGATGCAGCGTCAAGCCGGAACGAGCCTCTTTTATGCTTCCGGATCTGCAGAAGAGCTGCCTGCTGCAGATGACTATGCAGATATGATTACAGTTATGCGGGCCTGGCACTGGTTTGATCGCGAAAAAGCACTGCAGGAAATCAGCCGTGTGCTCCAACCGAATGGTCACCTGCTCGTCATGGACGCTGGCTTTCAGACAGGAACAGACATTGTCGACAAGACGATTACGTTTTTAATAGAGCGTCTTCCAGAAGGCTCTGTCTCCCCTGCTGGTGCCAAAGCAGCATCAAAACAGCGGATTCTTGGCTTCCCGGTTGAATGGTTTGAGGAGTGGCAGTCGCATCATCTTTCACTAAAAGAGCTTTATTCTCTTGACTACACCGTCTCGTTTACGAACACCGAGTGGTGTGGACGAATCAGCTCCATCTCCTGGATCGTCTCCCAGGAGGAAGAGGTTCGCAGAAAGGTGATGGAGGAGCTTGCGGAAATGCTCGTGAGCGAGTATCCGGGAGCGGTACACAGTATCCCGCACACGTGCAGCATTGCCGTACTGCGCAAGCAAGCAAAAACATAATCATATTTTAATTGATAATCGTTTTCAATTAGTATAGGATTCCCTTCAATTTTCTGGTATGATAAATACCGATGATTGGAGGGATTTTTTATGTTAAAACGGTTTATCCGTTACTATAGACCGTACCGAAAACTGTTTACGGTTACGTTTATCTGCGCCGTATTTGTGGCACTGCTGGAGCTTGCGTTCCCATTGATCGTGAACTATGTCGTGGACTCACTCCTGCCGACCGGCAACCTGACGCTTATTATCTGGGCAAGCGCTGCGCTGTTCGTCATTTACATATTCAACTCAGGCGCCCATTACGTCGTCACCTATTGGGGGCACCGGCTCGGGATTAATATTGAAACCGACATGCGTGCCGAGCTGTTTGAGCACGTACAGAGGCTGTCGTTTACCTATCACGACAACAATAAGACCGGACACCTGCTCTCCAATCTGACGAACGATCTGTTTGAAATTGGCGAAGTTGCGCACCACGGCCCGGAGGATTTATTCATTGCGTTCATGACGCTGATCGGCTCCTTTGCGGTCATGCTCTATATTAATGTAGAGCTCGCGCTGCTCACATTCTTCGTCGTGCCGCTGCTCGTCTTTATCGTCGTATACTGCAACCGGAAGATGGCACAGGCGATGAAGTCTATGTTTGTGCGCATGGCTGATTTTAACGCGCGCGTGGAGGATACGATCGGCGGAATCCGCCTCGTGCAGGCGTTTGCCAACGAAAAGCATGAACGGCGTCTGTTCCAAAAGGACAACCTGAAGTTTAAAGAAGCAAAAATCTGGTCGTACCGTATTATGGGGATCAACAACTCGCTCAGCTACATGATGATGCGGGTGATGACGCTGTTTGTTCTGCTCTGCGGCGCTTATTTTATCGTTCAGGGCACATTATCGATCGGCGACTTCATGGCTTTCATCCTGCTGACGAACGTCTTTTTCCGCCCGATCGAAAAAATCAATGCGATTATCGAGAGTTATCCGAAGGGCTATTCCGGATTCAAGCGCTTTCTCGCCATCCTTGATACGACCCCGGATATAGCAGATAAGCCCGACGCGAAAACGGTGGAGGTCGTTCACGGCGATATTGCCTATGAAGGAGTCCGCTTCGGCTATACCGAAGCCCGACCGGTGCTGGACGGCATCGATCTCTCCATTCGGGCCGGGGAAACCGTAGCCTTTGTCGGGCCCTCCGGCGCCGGTAAAACGACACTGTGCAGCCTGCTGCCGCGCTTCTATGAAATTCAGGATGGCAGCATCACCGTTGACGGCATCGATATCCGTGACATGAAGCTCGCTTCTCTGCGCCGGCAGATCGGCATCGTCCAGCAGGATGTCTTTATGTTCTCCGGCACGCTCCGGGAAAACATCCGCTACGGAAACTTGGAAGCTGACGATGCAGCGATTTTAGAGGCGGCGCGTCGTGCCGAGCTGGAAAGCTTTATCACCGAACTTCCAGACGGTCTTGATACGGTCGTCGGTGAACGGGGCGTGAAGCTCTCAGGCGGTCAAAAGCAGCGCCTCTCCATTGCACGCATGTTTTTGAAAAATCCGCCGATTCTCATTTTGGATGAGGCGACGTCTGCTCTGGATACAGAAACAGAGGCATCGATTCAACGCTCACTCACCGAACTTGCAGAAGGACGGACGACGCTGATCATTGCGCACCGGCTGGCAACGATCCGCCACGCCGACCGCATCGTTGTTGTTACAGAAAACGGGATTGAAGAAGAAGGCAGCCACAGTGAGCTGCTCAAGCGCGGCGGTCACTACGCACGCCTGCATGACGTACAGACGGTGTTTGTATAAGCATGAGAAAAAAGACAGCATCCCGTTTCGGGACTGCTGTCTTTTTCAGCGTGTTGATAAAGTCATTTTAGGTGAATAAGATGGCATCTGCCTATATCTGCGGACACTCGCTTTCCGGAGGGAACGGGCTCGGCTTTCCCTCCTGCTGTCGGAAGCGCTGGATCTTCGCCTCGTTCTGATCCTCCCGGAGTCGAGCTCCTTCGATGCCGGCAGCTGGCAGTGCGTTTCATGTGCTGGTTATGAACGCACGATCAGGTTCCATACAAGATAGAACTTCTCCATGAAACGTTTCGATGTTAAGTGGGGATGCCAATCCTTCATCGAATTCATGATAAATGGAAAAAAAGCAGTCGCCTCTGTCCTGACGTAGTTCTCCATGAATCAGAGCCGTTTGCCCGATGTGTCCGGCATGCCCTTGGAAGCCGCGCCATCCTACTACGCCATCATCCCGTGCCTTTCTTCCCTTCATACAGGAGTCACCCCGAGAAATAGCTGAAGGCCAGCCCACGGCAGGCTAGGTAAGCAGAAGGGAAATACTTTCAAACGAATAAACATGTAAGTTGAAAGACTTTTTCAGGTTGATATGCTTCGCCTGCGATTGATCCTACTGCGGCGAACATTGGCTGCATAAAAGATCGTGTTTTCGTTACAGCTGTTTCAGTCCGGTCGGCTTAAACGTTTCCCGCTCATGGCTCTCGTTAAGGAAGCGAATATTCATGATTTCAGGAGCGATTTTACAGGGATAGCTGCATACGTTCCAGAATGCTGTGTGCTTCCGTATTGCCTACGCGCGCTGCAATTGGGCTCGCACGATACGTATTTCCTGTTGATAATAATCGATATGGCCTTCTTTCTTCATGCGCTGGAACGCAGTTTCACCGGCAGCTGCCTTTGCTTCGATGGTCGCACACAGACTTTCCAGACGCCGCACAAGGATATCGGTAACATCAGCCGGTTTAGGAGCACCGTAGCCTTCAAAAAAGAGGTCGAGCCTCCGGATTCGTTCATCATTATTATGTGTCCTGCTTCTGCTGCCGAGCGGCACGCACGTATAGGCCGTATACGAAGCATCCCACATCGCTGTACCAGGACCCGCCATATCAAAATCAATCACGCCTGCCGGCTGCTGATCCTGAAAAATCAGGTTGTAGAAGGCAAAATCACGGTGACAAATGATATCCGGCTCATCTGGTGACAGCGGCATCGTTTCCCAATTGCCTTCAAGCGGAAAGTCGCTCACAGCATCATGATACTGGCGGAGCATGCCGGCGATCCGGATAAGCGCCTCATCCCGCCACATCCACGAAGCTCCCGGATAGTCCGCCGCAACACCTTCTATGTAGGTCAGCATTTCCCTGTTCTGATCGTCGATTCCTAAAAAGCGAGGTGTAAACGGCACCTGCTTCCGTTCCAGGTGCAGCAGGAGCCGGTGCACATCACGGCTTCCGCTGCGAAGGCTTCTGCGCACCGTGTGCCCGATCCGGACGACGGCCGACACATTACCGCCAGTTAACGGTTCTTCTCTGTGAGAATCCATGTCGCCCTCCTCCTTCAATCAGCTTTATGGCTGGCTGACGGCGTACCCTGATGAAAGGCGAGCTGCCAGCGTCCATCGATTTTACTCCAAATCGAACTTCGGTACGTCTGTTTTTGCTGGGTATGATCCACGAGGTAATAAACGGCGAGTACGGTATTCTCCGCAAGCGTTCGCACCTGATAGTCATGCATCGTCATCTCGGTTACGTGCACCCCGCTTTCCAATACCTCTCGTTTTCCGTACTTTCGGCCAGAGCTGCCTATTTCGATAAAGGAATCGGCAAGCAGCTCGCCAAGCTGTTTTATATCACGCCTGACGTCAGGCCGGATATGGGTTTCCTCGAGCTCGCGAATGTGTGCGCTTAACTGATCACTCATTACAGACTCCTCCAATCAGGTGCTGGCTGAGGTTCTTCCTCTTAAGCCCGTATAGCCTATGTCATAGTTGTTCAGATGTAGCTTATACTCCGTAAAACAGCAACCCGCCGACTATTCCGATGATGACAATCAGCCAGGCCGGCCGCTTCCAGTAGACGAGCAGCATGAACAACACGGCTGCAAATGCGAGATCACTTCCGTTTTCGACCGCTGATGTGAAGACCGGGCTGTATAGTGCTGCAGCAAGAATGCCGACGACAGCGGCATTGATGCCGGCTGCAGCTGCACGCATCCCTGGCGCCTGCTGCACCTTCAGCCAAAGCGGCAGCACGCCAAGCAGAAGCAGAAAAGCTGGAGTGAAGATCGCGATCGTTGCCGTCAGAGCCCCCGGCGCTCCGTCAATCACCATGCCAAGGTAGCTCGCAAAGGTGAACAATGGACCGGGAACGGCCTGAGCTGCGCCGTATCCAGCGAGAAAATCACTTTCTGAAATCAAGCCGGTCGGTACGACTTCACGCTCGAGCAGCGGAAGGACAACGTGTCCACCGCCAAATACGAGCGATCCGGCCCGGTAAAAGCTGTCGGCAAGCTGAATGTGCAGGCTATCCGTTGCTGATCGCAAAAGCGGCAGCAGAGCCAGCAGTGCGGCGAACAGCGACAGGCAAACCGCTGAAAACTTGCCTGAGAGCTTTAACGGCAGCGTTTCAGCCTTTGGTAAATCCTGATCGCGGTACAGCCACCAGCCGATCAGACCGGCTGCAATGATCACCGTTACCTGAATCCAGACAGCAGGAACGAGCAGAACCGCCACAAACCCGAGCACCGCAATCGAGGCGCGCTGGCTGTCCGGAGCCAGATTTCTGCCCATCCCTAACAAGGCGTGCGCCACGACAGCAACGGCAACAATTTTTAAGCCATCAATGATGCCAAGGTCGATCAGGCCCTGCTGCTGAAAGCCGACGGCAACCGCCATTAACAGCAGTACGGATGGCGTTGTGAACCCAATGAAGGAGATGAATCCCCCCAGCGTTCCGCCTCGTGCCATCCCGATGCCTATCCCCACCTGGCTGGAGGCCGGTCCAGGCAGGAACTGGCACAATGCGACGAGATCGGCATATTGTTTATCCGTGAGCCACTTTCTGCGGTTCACATATTCTTCTTTAAAATAACCTAAGTGTGCGACCGGTCCCCCGAAGGAGGTCAGTCCGAGCCGCAGCGATACGAGAAATATCTCAAGCCACGTTTTCACTATGTAACGTCCCTTCTACGTTGGTTCATACAGTTTGCGGAGAACAGCCAGTGCTTCCTCCTGGATAACCGCCTCAGGCCTATAGCGAAGGATAGTCCGCTGCGCTTCATCCACCGAATTTGCTGCTCCCGTTTCCATTAGTACTCCCGCTGCTACACTCCCGGTGCGGCTCTTTCCACCCTGTCAGTGAAGCACCGCGCGGTTTCCATTTTGCAGTACTTCAGCGGTATATTCAATAGCCCGCTTCAGCTCCTGTGGATCAGTCGGACCACCGTTTGCAAGTGAGAACGAAACGGATTCCTCCGTTACGGGGGCTTCCGCTCGCAAATCGATTACGACTTCCGGACGCAACTGCTCGATTTTCTTTGGTGCTTCTGGTGCAGCACACATCGTTAAACCGGTCATAAGTTCTTCTGCATTCATGCCTTCTGCCTCCTAACGCATAGTTGTACTTTATCCAGTTTATCATGGGAGAATGAACGTTTTTGTAAAAAACGGTTAACAATTTGGTATGTGGAAGCTTTTTTTACCTGCAGGAGGTTGTCAATCCAAAAAAGCTGCCTCCCAATGTAAATGGAGACAGCTTTTACAGGGCTGGAGTCCGAATTAATCGATGCTGCGAATCGATTTGGCGAACGTGATGACGACCAGAGCCTGTACGCCCATCAGAATGGCCCCGCCGATCATAATCGTATCAATTGCCAGACCTGCAGAAAGCAGCAGCGATGTCAGTAAATAACTGACCGGCACCAGCCCCAGTGCTGCAAACGTAAGCATGCTCATGACACGGCCAAGGTAGTCATCGGGCGTATTCGCCTGAATTGCTGAAATGAGCGGTATATCGATTACCGAAATCAGCATGCCGACGAAAGCAATAAAGACGAGACTCCACAGTAAGTCAGGTGCCAGTCCGAAGCCTAAGAAAGCAAGTGCCAACAGCAGGATACCAGACAGTGATACCAACCCGCGCTTTCGCTGAATGTTCAGCACCCCGACGAGCAGCGCCCCAGCAAGCATACCGGCTCCGCTCGTTGCGTTTAAGTAGCTGTAGGTCAGCTCGTCCCCACCTAAAATCAGGTTCGCGTAAATCGGCAGTCCCATCACAAACGGTCCGACTAAGAGCAGATTTAAGAAGACGGACGTCATCATGAGCGTCAGCAGAAAAGGCCGGCTTCGCATGTAGCTGAATCCACTTTTTATAGCATGCAGCACAGATTCTTCTCGATCCGATTCTTCAGGTACTTCAATGTCCCGCTTCAATCTCCAATCGATCGCAGCTGCTGCAAACAGCATAATGGAAACGACCAAAAACATCAGCTCATAGCTGCCGAACCCGATCAGAAAGCCAGCGAGCATTGGGCCGGCTATTAACGTCGCGTTGTTCGTCAGCTGAACAACGGAGTTTGCTCGCGTTAACTGCTTTTTACCAACAATCCCAGGAAGCACCGTCTGACTTGCGGGCCAGAAAAATGCATCCAGTAATCCGAACAAAAGAGCGAGCACGACGAGCACCCAAATGTTCACGAGCTGAAAGACGAGCAGGACAATGATCCCGATCAGCAGAATGGCCTTTGTTAAATCTGATACGAGCATAATCACCGCACGGTTGAAACGGTCTGCAAGCGCCCCGCCGATCAGCATAAACACCAGGCGCGGCACGGAGCTTGCAAAAAAGACGAGACCGAGCATCGCTTCCAGTCCGAGTGAGTCGACGACGTACCAGTTCACCGCAAACAGAAAAAACGACACGCTTAATCCAGACGCCAGAAATGTAAAAAAGTACAGGATAAAGGCACGATTGCGCCAGAGGCTTTTCTGTTCCATCGCCGTTCTCCTCCTCTTTATTGAGCAAACATACGTTCCACCTGTGCCATGACACGCTTAATTTCCGCGGTATTCACTTTGTAGTACACCCTGTTTTCTGCCCGGTCTGATGTGACGAACTGATGACTTAGTAAAATGGCCAGATGGTGAGAGATTGTCGAGTTTGACACACCGAGCGCTTCCGCCAGCTCATAGCCGTAGTGCGGGCGCTTTTTCAACAAGCGCAGCAATCGAAACCGCCGCTCATCCGTCAATACCTTCAGCAGACCGAACAGCTCCTCTTCGTTCAGCTTCGATTCCATCAGAGAAAACCGCTGAATGCCGATGCTGAAATGCACCGTGCGCTCTTTAGACACATCCGCCAGCATAAAGCCGATATTCAGCGAAAAGGATGGATACACGTGGATGACGTCCACGTTATCTACATCCACATAGTCAGCTACGAGCCGTCTAACGGGGTGCTCCGGATCGTTCGGCTGCTCAAGCAGCTCCGCGCGGTACGCAGCTGCTGCAGCGAGTGCTTCCTCCCGAATCGGCTCGTAATAGGTGGCGTACATTTCATCTATAAGCGCAGCAAGCTCGTCTTTTAAGGCTTCAGGCCGGTCCAGGTAGTAAAACAGCTTCCATTTTTCTTTCGCCGGAACAGCAAGCTGCTCGACGAGCCGTTTGCCCTGATCGATATCCGTTCCATCATACGTGGTGTCCGTGAAGGCACGGCTGAACATGCTGCTGCGGATGACGTTGTTATCCAGCTTCCGCAGCTTTTCGCTGAACGCACTTGCCGAAAGCTCCGGCTCCCCCTCCAGCAAAATTGGCAGCAGTGCCGGGACAATCGCGCTGTCTTCATTCATAAACACCTCCAGCCGCTCGTGCTCCGCTGCTGAAAGCCGCTGCCGAATCTGATCCAGCTTTTGCTCTGCCGGATCATGTTTGAGCATCCTTTCAACCAGCTCTTCATCTTCTTTTCTGCCGCTATTATGAATGACATACATAAAGCCTGTTAAATCAACCGCTTCTGACACGTGTACTTTCAGCTCCATTTGGCTTCACCTCTCTTGTTCGATTTTTATCGAATGTATTATTTAATTCATATTAAACTACAAATATTCACGTATGTCAAATGTTCATTTCGATGTGCATCGAATGTAAGGTCAACTAAAAAAGCCGCTGCGCGAAGCCGGCTTTAGCAAGGGGACTATGAACCAGTGTTAACCCAACATAAAACGAGTGCTTTACTCCGCAAAAAGGTCGAGGGCGATAGTTATCGTATCCAGCAGCCATTAAAACATATCTAATCGTATTTCCTCTTCAATCAGTACCTCTTCTTCCGTGTCGACTACCTGCAGATCCATAAATAAGCCGTGACGTTCCGGGCGCTCCGCAATCCAAACGCCGGTCTCCCGCGCACGATCATTAAGCTGCACGATGTCCGAACCAATATGGACTGCCGCTGGCGCCGGCTCTGTATCCAATGGAATCCGGCCGTACAGCAGCTCACTGTCTCCTACCTGCATCGGGACAGCGACTGTATGTGACGGAATATTTTCCCGCGTTCCTTCGATCCTCCAGCCGAGCAGACCCTCGGTGAAGACCGCAAGATTCGGCATGTCGTTTTCCCGATAGGCGTAAATAGCCGTCCCATCAAATTTCCATTCCTGGTACACAAGATCCGGTGACTGAAAGCCCTCTTCCTCCGAAAAGTCGTAAAACGCTTCTTCCGGAGAAGATCCTCTTCCCGGCAGCATATTCACGACGGCTGCTACAGCAAGAATTGCAATCATCAGCAGAAGGATCCCGGTGATAAGTTTCTTTCCCATGATGCCATCCTTTCTGTGCTCCTCTGCTTTAAGTTTTCCAAACTTCCCATCATATGTCAAACAAAATAAAGGAAATCTCTTTCCATTTCATGTACAATGGAGGAACAGTTTCTTTACGGCCGCACGTTTTATCATCGAGCCGGTGCTACTCTCTTACCCGCTGACCGCCCGTTGTTACACATCGGACAGGTCGTTCACAATAATGGAATGTGGATGAAAGGAGCGTCACATGAAAAAACGGATTTTACTTATACCGGCCTCCCTTTTCCTGGCTGCGTGCTCAGAACCAACCGAGGAAGACGTCGTTGAAATGGGAGAAGAGCATGGTCTCGAGGTCCTTACGGTCGAACGTGATCCGGAGCGCGAAGATCCTCCTTCCTTAAATCATGACCAGGTGGAACAGCTGTTTCAGGATATCGGTAACTCGCTGGAACATGATTCCCTGCAAGGAACGGAACGGTTTGCTGAAACACACGAGGAAGAGTCTCTCGTCGAAGCGGAGCCTATTACGTTCAGCTCACGAGACGAGTCTGATTCCAACAGCGAATCCGTTGCAGCCAACGTCGCCTTTGATATTTGGATAGAAGATGATCAAGCAGACATAGATCCCGACAACGCAGTGATCCAAAACCTTGTATTTGAAAGCTCCGGCATCACCGCTCAGGAATGGGAATCCATGACCGGGGCTGCCATGATTGATGAAGAAGGAAACCTCGTTTTTTCGAATGAAGGCAGGTGGAAGATCCACTTTCTCTATGGGGACATTGAAGTGGCCTTTTTTGTCGCCGACGGATGGTCTCTTACGATGAGCCCGGATGACCTTCGCGAGAAGGCTGCTTAAGGTGCTACAGACGGGTAACTGAAACAGATGACCGGTACCCGCCTGATTCACACGTTTACGAAAAGGACTGATAGGATGGAAAAAGCAAGCATTCACCCATTGATTCTCGTGTCGCTCGGGATTAGTGTTATCGCGATGGTGCGCTTGGCAGTCGAGCAGTTTTCAGCTCAGGAAACCGGCTACGGCATTGTCTTTGCACTTCTCGCGCTCTTGTTATCCGGGCTGATTGTGTATGGAATCATTCGCAATGTTAACATGAAAAACGAATCAAAAAGGCTTCAGGATAAAAGCTCCTGAAGCCTTTTCTCGTTCTTATTGATAAGCCGGCTGTCTCCACCAGTTTGTCTGCGGAGCGGGAGCGTGCCAGGCCGTGGTCTCTCCGATATGCGGAGTCAGCAGGTTGACATCCTTGCGCTCTGCTTCTGCCAGCGCCCGTTCAGCCGGCTCTTCCCAGCTGTGGAAGGAAAGCGTAAACCCAGCCCAATGGGAGAGCATCATGCTGCGGCCTCGTACGTCTTCAAACGCCTGAACCGCTTCTTCCGGTGTCATATGCACACCTTCCCAGCGGCTGTCGTACTGGCCTCCTTCCATGACAGCCAAATCGAATGGGCCATAGACATCCCCGATCTCTCTGAAATGACTCCCGTAGCCGCCGTCTCCGCTGATATAAAGTCGGCTCTCACTGCCGGCGATCACCCAGCCGCCCCAAAGCGTGCGGTCCCGTGCAGCCATCGTTCTGCCTGAAAAGTGATGCGAAGGCGTGAGGGCGACCTTCACGTCCTTTACATAGGTTTCTTCCCACCAGTTCAGTTCTTGAATCCGTTCCTGGCTCACGCCCCAGCGAATAAGATGTGACGCAACACCGAGAGGCACAATAAACCGCTTCACTCTTGGAAGCAGCGCCTGAATCGTCGGATAGTCCAGATGATCGTAGTGGTCATGTGTAATCAGGACGGCATCGATATCCGGCATCGACGGAATCATCGACAGCAAGTCCCCTGTATACCGCTTGCTTCCGGTTCCCGGCAGCGGTGCCGCAGCGGGACCAAACATCGGATCGACCAGAAGGCGGATGTCATCGATATGCACGTAGTAGGAGGAATGACCGAACCACGTCACGCTCTCATCCTTATCCCATTCTGGCGTCTGAACCGCCAGCGGTGCAAACGGGCTTCGCACATCCCGGTCGCGAAACAGGTCTCGTGTCATCGTGTACAGATCGCAAGGGTTTACGGAAACGGCTGACGCACGCTTGTTATGGAACCTGCCGTTATGAAGATTCGGAGCGTCCTTAAAGGAATCGCGGTGTGCTTTTCCAGGAGCCTGGCCGAATCCAGGGTGCATATTAATCGCAATTGCTGCAGCGGTGGCAGCTGCTAAACCTACTGTAAGTGTTTTTCTCAGCATAAGCGGATGTTCCTTTCTGCAGTCAGGATTAGTCTTATCTTAGCTGGAAATCAATCACTTCCGCAAGCGAAGTGGATTTACACACGTTGAAGGAAAGCCTCCGCGTTTAGCGAAAAACCCTGCTGGGAAAGGAATAGAAAAACAGGAGCGGATCACTATGTTCTTATTGTTTATTCTTGCAGCGATCGTCGGCATTTGGATCGTGATCCGTCAGATCGTTAAGAAGCTCTTCCGGATTGAGGACGCCGATAACGGCTTTTTCAGCTCTCCTTACGATTCCGTGCATCAAAAATGGAAATACGTGTCTGCAGCTTTATACATCCTTTTGGCTTTCGTTTTTGCTGCTGGTATATGGAATGAAGCCTTTCTTGTTTATGCACTCGGCGCTCTCGTCGTTGCCGTCATGATCGATGCAGCCGTGCAAATGTACATGGACATCAACAAAAGCGGCCGCCCCCGGATTGCAGCGCTGACATTCTGTGATACGGTGATTATCGTCACGGCGCTATTGTTCAGCATCACCAGAATATGATTTTTTCAAAATCGTGAAACCACTTCTTCTTCCTTTCCGTAGAAGAAACTGACAACTCCCAGAATTTGATGCAGCTGCAGACACAGAAAGGACTGGAAGAGATGAGGATCGTCATGGACCGGCCGCTCATTGGCTCATCAACAAAACCGATCGCCGTTGAACTCGAAAACGGCCAGCGTGCCCGCATTCACCGTTGGTTTCACCGCAACGAAACACGGCCTTCGGTTAACCCACGCTACGATGTTAATTTTCTCGTGAAGTCGACGGATACGAGCTATGAATTTTTTCAGGAGTCGTTTTCGGTGCGACGCGGTCATTCATGGTGCATTTCGAAGGATAAGCGCGCCATTGCAAGAGTCTTGAGCGTGTACAGCGCTAAAGAGAAATACCGGGTTGAGCTGCACGGCCGACATCTTCCCGCTGTTTCTATCGTTGCTGCCTGGAATGGCTCCGGTGACATCTGCTACAATGGCGAGAAAATTGGAGAAACAAAGCGGAGCGGATTTTTACTGAATCCCACGTATACGATTGAAGCCGAGTGTCCGGAATATATGGACCCCGGGCTGTGCGCCGGCCTTGCCATGGCCTTTTGGTCCGCGTTTCACCTCGGATAGGGAAAGGGGAGATAGGATGCAGGCCGTTATCATCGTTCTCGGAATGGCTGCTTCAGCAGGCTTTTTGTATTTCTTTGAGAAAGACCGCAAAGCAAAAAAGCGCTCCGAATAGCTGGAAATGCATTTGCAGTTACAGTACGCATGAGTAAAACGGGCCTGTGCCCGTTTTTTTAGCGTGGAGCGGTGCAGACAATCAATAGCTAAACGAAGGCCTTATACTGCTTAGCGCCGGACCATTCTACCTTTACACAGGTTAAAAGCTTTGCCGTGACTAAATGGGACTGAAGCCACGCAACAGGTCAATGTAACGAATGAAACGTCGTAATACGTACTCCATGCAACATAAAGACGCGTAAAAAAAGCGGTCCCATCATACGATGACCGCTGCGTCCTTACCAATAAAAAACGAGCCCCTAAAGGCTCGTTTTCCCGTATTTGCTAACCGTCCCGACTAAAAAATGAATCCAAAGATGCCGCTGATAAGAGACAGCACCATGCCTGACAGCGCAAAGCTCCGTTTCAAGCTGGCGTTTTGCTGCGGGTTGATGATAAAGAAAATCAGCATGCCAATTGGCAGCGGAAAGTACTCCATCCACACGACCGGGAGCCCAAGTAAAAAAGAAAGGGTGAGCTTTCCTGCAATCCCGTCCTCATCGATCCCACGCTTTTTTACTACTCTTGTCGCAGCCAGGTTTGCTGCGGCCGCCATTATCATTGCTACGATGAAAAAGGCACCGAGTGCAAGCACTGTATCTCCTCCTTCTAAAAGAAAAGTCTTACGGCAAGCGTGATTTCTCTATGTTACAATGGTACCACTCATGAACAGATTTTTCAGAAAAGGAGGCGATGTGTATGTCCATCTCGCGCTCTGTCGGTTTTCTTGCTTACGCCTTCGTGCTGTACAGCTTGTTTATTCTGACGGTTGATTTTACATACTCGATCCGCGAAAATGCGGCGGTTACTGGTAATCCGACGCCAACGTTCTTTTTCCCGCTTTACTACATACCGCTTGGCATTGTGCTAGGATTTCCGATTTTACTTTGGCGGTTCCGTCAATCCGGCAGCTGGAAGTTCGATTGGGATTTATTTGTCTTTGTCGGTCTTCCGCTGTTGTACATCATCTTTTTCCCGGCACTTTATTTTGCCGGTCCGACGTTTTTAACGCCGACTTCCGGAGCATTTACGACAACGCTGCTGTCGATTGAAGTTGGCATGATCTCTGGTCTTCTCGCCGGCTGCTTTCTCATCACCAGCTTTCGCAAACTTGAATCGAGACGGTATGGCCTGACCTTCGGCTCCCGTTCTTAACCCAAAAAGGAGACTGCCTATGTACACCTTGTTTTTAACACTCGCTGCTGTCATCGGCGCCTGGTATTTTGGAATCGGCCTGCGTAAGAGCAGGCCGCTCTTTGCGTTAGGCGGCGGCAGCGCCCTGTTTCTCGCTTTGTTTCTCTCCCTTGATCTCTTTTTGTTCGCGCCGTTTATACCCGTGGTCGTCATGCTCATTTACTTCGTTGTTGGCAAATGGACGGATGGAGAAAAAGCATGAAGATCTTCTCCTTTCAAGCTAAAGATGGCCGGCGCATCAGCGATGATGGATCGGACTTTGTCCATCAGCTTGTCACCCGCTTCGAAGGGGAAGCGGCGGTTTCAGTGGTTCACCTTCCTCCTGAAGGTACGATCGCCATGCATGAAGCACGTGTCCCTCAGCTAATGATCATATGCTCCGGCTCGGCTGAAGTATGCGGCTCTAACTCCCGCTTTTCTTCGGTAAAAGCAGGCGATGCTGCGTTTTGGACCACAGGTGAGCGTCATGAAACGATCTCCGACGAAGGGATGACCGCGCTTATTCTCGAAAGTCCGGTCCTTAAGGAACAGGATTTCAAGCTATAGGCGCTTCCTCTTATCTCTCCCCCTTTTATTTCCTTTATACGGTATACTAAGGAAGTGTTGATCACGATTCATAGGAGGGGTTTTATGCAGGCACGTCTAATGATGGTTATCGTTTTTATTACCGCACTATGTTTTCTCGGGTTAGTTCCGGCATCGGCTGCAGAAGATCAGGCAGATTTCGATACCGCTTCAGTGAAGGATGCAGAACCAATGTATGATAAAAAAGTGATGCGTGCTGTGCGCGAGTCACTCGGGTTAACGAAACACGATCTGAGTCAGGATGAGTCGATCCGCACCATGTCTCAGGTGGAAGTGATGGATCGATATATGAGGCAGACGAACAATCGGGTAAAAGGTCAGGATGCCAGAGAAGCTGTACAGCTCGTCTTTGATGTGGATATTTCACTCGTATCCAGGCTCGGGTATGGAAATACGCTTGACCGCTATGATCCATTCGTGATGGAAGCGGTTCGACAGTCGCTCGGCCTGCAGGCAGATGATGTCAGTCAGGATGCTGCGATTATGAATATGAAGAAAAACCACGTCATGGACCGGGTGATTCGGCATTACAACGATTCCTTAAGTGGTGCTGAGATCCGCCAGCTGATTAATTACGTATTCGGTATTAACCTCGACGGCATTTCCGGCCTCAAAGGAGCTCAGGTTGGTATTTTTTCCAAAGGCCAGTGGATTATTCAGGAGCCGGATGATCTGCTCGTCATCTCTTCCAGTCCGGATGACGTGGAACTCTATGTTTCGCTGACGGATTACTACCGTGCGTTCACTGGCAGCGACGCTTTTCCAGAAGCACTTGCTGCATTTCTAGAGGATGCCGGCTTCAGCTTCAGCAGCGAAAAGGACCGCTACGAGTGGATCAACCCGGACGGCGTCAGCGCGCCGGATCCATTCAAAGGGCAAATTATTGGAGAATTGCTTGCAACCATTCACATGCTGAATCAGTAAACATCTGCCGTTCCGCTCACCGGAACGGCATTTTTCGATCGTTTACTGCATACGAAAGGCCTCAACACATTGCTGAGGCCTTCATGATCGATCAGTTTGCTGAAGCAACTTTGGATTTCAAACATGGATGCTTACAGAGAAAGTCACGAACGTAATCATAATCGTAATACGGCTGTTTCTCACCGTTAATGATCCGAAAATCCTCCATACAAATTCCCGTAATGAGAACAAGGTCGCCTTCTGAAGAAAGACTCATCGCTTTTTGAATGGCCTCGCCGCGATACGCGACAGGATGGACATTCTTCGTCGATCGGAATCCCGCCATCACATCGGCCACTACCGCTTCCGCTGTTTCGTTCCCGGGATGATCAGCTGTAACGACGATCTCATCTGCTCTCCCCTCTACTGCTTCCGCAATCGGAGCACGCAGCGATTTTTCACGTATCCCGATGCCAGTGACCATCACAATCAGACGGTTATAGCGAAGCGGTTTAATCGTGTGAAATAAATTAGTGAGCGTCTGCGGGGTATGGGCAAAGTCAAACAGCATCAGCCGGTCTGATACTTCCGGGATGAGCTGGAGTCTGCCGGGCGGCCCTTCCAAGCTGGAGAGTCGTGTAAGTAAATGTCGAAGCCCGAGCCCCTTAGCAAGACACACTGTAATAGCTGCTATCGCATTGTATACGTTGTGAAGACCAAATACCGGCAGAAAGACATCGTGAGAAACGCCATCCACAATTAAATCAAGGTGGCTTCCCTGCTTCGTGTAGCGAAGGTTTTCTGCCTTCACATCCGCCTCACGGTTCATCCCGTATGTCCAGACGGGGCCAGTAAATGCATCCAGTATATCCTGGCTCATACCATCATCGTCCACGTTTACGACGGCCGTTTCCGCATGATCGAACAGCCTCAGCTTTGCTTGTTTATAGGCCTCGAACGTTTCATGATAATCCAGATGCTCCGGCGACAGGTTGGAATGGACGGCAACATCAAAATGGAGACCATGAAGCCTGTCCTGGTCGAGTCCGATTGAGGTCGCCTCCATCACAACCGACGTAATCTGCTTCTGGCGTATCCTCGACAAATAATCAAATAAATCGGCTGATTCCGGTGTGGTAGGGGTGCTTTTCGGCAGCGGAAGTGGTTTTTCGTGATCCCATACACCTGCCGTGCCGATGGAACCGGTTTTGATTCCAGAACGATTTAACAAGGAGCGTACGTAGGCGGTGATCGTCGTTTTGCCCTGTGTGCCAGTGACGCCGATAAGCGACAGCTCATGGTGCGGATCCTCTTCCAAATGGGCTGCATACAACGCCATTGCCTTTTTTGGTTCTTGAACGAGAATAAACTGAACATGAGGATGCCGAAGCGCGTGTTCATGCAGCGCTTCTTCATCGTCCCCGATGACCTGAACAGCTCCCTGGTTAACAGCCATATCAATGAAACGATGCCCATCCGACTGTTCTCCGCGAATGCAGATGAAACAGCCCTGATTCCCGATTGTTCGGGAATCATAGGAGATATGAGTAATACCATTCGGCTCAGGGCCCGTTTGTGTAATAATCTGATGATGTAAAATCGGGTAAAGATTCATGATGCAGCTCCAATCACATAAAAATAGTCTCTATTCCTTTACCCCGCTAAATTACGCATAAAACTGGGACAATCGTCAACACTTTTGCAGGTCGTTCATAAGCGCACGAACGTTGAAAAGCATGTAGTCGCTGACCTCGCACGCACATCATACCGAAAAGGTAAGAAGTAAAGGTTATCAGGACGCATAGTGTTGTTTATTATACGCAATTGAGCGGCAGAATGCATGAAAATGAACCTATTATCTTAATATAATGATTGGTTGTACTATGTATGAAGAGCCGCAGGGATCAGTGTCCCTGCGGCTCTTTCAACTACTGACGAGCAACGATAAAAATGGAATGATGATCATGACTCCTGCAATAGCAACGAGTGCTGTTGTAATCGGGCGTGAAAGCTTTTCTCTCCCGGGTCCCGTATACCAGCCGGAAAACTGCCAACGGTTCCGGTACAGCACAAAAATAAATACAAAAACGGCCATTGCCCCGATCCAGCTCCAATTTTGCACCTGGCTGTTTACGCTGTAGAGCGGTTCAAGCACAATCCACCAGGCAGCTGCACCTGCTGCAAGCATGATGCAGATGACTCGGACCAGCTCCAGCAATCCCTTCATCCGATCCCCTCCCACATTTCTTCTGCTATAAGCTTAGCAGAAAATGGGAGGAAAAATCCAATCCTCATTTTTCCAGTCAGCTTCTGATAAGTCTGCATGGGATTGGTGCAGCTGTCGGTCTCAGGGTCCGGCCGCTATCGACTTACAAACGTTTGAGAACGAACAGTCAGCGCATGAATGCGGTCCATATCCGGCTCGAAGCCAATGCCCGGCTCCTCTGGAAGCATAATCTGACCCGCGGACATCTTGACCTCGGGCTGAATAATATCCTGTTCCCAATAGTGAGACGACGGGGCCGTGTCCCCTGGCAGTGTAAATCCGGGAAGCGTAGTCAATGCTACATTGTGCGCACGACCGATGCCAGCCTCCAGCATGCCGCCGCACCAAAGCGGTACGTCTGCCTGCTTGCACCTGGTATGAATTCGGCGCGCTTCGGACAATCCCCCTACACGTCCGATCTTCATATTAACGATGCGGCAGCTGTCGAGTTCCAGCGCTTTTCGCACATCCTCGTCGCTGTGGAGGCTTTCATCAAGACAGATTGGCGTATGTAATTCCCGCTGCAGCCGGGCATGATCAATGATGTCATCCTCTGCGAGAGGCTGCTCGATCATCATCAGCTGAAAATCGTCGAAGCGTCGCAAATGATCGATGTCAGCTAGCGTATAGGCGCAGTTTGCATCGGCCATGAGCGAAATATCAGGAAACTGCTCCCTGATCAGCTTCAGCAGGTCAATGTCCCAGCCTGGCTTGACCTTCACTTTTATCCGCTTATAGCCTTCCTCGACTGCTTTTGTAATTGTATCAAGCACATCCCCCATCGAGGGCTTGATGCCAATGCTGATGCCGACATCAACCGGACGTTTTTCTCCGCCAAGCACCTCATAAAGCGGCTTTTCGGCTTCTTTGGCATAGGCATCCCAGATCGCACCGTCCAACAGCGCTTTCGCATTATAGTTTCTGCGAACATACTGGAAGGCCCGAGCGGCATCATCAGGATGACGAATGGTCGTCTGAAACAGCGTCGGCAAAAGCTGTTCGCGTAATACGGCCCAGTTTGTCGAAATTGTTTCTTCGTTATAAATTGGTTCCGCAATGGATACACCTTCGCCCCAGCCGGAAACACCTTTCTCCGTGCGAACTTCTGCAAGCAGAAAAGCTTTCTCGGTTTCTGTTCCGACGCTGGTTGTAAATGGATGCTTCAGCTTCATGACTAATTCTCTGATGATCACTTCTTTAATCTGCATCTGGACGCTCCTTTGTTAAAACGTACGCATAGTGGCTCCCATAAGGCAGATAGTCCACAATAGAATATCCATTAGCAAATAACGGCGGCAGCACGGAACGCTGAACAAGCCGCCACGTTAACGCTGCCTCATGACTGAGCTGTTTGATTTGTTGAATAGATGACGGGACAGGTACGAGCAGGACGTCAGCCTCCGTATACCGGACCGTACCCGGAACAGGCACGCCGTTTCGTTCTTCAATCGGATACACTGTCTTTGCATCCTCGATCGAAACTGGCTGCTTTTTTACCGGTCTGGATGACCAGGAAACGACAAGCCGGTCTGTCGGCATTCCGGTGTTAATTGCGTCGTGCAGCTCTCCGTATGCGTTCACGATATACTCACTGCTTGTCGCGTCGAGTTTATGCAGGTTCAGTTTCGCGTTGACGGACTCCAGTGGATCGTACGTCCACTGGATCGTTTGATACCCTTTCGCTTCAGCAAGCGTTCGCTGCGCCTGCTTTAACTGTTCACCGAGACCCTGTTTTTGATAATCGGGATGAACAACGAGCGTATGCGAGCATAGATACACCTCTGTGCCGTTAAAGCCCGGAAAGCTGTACTGAAATCCGATCAGCCGGCGTTCATCAAACATGCCGAGCACGAAACCGCCGTTTTTAACGGATGTGATCGTCTGGTTAGGCGGCACGGCGTCATCCCGGTTCCAGATGAATGCTTCCAGCTCAAACACCTCTTCTAGTTCGGCTGTTGTCGTTAGTTCTCTGATTGTTACGTGCTTCACGCTTCGTCCCTCCAGTCGACCAGATCCGCTTCCGCGAGCAGCGCCGTCATGATTTCCACGCCTTTTGGCAGTGCTCTGAGATCAAATGTCATATCCGGATGGTGCAGCCCCGGCGTTAATCCTGAGCCAAGTCCGACCATAACGGCAGCCGGTGCTTCTTTCACATTCGTATAATGATGAAAATCTTCTGCCCCTGGCGTTTTCAGCACGTCAGCCACGTGACAAACACCGGCAATCGCCCGCCTGGCGCAGTTTGCTGCTCGTGGATCAATTACAGCCGCCGGTGCATGCTCCGCTGCCTCAAGAGTGAAGCGGGAGCCTGTTTCTGCTTCTACGTCGTCCGCTGCATGCTGCATCTTCTCCCATATAAGCTCCATTGCTTCATTGTCGGGTGCACGTAAATCAAGCTCAAACACCGCTTCATCCGGCACCGTATTAACGCTCGTTCCGGCTTTCAGCTTTGTCATCACTGCCGATTGACCGTCTATTGAAAAAGTTTCCAGTTTACGCATGAGTCGTCCGGCGGCGTAAAGCGCATTGATCCCGGTTGAGGCTCTAGCAGCATGGGCCGCTTCACCGGTGACACGACCTTTAACAGCGATTGTCGCTCCGTGCTGGATGCCGGCAGACGCTTCTTCTGCTGCCAGCTCGGACAACGGTCTGACGTGCAGCCCTGCCAGGAAAACAACTCGGTCCAACACACCATCCCGAATCATCTGCAGTGCGCCTGCTGCCGTTTCTTCAGCCGGCTGAAACAGAAAGCGGAGCGTATGCCTTGGAAGCGTATCTTTCAGGTTCAGTGCTGTATGGAGCACGATGGAGCTGTGCGCATCGTGCCCGCACGTGTGCCGGTAAACCGTACCGTCCTCAATTTCATATGGAAGGGCATCCATATCGGCCCGCAGCATCAGCACGTCCTCTGTCTCCCCTTTTATTTCCGCAAAAAATCCGTGGTGTCCTTCAAACGTTGTCAGTGAAAAACCGGCTTCCTTTAGACGCTGCTGCAAGTAGCGTGACGTTTTTTCCTCCTGCCAGGAGGGCTCTGCAAGCCTGTGCAGCTCCTCATACGTTTGCAGGATCGTATCCATGAAACATTCCTCCTAAAAAATCAGATGGGCCATCAGCACGACGATCGGAAGCGTGATCAACGTGCGCAGAATAAAGATGAACACGAGATCACGGAATTTAACCGGCAGCTTGGAGCCGAGCAGCAGTCCACCCATCTCTGACAGATATACGAGCTGGGTAACGGACACACAGGCGATGATAAAGCGGGTCATGTCACTTTCAATGCCGCTTCCGATAATCGCCGGCAGGAACATATCCGCAAACCCTACGACCATTGTTTGAGCAGCAGCTTCTGCTTCCGGTACCTGCATCAACGCAAGCAATGGTTCAAACGGACGTCCGAGAATTGAAAAGAAAGGCGTGAATTCAGCCGTGATGAGCGCGACTGTTCCAATTGCCATCACAACAGGCAGCACACCGATCCACATGTCGAGCACGTTCTGCAGTCCGGTCCGGACAAACAGCTTTGGACTGCGGCTGGAGCGCGCCTTCGCCACTGCTTCGCTGAACCCGGCTTTCACTAGGGATGTACCAGCGGGAACTTCGACGTCCCCTTTGATTTCCTGGCCTTCATATGCTGTGTCCGCTTTACGCGAGAGCGGCGGGATACGCGGCATAATGACAGCAGCAAACAGACCCGCGATCGTGATCGTCAAGTAATACTGCGGGAACATGTGCATCAGTTCCATGTAATCGATGATGACGATCGTAAATGTGATGGAGACAACCGAAAACGTTGTCGCTACTACAGCAGCTTCCCGCTTTGTATAGTAGCCGCTCTCATACTGTTTCGTTGTCAGGAGCACGCCGATTGTTCCGTCGCCAACCCATGACGTCAGGCAGTCGAGCGAGCTTCGACCCGGCACCCGAAAAAGCGGCTGCATGACCTTCATGAGCAGCACGCCGATAAATTCGAGCATCCCGAAGTTTAATAGCAGTGGCAGTAAAAAGCCGGCAAGTAAAAACGTTGTCAGTAAAATCGGCAGCAGGTCGTACATGAGCAGTCCGCCGGTATCTTCTGAGTAAACTGCTTCCGCTCCGAATCCGAATACGACCATCACCGCAAACAGCAGCCCTGCTGCGCGGATGACGGTCCATACTGGTTTAACGAGCAGCAGCGAACGCAGGCTGTCTCGTTCCAGCACAAACGCTGGCTTCAGAAGCTGAGCGCCGATCGTCAAGATTACAGAAACGGCCATAACAGCAATGATGATAAATGGGATTGCATCGCCGAGCGCTCCGTTAATGAACCCTGCCATAAACGCGATCGGGATCGTTATGCTGTCATCCTGCGGGATCGGCACAATAAACAGGAGGATACCCAGTATAGACGGCAGGATAAAGGATAAGATGTCTTTTCGTGTCGGCTTCGGTTTTGGTGAAAATTCCTGGTTGATATTCGGCAGTGAACTCATTGTAAGGCCTCCTCTATTCTAAATAACGTCTGCTTGCAGCGTACAGTTTTTCTAATTCTTTTCGGCGCGGTGCAGCTTGACCGAGTTCGTCTGCATGGTGCTCGACTTTTTCCAGCAGCATTTCCAAAAGCGTAATGGTGTAGGCGGCAGAGCGGTAATCACCGCCGTCAGCAACGGATGCTGTCCAGACGCTGTCAGCTGAGGCGGCTGGCGGACTCGATGCATGATCCGTCATAACGAGCAGCTCCCCTGCCCTACCGCTGGCGGCTTCTGCGACTGCTTTTGACTGATAGTGATAGCGCGGGAAGGATAGCAGCACGACGCACGTGCTCTTATCCATATCAAGAATCTCCTCCGGCTGCATCGTTTCCGGTCCGATGAGATGTATGCGCTTACGAAACCCGCGAAGCGAGAAAGCAAGCCAGTAAGCCGCTGCATATGTACCATCGAAGCCCGCAATCACAACTCGCTCAGCTTGAAGCAGACTGCGGCTCCACTTTGTGAGAAGCGGTTCCAGCGCTTCTGTATCGATACCTTCCAGCATGCGGATTTCCTTGGCCGGTATACTTTCTGCCGCATACACCGGTCCATGTTCCTGCACGCCAAGCCATTCTGTGCGCCACGCTTCCTGAAGCTCACTGAAGCCTCGGTATCCGAGCGCATGCGAGAAGCGAATGACGGTTGTTTCACTAACGTCTGTTCGTTCACCGATTTGCCCGGCCGTGAGCATTGCTGCTTCAGACGCGTGCGTCAGAAAAAAACCAGCCACCTTCTTTTGACCGCGTGAAAAGCTGTTATACCGTTCATGCAGCAAATCCTTTAAGGACAGCTCGTCCACCTCCTAATCCATAACGAAGTTTTTCCTGCTTCTTCACAGTATAATGCAGGATATCCTGCAAAAACAACAAAAATTTAGAAGATTTAATTTATCTAGTGGTCTAGACATCTATATGAATAAATGCTATTCTGTTTGTATGAAATCGCTTCATTATTTATTGGAGGAGGAACCATCTTTATGAAGTATATTCAAGCAATCGGGCGTTCACTCATGCTGCCTGTTGCCGTACTGCCAGCGGCTGCGATTCTCGCCGGAATCGGTAACTGGATCACGGCCGTAAACGAAGACAGCGTGATCGGCCAGTTTATTATTAACGCCGGCACATCGATTCTCGACAACATTGCGATCTTGTTTGCTGTCGGTGTTGCGATCGGTATGTCCCGAGAGAAAGATGGCGCAGCAGCACTTAGCGGGCTCGTTGGTTTTCTCGTTATTACACAGCTTTTAAGCAGTGAAAACGTGGCTGGCATGATGGGAGTAGCCGAAGATGATGCTCCGCTTGCCTATTCCGGTATTGACAACGTCTTTATCGGCATCATTGTCGGTCTTGTCGCTGCAGCGCTTTACAACCGCTTCAGCCACGTGAAGCTGCCTGATGCACTTGCCTTTTTCAGCGGCAAACGGCTCGTCCCGATTTTAACAGCTGCTGCATCCGTCGGGCTCGCAGGTATTTTCTTCTTTCTGTGGCCGGTTGTTTACAACGGGCTCGTCACGTTCGGAACGGCGATCAGCGGACTCGGTCCTGCCGGCGCCGGTCTTTACGGGTTTTTCAACCGTCTGCTTATCCCAACCGGACTGCATCATGCCTTGAATCAGGTATTCTGGTTTGATCTCGCGGGCATAAACGACATCGGAAATTACTGGTCCAGTGAAGGAGAACCAGGCGTGACAGGACGCTACATGGCCGGTTTTTTCCCGATTATGATGTTCGGACTGCCAGCTGCTGCGCTCGCCATGTACCACACTGCGAAAACAACGCAGCGGAAACAGGCCGCCGCCCTGCTCCTTGCAGCTGGAATTGCCTCCTTCTTTACCGGTGTCACAGAGCCGCTTGAATTTTCGTTTATGTTTCTTGCTCCGCTTCTGTTCGTCGTGCATGCTGCGTTAACCGGACTGTCCCTTTTTATTGCAGCATCGTTTGAGTGGATGGCAGGCTTCGGTTTCAGCGCAGGCTTAGTCGACTTTGTGCTCGGCTTCGTTATGCCTCTTGCGCAGCAGCCGTATATGCTGATCGTTCAGGGTCTCGTTTTTGCAGCCATTTACTACTTTTTGTTCCGCTTTTTAATTATTAAGTTTGATTTGAAGACACCCGGTCGCCAGGAGGAAACCGGAACGGAGGAGACGAGCGCCGGAGAGGAAGACGCAGACAGCGAGCTTTCCGCTCAAAGCGCCCGTATCATTGCCGGTCTTGGCGGAGCTGCAAATATTGCTTCGATCGACAGCTGCGCCACCAGGCTGCGACTGGAGGTTCACGACATGGACGCTGTTGATGAAGGTGCAATCCGTCGCACCGGGGTTCCCGGTACGAATATCGTCGGCAAGCACAGCATCCACGTGATTATCGGCCCAAGCGTACAGTTTACAGAGGAAGAAGTCCGCAAGCAGGTGGAAAAAGAACAGTAAATACTTGTAAGAGGCTGGGGCTTCCTCAGCCTCTTCCCTATGTCTGCTATACTGGAGGCGTTGAGGAGGTGATGATATGGATCTGATTTATCAGTTTTCAGCCCTGTTCATTCTTATTCTTCCGCTAGCGATGCTCATCGTTCTGCTTGTGTTCATCAACAACATGAACAAGCAGACAAAAAAGCGGCTGGAGCTGGAGCAAAAACGCGCGGAGCAGCTGGAAGCAATATCAAGGCGACTTGATCATGTTGAAAAGAGAATCGGAAACGAAGAAGATCCTGCTCCAAAATGAGACAATAAAAAGCAGCTCCGGTTCGAAACCGAAGCTGCTTCACGTTATGCCTCTTTTCCTAATGCTGCCTTGCCATACACGATGACGACAGCGGTGATAATGGAAACGATAATCAGACCGACTGTGCCGATTCCAAAACCGGCCATATCAAAAAGAATGCCAAATACGAGCACGGCAGCGATAAAAAACAGAATAATATCAATCAGCTGATGTTTAACTGGCTGCATGATCCGCATCTCATCACCTTCTTTTCAGAATAGGGTTGCTTCCCTATTCTATACCCATCTTTCTCCTGTTCTATGCCGCTGCGCTACTTCTTTCGCTTCAGAATCTGCACGGTGATAAACGCAACGAGCGTCGTACCTGTTAGAAAAAACAGCATCGTGGCAGCAATGCTTCCAAGCCAGTCCATTACAGCGCCGGTCCTTCTGTGTAAACAAGCAGAAACCGCTCACAGACGAGCTTTAACGATGGATCAAAGCGCAGACCGTACTTACCAAGCTCCTCTTTGAAAAAGGCTTCGTGATCAGCCCACCATTTTTCGTACCCGCCTTCTCCTTCTGCCAGTGCAAAATCCTCCGGCACGTCCTCCATTTTCATAATTGACACTCTCGTCGTTTCTATCACAGCGAGCGGAGAGCCGTTTTCAGCGAGAACGATGCTGTAAGCGCCTGGCTCTGGTAGCGGCTGCTGCTCGATTTCGTATAACGGCAGCGCCGAACAGGTAGCAGTTTTTTCCTGATCCAGTACGAGTCTGGCCAATTCATCCGCCGAGTTGCCTCCGAACGAAAAGGCTTCGTAATAATTGTCCGCCTTAATTCCCTTTGCTTGTCTAGCCCGCTCCCAAAATGCCTCTACTAACGCTTCTTTCATGATCGACACATCCTTTATCAGTTATGTAGTAAACAGAACTATCATACTTACCATCCCTAGTATATACAGAAAAAGCAGCATACTGACTCCTGCCGAATAGTGCTTCACACTTTTGTCTTCTGCAAAACGTACGTCATAGACCAGCTGAACGAGCTGCTGCAGCATGATCATGGTGACGGCTATCAGTGAAATCTCGGCAGCTGTCCCTGCAATCAGCTGCACCTCCCCTAAACCAGCCCGGATCAGGATTGCCGCAATGCCTACGGCTATGATGCCAAAGCGCAGAGCTTTAAAGCCCCTTCCCCAGTCCTGGTTAACCTCGTGCCGCTCAAGCCCTACCCATTTGCGAAGTCCCCACAGTGACATGAACAACAGCGCTGTTGCAATAGAAAAAATGATCCAGATCATGAATCAGCCTCCTTTAACGTCACCCGATTAAAGCCAATAACAGGAACCAGCCTGTCACGAGCATCACCGTAAGTGCTGCCATTCGTTTTGAATACGCGACCACATCCGGCTTCTCGGCAAATTTGGAATCAAAGAACGCCTGTCCGAGAGCCAGAAGTGTGTAAAAAGCCGGCAGAATGACGATTGGTGAAAGGTATACAGGCGGTTGATCTCGGAAAAAGATGGCTCCATACAAGAGAAGCGCGATCCCCGCTGCAATCAACACAAGCTGGATGATAAAATGAGATCTGCCCCACGTGCGATTGATCTCTTGTTTTTGCAGATCAAGCTTCTTACGCCAGCGGAACGGGAAATATAACATACTTAGCACGAACAGCCCTGCTGCCAGAAGTAGTAGATTTGCGATAATAAGCCTCCTCGTTAAGCTTGATGGTCAGCGTACATTCTATTCATGAATCTATTCCTGCTTCATTACTTTGAATAGGACGCAGGCAAGTGATTCCAGATGCAAGTTCCTATCCGTCTTTTAACTTCAATCTTCTTTTATCCTTTACGTTCATAGGATGAACGTTTTCTCATACCAATCAACCTGTCAAAAATAGAATCGTGCTGAACCATATCGCCAGCAGTCCTACCATGGAAAACGAAAAAACGGGGACGTTTCTATTTTCAGCAAAACGATAATCGTACACGGCCTGCACAAGCTGCATGAGAGTCACTCCGACAGTTGTATAGATTAGAGGATTCGTTCACATTGGTTCATCGGGCCGCATTTCCTGCGCATCGTTCCCGCTCCACATGATCAGAGTAATCATTGCTATCGCGATCACCAGAAGGCTGATCAGATGCATGCCGCCATAATACTGCTGGACCTCTTTTCGCCTCAGCTTCAATCCTTTTAGAAGTACAAGAACGATCAAGACGAAACCGGCTATTATAAGAGCTGATACGAGCACGCTATACCTCCTATATTATGTATACGGTTCAATGAAAATCTCGTTTCACATCAGGGGAGCCGGCATTCCACCTGGTTCCCTAGAAAACGTTCTTCTACGTTCACCACCCCGCCTTCCTCAATGCAGGACTGCATCACCTGCAGGTTGTCGCGATGCTGGGACTGCATCGTGATAAATAAAGCTGCGGCGATGCCAAGCATTAAAACGGCTGCCAGCAGCGCAATCATGTAACGGTTCATGGAAATCACCTCTTTAATAAATATGTCAGCAGACTTAAATAAGGAAGCTCCAACAGCGGCACAGCCAGCAGTACGAGCAGGATGAGCGGCTCATTCGGAAAAGCTGCTGCAGCGAACGCTACAGCGAGTGGTGCATTTCTCCCGGAGACGGTAAAGACGAGACTGATGTGCGCCGAGCGCTCCATGTGCAGCCATTTTCCAATGGCGTATCCGGCTCCGCTCATTGTGAGGAAAAAAAGCAGTGCAGGCACGAAGATGATGCCAGCCTGCTCCCACGCTTGTCCGAGCGCCCCCCCTTCAGCCATAAAGATCAGCAGAACAGCGCCTGCCAGCAAGAATACGGGCAGCTTTTCCGGGACGCTTCTGCCTGGTTGCTTTGCCCGGGCAACTACCGCAGCACCCAATGGAAGCAGAACCACAGCTAACGCCTGCATCAAAGAAACGGCTACGCCGCTGAAACCAAATGCGCCACCAGCAATCACTACGATTGCGGATAAGAAAAAGAGCTGCAACGCAAGATTACTCGGAATGAAGCTGGCTGAAAGCCTCACGTTTCCTCCGGCTGCCTTCGTAAACAGCAAATACCAGTCGGTACATGGCGTTACCATCAGCATCAAAAACCCGATAAACAGCGCTGTTTCACCGCCGAGAAAAAGCCACCCAAGACATACTGCGAAAAGTGGAGCCACCACTCCATTTAAGAGCAGGACCGTCAAGCGAAAGTTCCTTTCACGTTTTTCTTTGCCGCTTGGCATCGTATAAAAAACGAAAAATAACATACTCGCGAGCAGCAGGTAAATAATCGGCTCCAATGTCCAGTCAGGTGCAGTACCGCTTATCAAAAGCCCACATACAGCTGCTGCAAGGAGTAAAAACGGATCGATTGCATGTTTTCTGGTCATCGTTCCCCTCCTAAGCAAATAAGAGCTGGGCCAGATAGATGAAAAAGCTGACAGTGAACATACTTAAGATCGTGGAGATGAGCACGCCCTGTGCCGCAAATTCCGGATAATTGTCGTATTCCAGTGCAAACAGCGCGCTGTTTCGAGACATCGGGAACGCGCTCGCGATGAGAAGGGCCTGAGCCGTTAGGCCATCAATGCCGAGTAAAAAGATGATTCCCAATCCGAGCAGCGGCGCAAATATCAAACGCGCAATAACCGCTGCGAAAAAGAGGAGGGATAACTGCCTCAGCGCTGGATAAGCAACCTGCGCCCCCAACGTAAACAAGGCAAGTGCGATAAAAGCATCCGCCGTCTGCTCGAGCGGAATCATCACCGGGTCAGGCAGACTGATGCCGGTCAGCTGCACAATAACGGCAGCTGCCAGCGCATAGAGAACCGGTATTTTCAGCAGCTGCATCACCGCTGTTTTCATCGTATCGGCTGTAGAAGATGCCGCTTGAAACAATCCGTATGTATACGTTAAAAAGTTTTGAAACAGCAGAACGATGACTTGAATAGAAACACCGGCTGTACCCGCAAACACGAGCTGGCTTACAGGCAGGCCAAAGTTTCCGGAATTCATCAACACGACGCTGTTTTTAAACGTCGGAGCAAGCTTCGGGTCCATGCCGGTCAGTCGGCAAATCAGTCTCGACATTCCAGCCAGCAATAAAAATTGAATGAACAGAAATGCGCCGACGTCAAGCAGCAGACTGCTGTCCATTTCCTGTGTGGAAATCGTCGTAAAGACGACAGCGGGCAGAAAGAAATATGTCAGAAGCCTGGATAAAGTGCCAAGATCCAGCTGAAACCACCGCTGAAAAAACGCTCCTGCTGCCGCGAGAGCAAGAATCGGAAACATCACCTGAATGGCGATCTCCACAATCATCCTTCCCACTCCTGTCGCAGCACGCCCATTTTAATCGCATCGTACCGTTTTCCTTTCCACAATCGGGCTTCACGAATTCGTGCTTCTTCTATAAATCCCATTTTTTCTGCGACACGTATCATGCGGGTATTGCCGGACCATGTCGAGAGACCGATGCGATGGATCGACATCGAGGAAAACAAATAATCGATCCAGAGGCGGAAAGCAGTGCTTCCATAGCCTCCGTTCCAGTAATCCGGGTCGTAAAGGACAATGCCACCCTCCAGCCAGTCGGTGTTCCGGTCCACCCAGTAAGCTCCTGTATAGCCGACTGCTTTTCCATTGATCACGATTGCAGCTGCAGCCGGAATGCCAGCCTCTATTTCTTCCTGCCAGATTTGAGAATAGGTTTTCTCATCAACGAACTCTTCTGGTATGTATGGGCCGTTCCACTGCTTGGCAAGCTGTTTTTCTTCAATATATTTCCACCAGTATAGACTGTGGATTTCTGCTTCGTTCGGTATTTTCAGCTGCAGGTTTGATTCTGTTAGCATCATCGGCATCTGTCCTTTATTTTCCTTGTCGTTTCCAGTTTACGCCTTTCTGGAGTAAAAATAAACTTTCCTGAATCTTCCTCTGTTATGCTAAAATAATATCATGACGCCACACCCTCCCGGAGGACCGTTTTATGTCGATGATCAAAGAGCTTGGTGCAAATCTAGCTGTGTTAACAACGTTATTATTTTTATATACGCAATTTACTGGCCGCTATGCGCTGCACCAGACATCTCCATTAAAGCTGAAGCTGTTTGCCGGTGTAATGGGCGGGCTGCTGTCTAACGTACTGATGTTTTACAGTCTGCAGTATGGCGAAACGATTGTGGATCTGCGTCATATTCCTATTCTGCTGCTTGCCTACTATGGAGGTGCCGTCCCTGCAGGCATTGCCATGCTGTTTGTTATCATAGGCCGCTTTCTTTTTGGTATGACCGTATCTGCTTTAGCCGGAAGTGCACTTATCATTGCTGTAACGATTGCAGCAGTATGGATCGCCCGCAGCAAGCTTCCAAAAACCTTCTGCGTATTTTGGATGACGACCGCTGCCAACGTGATCTTTACGGCGGTCATCATTTATCTGCTTCAGGATCTGTCCATCCTGACCGGGCTTATACCATTTTACTGGGCCGTTTCATACATTGGTGCAGCTGCTGCTTTTTACACGGTAGAATATACAAGACGGTCGCAGCACCTGCTCAAACGATACCGTGAAGAGTCGCTCACAGACGGACTCACCGGGCTTAATAACCTGCGTCAGTTCAATATGCATTTGCGCACCTTTTCTGAAGAGGCGAAGGAGGAAGACAAGCCACTCGCGCTGCTTTTTGCTGACATTGATCATTTTAAGCGGGTAAACGATACGTATGGACATCGTGAAGGCGACCTTGTTTTGAGGGAAATTGCGGCTATTATGGGCAGAAATGTTCGTCCGGTTGATATCATCAGCCGTAACGGCGGTGAGGAATTTACCGTACTTCTTCCTGGCTGTGCTAAGGACGATGCAAATGAAATTGCAGAACGCATCCGGAAAGCTGTCGAAGCACACCCGTTCGTGCTTTCAGATGACAGTGTTATCCACGTGACACTCTCGATTGGCATTGCCGCCTTTCCGGAAACCTCTGCCGCCCCAGAAACACTCACAGCCGATGCAGACGAAGCGCTGTATGAAGCAAAGCGGAGCGGACGCAACAAAACCCGCACCAGTTCCGTGCGGGCCGTGCAAATGTTTTAACTTAGTCTTCCGGAACGCTGCGTCTTTCTCCGAGCAGCGTTTTTAAGTCTTTCTTACGCTTTTTTGACACGAGAATATACAGGATGTCCCCGTTTTCAATTGTCGTTTCCCCATATGGTGTGACGAGTGTTTCCCCGCGGATAATCGCGTTAATTAATACGTCAGGCGGGAAGGCAATGTCTGAAAGTGTCTGACCAATCACTTTCGTCTCTTCGTTCACCGTGTATTCAATGATTTCCGCGTTCGCCTTTCCAATCGACACAAGCTCGAGAGAATGAAACGGAGTCACCTTCTTTGGACCGGTGAGTCCGAGCTTCTCTGCAGCTGGTGCAATAGAGGTTCCTTGAATTAAAGCTGAGGTTAACACAACAAAAAACACGACGTTGAAAAACAGCTGTGCATTCGGCAGACCAGCTATTAGCGGGAAGGTTGCCAATACGATCGGAACAGCACCTCGCAGCCCGGCCCAGGAAACGAGCAGCTTTTCCCTTAAACTATATGAAAAGCCGATCAATGTTAAGAAAACCGCGGCAGGACGAGCTAAGAGAATCAGCACCGCTGATAAAAATAACCCCTGAATAATAATCTCCAGTTGAAACAGTTCGCTTGGAAAGACAAGCAGCCCCAGAATAACGAACATACCAAGCTGCATCATCCATGCAAATCCCTCGTTAAAGCTGAAGATCGTGTGCCGGTAGGTAAGATCGCTGTTGCCGACCACAAGAGCAGCGATATAGACAGCAAGCAGTCCGCTGCCTCCTACGACAGCTGTCAGACTGTACGTAAGCAGCGCAAAACCCATTGCAATGATCGGATACAAACCGCTCGATTCTAAGTTAACGCGATTGATCAGCCACGATGCCGCTTTCCCTAGCAGCAAACCCGCGGCCAACCCGACGCCCATCTGAATGAAGAAGTCCCCAGCAACAGAAAGAAAACCTACACGGTCCGTAGTAAGAAGCGTAATAAAAGAGAGCGTTAAAAACATCGCCATCGGGTCATTTGTTCCCGATTCTGCTTCCAGGGTTGCTCCGAGCTTTTCGCTGATATTATGATTCTTTAATGCTGCAAAAACAGCAGCTGCGTCTGTTGAACCAACAATGGCGCCGAAAAGCATCCCTTCCAGCCAGGTTACGTCCAATACAAAACGTGCCGCAACGGCGACGATGAGCGAAGTAAGTATAACGCCGACAGTTGCGAGGAGAAGGGAAGGGACAGCAATAGGTTTTATTGTCGCCCACTTTGTCGAGAGACCACCTTCAAACAATATAATAACCAGCGCAAAAATGCCGATCAGCTGCGCCAGCGAGGCATCATCAAAGTAAATGAGTCCAAGCCCGTCACTACCGGCAAGCATGCCTATTCCAATAAATAAAATAAGGGCAGGAATACCAAAACGACTGGAGAATTTCGTGGTTAGTACGCCGATGATGAAAAAGAATGCGATCAGCATTAGAAACTGATCAGTGGAAAACATGTCTTCTATGGACAATTACGGACACCGCCTCAATAAGAATGTTGCTATTCACAAGTTTACCAGTTTAACCCGAGTATTCACAGAAAAGTATACATTCTTTCTTTTCAAACTATTATTTATACGTGGAAATGTCTACTCTCAAAGGCACCGTACGTAAAAGACTTCCCGATTAAGGGAAGCCTTAATGAAAATGATAAAACTGCCTCCTGCGAATACAATGGAATTACACAAATTAATGACGCAATCCGGCAATCTCCATTAAATCGACTGAAAAAACAAGCCCCTGGCCGGCTTCATACAGATCGGCCTCTTTTTTAACCGTTTCAATGACAGCTGATGTTTCCGCTTTGTTGACAATAAGCAGTATACAGTCGCGTTCCGGATGAATTTTCATTCCCATTAAGCTCCCATCTTTCGAGCTGTGGCCGGACGCTTGCAGTGCGTATGCGACTGCACCCCTTCCTCTTTTTCAAGCTTAGTTAATACGTCTTTTGTAATACTGCGATCGAGTACCACTATTACAGCTGCTCCATCCATACTGACTCCTCCTAACCTGTTCTTTTCAGTTCCTATTCACGAATTTAAGGGCATATAAACTTAGAAAACAGTGAAACAACCCTAAGCAAAACAATCCATCGTACTTGGGCTGTTAATAAAGTCATTTATGAGAATACTTCCTTCAATCATCACACCCACAACATGAAAGGATGGCCTCAAATCCGCTGTATCCATTGTGCGATTTTACAGCTTTAGCTGAATCGCTACTCCCACATCCGTATCCCGCGCTCTCTGGCTTCTTCCTCGACTGCGCGCAGGTCTGCTTCATACTTGTCGTCCGGCGGATAGACGACGACTTCGGCAAGACCGAGAGCGAGCAGCTTCTCCTGAAACATCGTACCGTCTTCCAGATAGACGTAGGCGAGCGTTCGGTCAAACCGATCAACCGTAGTTTCATCCTGCTCCAAATAGACGGTTTCACCCAGCAGTGCCTGCCTGGCAAAAATAGCGGCCTCATCGCCCCACGGCTCTGATTCACAGGTTGGCGGGTCGTGTCCGTGACAAATTTCTGGTGCATCTACCATGTACGGCCGTATCCGCTCCTCCCCCTCACCAGCAATTACGACATCAAACGTATCGCCATCGACAACGTGCGTGACGGTCCCTTCGCGAATATGTTCCTGTTCAATCCGATCCACATATGTATGTAACTCAAACTCCAGCTCAAACGTTTCTTCTTCCGTATGGATTCCGCAAGCTGTCAGTAAACAAACAAGCGCGAGCAGTCGTTTCACGTGCATCTCCCCTTTAGCTTATTGTAGCGAAAGCGGACCTTGTGCGCCATGATAGAAGGCTCCATCGATTTTCTAAATCGCCGCCATGGTTTAAAACGGAAGGGAATAATGATGCTTATCTTCGTCATTGTATTTGTTCTGCTCCTGCACGTCAGTGGCATATTTTATGATGTTTTATCGTCAAAAGATGGGTTACGTCGCCTCTCCCTGCTCCTTATTGGTATTTCTTTTCATGTAAGGGCTGTCACTTGTGAATCTACTCACATTACTCTTTCTTTTTCTCTATTCCCGGCGTAAAGTGGAATACAGAGATGGAGGGATGACGTATGATGGAGAGCCAGTCGCTGGAGCAGGTCGAGCAGGTCTCCCAAAAGAAAGAGAAGATATTTAACACAGGGAAAATTCGTTATTTAATACGAGCGGCGCTTGCAAGCATGTTTATCGGCTTTGGTGTGATCGTCGCTTTCCGAACGGGCAGCTACTTTTATCTGGCTGAGTCTCCGTGGGCCTATCCAATGGCCGGGCTTACGTTCAGTGTCGCCATCATTTTAATCGCTTACGGCGGTGCCGACTTATTTACAGGGGACACCTTTTATCACACGTACGCCGCCATCCGGAAAAAAATGGCGTGGGGCGTCGTTGGAAAGCTATGGACGTATACGTATATCGGCAACATCATCGGTGCTGCAGCCTTCGCCCTGCTGATTTACACGACTGGGCTGTTCAGCGATCCTGAGATCAGTGCCTTTCTGCTGACGGTCACCGACAGTAAAATGACCGATCCGGTCTCCGAGCTGTTTTTCCGGGCAGTGCTTTGTAACTGGCTGATCTGCATGGCCTTTTTCGTGCCGATGTCGATGAAGGATGATATTGCGAAAATGGCAGCAATGGTGCTGTTTGTGTTCTGCTTTTTTATCTCCGGCTATGAGCACAGCATCGCCAACATGTGCACCTTCGCGATCGCGCTCGTGCTCGACAATCCCGGAGCTGTCACACCAGAAGGCATCGTCCGCAATTTAATCCCCGTCACCGCCGGTAATATTATCGGCGGCGCCATCTTTATGGGGCTCGTCTATTACTACATTAACCGGCCGTTTATTAAAGACAGCTGATCGAAAGCCGCTTCGGGATGGAAGCGGCTTTTTTCAGTACATGCTTGTAGTACGGCATACAGCTCCACCACTTACGCATAAATGCACTTTCCATACGCATACAGCTCCACCGCTTACGCATAAAGGCACCTCTCATACGCATACAGCTCCGCCACTTACGCATAAACACACTCTTCATGCGCATATAGCTCCATCACTTTCGCATAAATGCCCCTCTCATACGCATACAGCTCCGCCACTTACGCATAAATGTACTTTCCGAACGCATCACTCACTCTCTCCTGCGGTTAGGATCAGCGGATTTGCTTTTCCAACGAAAAAAGCTCCTGTCTCAGGGAGCTTACGTGATGATATGCACGCCGGTTAACAGCAGGATTGTGCCTGCAACGACGGCTAGAAGCGGTGCGCCGGTGTAAGCGATCAAAAAGGCGATGACGCCGCCTAACATGCCGTACCAGATCGTTTCCTGCGCATACAGAATACCTGGAAAGATGAGGGCGCCGAGCACGGCGTACGGCACGTGTGAGAGCATACGGCGCAGCCAGTCAGGCCAGTTTTCTGTAGAAAGGGCGATCAGCGGCAGGATGCGCGGGATGTACGTGACAAGTCCCATGCCGATAATCATCCAGATGAATTCCTCTCTCATGTGATCCGCCTCCTGATCAGCAGCTCATAGATGACAACTGCCGTAATCACCGCGGCCATTATGGCCCAGCCGGTGTCGAGTACAAACGCGTACATCCAGTTAAAGCCTCCGCCAAGTAAAGCGAGCACGACGACAGGCCGGCCTGCGTCTTTAATCGACGGCACTAACAGGGCGATAAACAGCGCGTAGAGCGCGATTCCCATGCTCTCCTGTAAAATTGCGGGTAAAATCGCTCCGGTAAAATAGCCGACGGCCGTAAAACCGACCCAGCTGGAGTAAGCGGCGATGCCTGTTCCTAATATGTAGCCGCCCGGCACCGGCTCCTTATGCACAGACGATACGGCAAAGACCTCATCTGTCAAAAAGAAGCCGAATAAAGCCCGGTAGCGCTTCGACGTCGGCTCTGCCCGCTCATTAATCGAGGCGCTCATGAGCAGATGCCGGAAATTCACGATAAACGTCGCGAGCACAATTTCGATCATGCCGGCGCCGACCGCAATCATCGACAGCGCCATGTACTGGGCCGCTCCGGCAAACACCAGCATACTCATGAGCACCGCTTCGTACACTGTGAGGCCGGTCGAGCCGGCAAGCAGGCCGAATGCAATCGCAACCGGCATATAGCCAAACGCAATGGAAAGCCCCGCCGACAATCCTCGGCGGAGCTCGATCGTATTTGGTGCAGGTGCAGCTTGTTCCAAAACGCTCTCCTCCTTCTCGCTTCTCCTAGTTTACGACAGGAGCAGGCAGAGCTGTCAAGCGTTTCCTTCTGCTTCCTCCAGCTTCAGGCGGAACAGTTTACGGGGCCGTCCACGGCGGACTCCCTGCTCTTCTCCGGCAATTTCTGCAAAGCCCGCTTCTTCCAGCTCATGCAAAATACGCCGTGCATTGCGCTCGGAGCTTGCAAGCCATACGGCGAGGTCCTTCGACGTCACTTCCCGCTGCTGGTGATAGCGGGCGTACGCGAGAATTTTCGAGACAACGCCGGGCGACACACGGCCGCGCAGCTGATCGACCGCGCGAAGGTGTCCGCTCTGCACCGAGTAGCTGAGTGATCCTGCCTCCGGGAAGTGCTCCGTTTGCCGCTTTTCTTCGTCGACTGCATAAATCACCCGTTCTGTTGTGCGGCGCGACTGCTGCAGCGCCTCCTGCACGTGGACTTCTGCTTCCATCGCACTGTTGCCGTAGCCGATTGCCATGCGGATGTGCAGCTTCGCCTGCAGCTCCGTTTCTTCCATCACCGTAAACGGAAGAGGGCGGCGCTCTACTTCGCCGCGCGTCGTAAACAAGTGAAACAAACCGTCCCCGATCTGCACGAAGGAGCCTTTTACTTCCTCGGCATAGCGCAGCAATATTCGCTTCAAATCCAGCTCACGGTGCTTTCGTCTGAACGAATGATACTCCTCCAGGCTTGCTTCCTCGCGCACTTCGACGCCGATGACAGCGAGCTGGTGACTGCGGTACCAGTCCGCCGATCGGCGCTCGCGGATAAATTTAAGCGTTTCACTGACATCAAAGCGTGATGCCGTAATCCGGTAAACCGGGATGCCTCTGCTTTTTAACTCCTGGTACACGCGGCGGATGCACGTTAACGCGATCGTCTCCGGTGCTTTTTCATGCTCCGCTGCATGAAACTGAATAATCTCCTCAGCTGATTTATAGCCGGCATACGGATACGTTGTGACCTGCAGACCATCCAGTTCGTGCTCCTGTTTCACCTGCTGAAACTCGGCTTCGTCGATCGTATCGAGCGAGACCCGGGTCGGGTTCTCCTCCCTGAAAAACATGTCGAGCAGCGCGCCAACGAGGCTCGCCCCGTGAAGCGGCGGATAGTAGGCATTCTCGCGGTTCACGAACCCCTGCTCTACGGCATACGCGTAAGGGGCCTGACCGGAAAAAAGCCAGCAGTCCACCTTTCCGGCCGCGCCGTTCACGAGCGCTTCTGTTTCTTCCGTTGCTTCATAATGAAAGCTCGTCCAGTCAAAATCAGGGAATGGCCGCACGACCTCTTCCATCATCGTTACCGAATCTTTAGGACCGAGCAGCCCTAAACGTATTTTCACAGACATCACCTACTGACAGATTTCATGTGGTGGAAAAGAAGCTCCGTGCCTTTCACAAGGTCCTCAAGCGACGCGTGCTCCTCCGGATGATGGCTGAGTCCGTCGCGGCATGGAATGAACAAAAGTCCGGACGGCCATTTTGTCTGCATGTTCATGACATCGTGCCCTGCTCCGCTCTCCATCCCGAGGCATGTATAACCGGTTTCTTCTTCCAGTTTCTTCAGTTTATCATAGATGCCTGCGTCGAGCGTCACCGACGCATTGCGAACGATGACGTCTTTTTCGATATCGAACTGCGACTGGGACATCCAGCCGTCAATGGCCGCTTCCATTCGCTTTTTCTGCTGATCGGACACGCTGCGGATGTCGATCCCTAAGACGACGGTGCCCGGGATCACGTTCATCGCGTTTGGATAGCTTTCAATCGTACTTACGGTCGCAACGAGCGGGTAGTCATCGTAGTCGTTCAGCTTGAGCGCTGCCTGCTGCACGAATGTGATCAAACCGGCTGCTTCTGTCAGCGCATCCTTGCGCTGGTCCATCGGCGTCGTGCCGGTATGACCTGCTTTTCCGCTGATTGTCACGTGCATGCGAATCGGGCAGGCAATGGCAGCTGCCGCCCCGTATTCTTTTCCTGCGTTCTCGATCCGCATCCCCTGCTCAATATGCAGCTCGGTGAAGGAGAGCAGCTCGTTTTCGCCACGTTCCGCTTCCTTGAAGGCGTCCGGATTGTAGCCCGCCTCACGCATCGCTTCTGCGAGCGTGACACCGTCTTGATCGGTGATCGTATCGAGCTGTTCACGCGTCAGCATCCCTGTCATCGCTTTACTACCAACCGTTGACATGGAAAAGCGCGAGGATTCTTCCGATACGAAGCAGATTACTTCAATCGGTTTTTCCGGCGTAATGTCTGCGTCCGTTAAAAGCTTTACCGCACCGAGCGCGGTCAGAACACCAGCGGCGCCGTCATAGCCGCCACCGTTCGTAACGGTATCCAGATGCGAGCCAAACGCATGCGCCGGACCGTCCGACTTTCCATCGAGCCGCGCGATCACGTTGCCGACGGCATCCGTGCGCACCGTCATACCGAGCGCTTCTGCCTCCTCTTTAAAGACACGCTGCGCTTCCTGTTCTTCTTTCGTAAAGCTGAGGCGCGTAAACCCTTCCGGCCGGGTCATCGTATCGGTCAGGTTCAGTGCAAGTAGTCGTGTTTCCAGCCAATCTGCAATCATCGGCTCACCCTCTCCTTTTCATGATAAGTCGTGACGAGCTGCGCCAGCGCCTCAACAGCAGCCGGCAGCACCCCTTCATCAAAAGTAAATTTCGGATGATGGTGACCATATGGAAGCGGTGTGCCGTATAAGAGATAGGCCGCTTCCCCATTTTGCTCGCGTACACGATTCATCATGAGCGCCGCATCTTCTGAGCCACCGAGCGGAAGCGGTCCGATGACGCGCTTCGTAAACTGCTCACCCCAACTGGAAAGCTTGGCACCGATTGCTTTGCTCGACTCGGTTGTGCTGCCTTGCCCCACAACGTCGATGGTGACCTCGACTCCGTACATGTCGGCACAGGCGGTGAGGATGCGCCTTGCTTCTTCTTCCATATAATTGTTCAGCTCATTCGTTTCTCCTCGTGTCTCCATCATCATTTCCGCTCGTTCCGGAATGATATTGCGTCCTTCTCCGGCTGTCAGCTTGCCGACGTTCAAGCGTATGATGCCGTCCCGGTGCGGCGGAATTGCCTGCAGCTGAATCGCAGCAGACGCAGCTGCGAGCAGCGCGTTTTTTCCTGCCGCCGGATCGACGCCTGCGTGTGCAGACACGCCGGTAAACGTGACATCGAGCTTTGTTGTCGCGAGGAATCGTTCCGTGCCGCATGCGATCGTGCCGACTTCCAAATCATGAATACCGATGTGGCCGCTGAAAAAGTAGTCCTTCCCGTCCAGCCAGCCCTTTTCCACCATCGCATACGCGCCACGGCTGCCTTCTTCCGCCGGCTGAAATAAAAAGGTCAGCGTACCTGTAAGCTGGTCGACGTTTTCGACGCATAGCTTCACAAGTTCTACCCCTATCGCCGTATGCCCGTCGTGCCCGCAGGCGTGCATGTACCCTGGATGGCGGCTTGGAAAGCCTGCATCTGCGGGAAAATGCTCTGCAGCAGCTTCTGTAATGGGCAGCGCATCGATGTCAAAACGAAGCGCTGTATCCGGACCCGGTTTCCCCGTATCCAGCACCGCTACTGCACCAGTGTGTCCGCCCTGCATTCGCTCCAGCAGAGCAGGTTCTAAGCCCGCCTTTTCTGCGAGCTGAAAAAAATAAGCATCTTCTTCAGCCGACGGCAAGCCCATACGAGCACTGCTCTCTACTGCATCCGTTCCGGTATAGATCGTAACCGGCAGCTCGGAAAGCTCCGAAACAATTGCCGCAGTCGTCTGATACTCACACCAGCCAGGTTCGGCGATCTGGTGCAGCTTCCGGCGAAGCGCTGTCAGTTGTTCTGTTTTTGCTGCGATCGCCTCCGACCAGCTCATACGTCTCCTCCTTTTGCCGCGCGGTATGCCGTTTCCGCGAGCATTTCCACGCCATATGGAATCGCACGCTCATCGATATCAAACTGCGGGTCGTGCAGCGGCTTTTGCACTGTTCGCGACGGAATTGCCGTTCCAAGCCAGTAATAAGCTCCCGGATACGTCTCCAGAAAGCGGCCAAAATCCTCTCCGCCCATGCTAGGAAGAATCTCCGGCTGTGCCTCTTCACCGTAGGCATCGCGCACGGCTTCCGCGACGAGTGCCGCGCTTTCTTCGGTGTTTCGCGTTGCCGGATAGCCGTCATGGTACGTGAGCTCAGCCGTTCCGCCTAGCATCTCTGCCGTCTGAGTCGTAATCGCTTCCATCCGTTTTTTAATGCTGTTTTTGACGTCCGCTTCATACGTCCGCACCGTTCCTTCGAGCACGACTTCTTCTGCGATCACGTTGTAGCGGGAGCCGCCGTTAATGGTGCCAACCGTGACAACCGCTGATTTCAATGGATCGGTGCTGCGGCTTACAATCGTCTGCAGTGCGTTGATGAGCTGCGCGGCAATCACAACGGCATCAGTCGTCTGGTGGGGCATCGATGCGTGGCCCGAAGCACCAGTGACGCGGATTTCAAAGCGGTCGGAGTTGCCCATCATCGTACCTGGGCGGACGCCGAACGTACCGACCGGCAAATCAGGCCATACGTGCTGCGCGTAAGTCTCATCCGGAACGTAGTCGGCAAATACGCCGTCATCCATCATCGCCTGAGCTCCTCCGACAGGTGCGTTCTCTTCTGCCGGCTGAAACACGAGTAAAATCGTGCCTGATAGGGATTCACGGTTAGCGTAAAGCAGCTTACCCGCTCCTAAAAGCATCGCCGTGTGTGCATCGTGCCCGCAGGCGTGCATCGCTCCCTTCGTTTTGGATACGAACTCGTGCTCGTTTTGCTCGACGATCGGCAGGGCGTCCATGTCGGCGCGCAGCGCGATCGTTTTTCCGGGATGGGCCCCGCTGATGATGCCAAGCACCCCGTGTTCGGCAAAGCCGGTTTGAAACGGAATGCCGGCTTTCTCAAGTTCCTCCTGGACCCGTCTGGACGTACGGCTTTCTTCGTGCGAAAGCTCCGGATTTTCATGCAGCTCGCGCCGGAACGCGATCGTTTCTTCTTTGATTGATTCTCCAAGTCCTATAAACATACACATTATCCTCTCTGTCTGATACACGACAAACGGCCGCCCCCGGGAGCACGAATTGCGCCCCGCGGGAACAGCCTGTCTCGCTTAAAGACCAGGCGTGATGCCAGGTCCGATCGGCAGTCCGATCAGGTTCCATACGACGAAGATTGCAATCCAGATGAACAGGAAGGTCATCGCGTACGGGAGCATAATGGAAAACAATGTTCCAAAGCCTGCGCGGTTGTCGTATTTTTTCATAAAGGCGAGCACCATCGGCACGTACGGGTTCATCGGGGTAATGATGTTCGTCGATGAATCTGCAATACGGTAGGCCAGCTGGACGAACGCCGGGTCGTAATTTAAGAAATAAAACATCGGAATGAAAATCGGTGCCATCAGTGCCCACTGTGCTGAGCCGCTGAAAATAAACAGGTTCAGTACAGCACCGAGCAGAATAAAGCCGACAATCAGTCCCATTCCGGTGAAGTTAATCGCCTCCAGTCCGTTTGCGCTTGTGACGGCGATAAACGTGCCGAGATTTGTCCACTCGAAATACGCAATAAACTGGGAAGCAGCGAAAATGAGGACGATAAAGCCGCTCATATCCTTCATTGCTTTCCCCATCAGCTCCGGTACGTCAGCAGTCGATTGCAGCACTTTCACCGTCGTACCATAAGCGATGGCAACGACAATAAAGAAGAACAAAATGATCGGAATGATGTTATCCAGGAAAATCGACGGCACGACCGTTCCGTCTTCCCCGCGGAGAATGCCGTTTGGCGGCACAATCCCGGCAGCAACAATGGCAATATATACGGCCGCTGTAATACCGGCGTTTCGAAGCCCCTTCAGTTCCTGTGCAGTCGGCTGTTCTGCCGTCTGGGAAACGGTATCCGGATCTGCATACTTGTCATTGAACTTGCCAAGACGTGGCTCGACGACGCGTTCGGTGATCCATGTTCCGACGATCATGAGCATGAGGACCGAGAACGCCATAAAGAAGTAGTTATCCACCACGGTGACGACGAGGTCTTCATTTACCGTCTGGGCCACTTCTGTACTGATACCCGAAAGCAGGGCATCTGTACCCGTGATCAGCACGTTTGCAGTAAATCCGGCACCAACCCCCGCGAAACCGGCAGCCATACCAGCGAGCGGATGACGGCCGAGTGAATAAAACACCATCGCCGCAAGCGGTGGAATAATAACAAACGCTGCATCGGACGCCAGGTTTCCCATAACACCTGTTCCGATAATGACGTAGGTGACAAGTTTTGCGGGTGCATTCAAAATCGTCCGCTTCATAAACGTTTCGATCAGTCCGACCTTTTGCGCAAGCCCGATCCCGAACATCATGACAAGCACGAGACCAAGCGGCGCAAAACCGGTGAAGTTATCGAGCATCGAAGATAAAATAAACTCGAGTCCTTCCAAGCTCACCATGTTCTCGATGGCAACTGTTTCACCGTCCTGCGGATGCACAACGGAGAGGTTGAGTGCGCTCAGCACCCACGACAGGAGAATCACCCCGGCCGCTAAATAAATAAACAACATAAATGGATGTGGAAGCTTGTTCCCTAAACGCTCGACGTTGTCGAGAAACTTAAGGAAAAAGCCTTTCTTTTCCGTTTCTTCGGTGGACATCGTATCCCTCCAGCACGTATGTATTAACGGACATTATCTTTTTTTATTCCGTTAAACGTACCTTACCACATTTTTCGACATTTGAAAGCCCCCTCTTTTCAGAAAATTAGTTTTTCGTGTCAGATAACGTGACAAAGCCTGCATATTAGGCCCGTACCTATTCGGCACAATAGCTGCTAATCCTCGTAACGAAAGCGATTACATCCATTCTTCGTATTTGTGATTTGTTGAACGTAATTTCGGACATAAGAGAATTTATCGTTGGATGTTATTAAATTGTACATATGAAACAGCGCACCCTTATTCCGTCGCCAGAATAGATTGTCATCCAATGACCGAAAACGATTTTGTTATTTTTGTTTATTTTGCACGGTAAAAAGGTATCCTTTACCAGTCCGGGTCGATCGTGACCCGTAAGAACGATGTTACAAGCAGAGAGGTGAAAGAATGAGAGGTTTAGGCATTCTTTTCGTGATACTTGCCGCTATCGGCTGGGGTCTCAGCGGCGGAATTGGTGATATTTTAATGGAGCGCGGCTGGGATCCGATCGTGATTTCGTTTTACCGGGGCGCGATCGGACTCGTCTTCTTTCTCATATGGCTTGTCATCAGTTCGTCTTCCAAGAGCGAACGATCCGGCCGTTTTTACTTATGGGCGGTGCTTGCCGGACTTGGTGTAGCCGGTAACTTTACGCTCTACTATACGAGCATCGAGGCGTCCAGCGTGCCGGTTGCCGCGACGCTCATGTACACGGCGCCGGTGTTTGTGCTGCTCATTTCCTTCGTGCTTAGAATTGAAAAATCGACGATCTTTAAATGGAGCTGTGTGGCGAGCGTGGTTGCGGGGATTGTACTGCTAACCGGCGCCTATAATCCGGACGATGTGGCGGTGAGCGCGCTGGGCGTGATTACCGGTTTAGGGGCGGGACTGGCCTATACGTTATTCATTTTCGGATTTAAGCGTGCTTCCAAGCTTGGTAATCCGGAAACAATTCTCGCGGTCGCCTTCTCTGCGTTTTGTATTGCGCTGTTTCTTCTGGCAGACCCAGGACAGCTTTTAGCCGTCTGGACATCCGCTGATATCGGCTGGTTTATCCTGCTTGGTACGGTCGGAGCAGGTGTATCGTTTATCTTTTATTTATACGGAATCCGCAAAACGGCACCTTCTACCGCATCGATGGTTGCGATGGTCGAGCCGGTTACCGCAACGCTTTTCGGTCTGCTCCTGCTCGGCGACGTGCTCACGCTGATTCAGGCAGTCGGCATGGGCGTCATTCTCATCACCGTTACGATTTTAAGTGTGAAACAAGCATAAGACAAAAAGCGCTCCGGACCTAGACGTCCGGAGCGTTTTCCAGGATATTGAAAAAGTCTTTCAATTTACATGTCTATTCGTTTGATTGTATTTCCTCTCTGCTTACCGGCGGAAGCTTGCCGTGCGCTTGTCTTCAGCTATTTCTCAGGGTGACCCCTGAGAAAGGATCTTTAGACTGCGCTTATTCCACAGGCGTCCCCGCCGGACACATTGAGGAAACGGCTCTGCTTGTTGGAAAACAACGTCGCGACAGGCAGACGCGACTGCTTTTTTGCTCTAATGGTGAATTTCATGACGTACTGGGCTGCCTATTCAACTTCGAAACGTCACATAACGATACGCTCCATCTGAATCTTATAAGCTCGTGCCAATCAGATCCAGGCATTTGAACCGAACTGCCAGCTGTAGACATCGAAAAAACCTCGACTCCAGGAGGATCAGAACGAGGCGAAAGCCGAGGCTTTTCCCTCAGTAAAGCGAGTGTGCACAGACAAAAGCAGGTGTAAGATTATTCACTTAAAAACACTTTATCGACACTTTGAAAAACGCTCCGGACCTTGTTGTCCGGAGCGTTTTCTATCGTTTTATTCACTAGAGCCCAATGATCCAAAAGCAGAGTGCACCGACAAGCACGAGCGCAAAAAAGCCAGTGAAGACGTTTCGCTGCAGGTTGTTTTCATCCTGGACAGCTTCAATGATTCTTGCGGCAAAAAAGCTCGATAATATCAATGTCCACATAGCTACCGGGGCTTGGAAGACGTTCGGGTTCAAATAATGAAAGGCTGGAAATCCTGCGTAGACGATCCCGATCAACATATCGACGGCATTAAAAGCCGGATGACGATCTTTAAACGCCTTACGGCCGATCCATTTATGTATCAGCTTTTCGCCTTCGCTATGATTGCCTGAAGGTAAAAAGATGCTACCGCCTCCTTTTTAGGTCTTATTCCTGCGCGGCGATGAGTGCTGATGCTCAAAGCGCCAAAAAAATCCTGCTGCTATTCCCCTACCCTTACTAACTTCTTAAAACGCTACTTCTTTCAGACCTGTATCTCTTGCGACAAGCTCTTCTGCAAACGTACATTCCATGAAAAACATAGCTGCCGCGATAAACAAGACACCTTTTGCGGTGTACAGCGCAACTCCAGAAACCGAGTCCGGTACATGATCAAGCGTAAACAGCTTGACGTCTTCAATCATCTCATCAAACGCGAGTACAGAGCCGGATACGTTTATGTACAATCCGTCCTCTATATCAAATGACAGCGGGTAAGGATGTACCTGGTTTTGTACTGTAAAAACGTCGTTGTAGTTCTCATTTTCTGTACAGTCCAGGCGAATGAAGCCTTGCTCTCCTTCATCTCCCTCTTGCCAGTGGAGCAGCGTTGGCATCGTGTTCAATTCTAAAAAATCGCCGGACGGATACATGACCGTTTGCTGCGAGCGTAAGCCACGCAGCTGTTTTCCCTTCAGCATTAGGAGCGTTTCAACAACGTTCAATCGCCTTTCCCTCCTTCCGTTAGAAACACACAAATCTCGTAGTCATTTACCGGATAGACGCCTGCCTCTTTCCAACCAGCTTTTGTGTAATAGTCACGCAGCTTTTCATTCCCTGCCCAGCAGTCCAGATACAGCGTGCCGGCAGTTATGAGCTTCGCTTCTTCCAGCAGCTTTTGGCCAATCTTTTGACCCTGATAAACCGGTTCGACAGCAAGCTCAAAAAGGTAGCAGCTTCCTGGAGCCACTGGAAACGTCATCGGTTCATTGATTTGCTTCATGGCAAAGGTGCCGATCACGTGATCTCCGGAAATAAGGATATAGCGTTCTCCTCTGTCGATTTGCGCGATTACTGCTGCTTCATCCCACGGGTAGTCCCACTGCATCATATTTATATCAAGCAGTCGCTTCGTTACCCTGTTCAGCAAGGCTGTCACAGCCGCTGCATCTGCTTTTTCAGCACGCTGAACGATCATGTAACGGCCGTTATGTAGACATAGTCGCCAGCTTCAGACGCGTATCGTTTCATCACGTTTTCGATCTCACCGGAGGCTATATCGCCCTGGAGTTTTTCCACGCCGCTTCTCACTTCTGCTTCAGACGCGAGAGAAGCAAAGCTTGAGATACCGCTTCTCACTGTTGGATCGAGGTACATTGCTGGCTCATGTTTGCCGCTGTATAAAAAGAAGTCTTCGAGATCACTTTCAATAAAATAAGGCTCCTGCTTTACGTCAGCAAAGCCTGCTTCCACAAGCGCATTTTTCACTTTTTCCACAGCCGGCATCTGCTCGGCTGAGCGTTCCATCATCTCTGGGAAGTAAGCATGTAACCAGTAGTTCCGCATTTGCTCCGGTGATGACGTAAAGATAACGAACCGGCCTTCTTTTATGACAAGGTGCACGTCACGAAATGCGGCCTTCAAATCTGGCAGGTGATGAATCGACAGGACGCAGACCGCACCATCGAACTGTGCTGAACGAAATGGCATGCTGATCAGATCCGCTTGTTCCCACGTCAGCTCCGAAAATTTATGCTTTGCCTGATCGAGCATCGTTCCCGATACGTCAACGCCCGTCATCTGTAAGCCCGCACTCGCTAGCGCCTGCGTATAGTTACCCGTCCCGCATGCGGCGTCCATTACATGAGCACTGTTGCGAACGTCCAGCAGCTCCCTGATTCGTTTTGTTATACGCGGATCGGCGCGCCTCGTCGTGTCATAGCTGCGGCCGATTTGATCGTAAAGCGGGTTTGACATGCAATAACCTCCCATTCATTACCATTGATTACTATTTATTACCATTCATTATAACATTAATTGGAAATAGGCGAAGTGACGCAATTTACTATGTCCATACATGTCTTTCTAAAAGAATTCTTTCACTCCTTCTTAAAATGGTAAACTATAACCATATCCTGTTTCGAGAGGTGTCACTTATGCTGCAAAAACTAATTTTTATAGCGGCAATCGCTGTACTTTTCTTTGGCTTTGCTGCCGCAAATATGGAACCTTCCTTGTTCACAGCCCTTTCTTTAGGTATTCCACTCACACTCTTTTTCTTGCTAATGGGAGTTAAAGAATGGACAACAAGCGGGAAAACCTCCAGCGTTGTACTGTTTATTGGAAGCGGCGCTATTTTCATTTACATGCTTCGCACTTCGCTCGCCATAATTTAAGGAGGGACACAAATGTACTATTATAAGCTTGAGCCTTGGCCCCTGTTTTCTAATCATGAGTTTCAATTTTCAACGATTCCTGAGCCAGGATTTGAAGCGCTGAGCCTGGTAAAGCGTGATGAAGAACACGGGCTTTATCTTATTTTTGAAGACAATCGATTTTATTACCATTTTCATTACGTTGCGGAAGAAGGTCTTCCTTATACAGAAGTGTTTGCGATTTTGGAAACAAGGGAAGAACATCGTTTCGAGCTGATCAGCGCCATACATCAGCACTCTGAGATATCTCCTTTCTGTAAGGCGACACGCTCATTTCTGCTTAGTTGGGCGCTCCAGGAGGTTCCCCAGGTTCATAACGAAACATTGAAGCACCATATCATTGCGACTGAAGATGGTTTTGTTGAGGTGCTTGCTGACCGCGAACCTGTATGCTGGATCACCGACAAACCATCCTAATTTTCAGTAGTTCCGATCTTACTTCCTGCATATATAAAAGCTTCCCATACTTAATAGCCCCTCAGCTAGTCTGACGGGCTTATCCATTAATTAAAGAAGGTAACAATAACCCTTCACGTTAACTGCACCGCAGATCCTCCCCAATTGACGGTTGTTGTTGTCATAAATGAGCACTCCTTTTCCATCAATGCACCTTCGCTAGTATTGGAGAAAGCTTTCTATTACAACACCTTTATCATCCACGTATTCAATTTCCCAGCTTGTTGCTTCTTGGTCTTGCAGCGTTTGTAGCCAGATTGTATACCCGTTTGAGAGAGGAACGACCTCCGCCTCGCCCCCGGCAACGAGGACTTTTTCGACATGACCGAACTGATGCTCAGGAAGCGCTCCACTTAAAAACACTTCCCCAGTCGTATGATCGACGCTCGTTGTATACGTTTCTCCCATTTCATCCTGTATACCGTATCCGGTCCATTTCCAGCCTGCATACGAGTTTTGCAGCTCCAACAGCGCAAACTCCTTGGTGCCGAGTATGACAGCATATCCTTGATCATCGATTGCAATCATTTCTGTATCGACAACCTCAAATGTCAACTCCTCCTGAATAAACCGTTCTGTTGATGCCTCGATCGTTCGATCACCCATGATACCGTTCATAAACATGACGACGAAAAATGCTGAAATCAATCCGAAGGGTGTAAAGAATCGGCGCTTTTGCATGGCATTTTCTCCTTTTAGAATACTATACCATAGTTATTAGTATAATTTTCCATTAATCGTGATCGCTATGCTATAGTAAATGTAGATGTCAAAAAGGATCTGGAAGCAATGCCGGTAAGATGGAACAGTCTTATTCTTTTACTCATTAGTGCTCTTATGTTCAGTGTGGCCTGGCTCTCATCTGCTCTTTATTTACCTGTCTATTTAAGCGGAAGCAGAGGCTAGGACGGAAGGTATGGATTATTTGGCACAGCGCTAACCGAAATTGGCATAATACCACTCATTCTGGCCATCTTTTTTGCGTTAGCGGCGATTGCGGACTATGTGTATGGGTATTACAAAATCAATAAGAAAGAGGAAGACCCGGATCAAACGATTGAATGATTGATCCGGGCCTTTATTCGTCTCTTCTATCGAAGTGATTGGTTACCGTCGCAACCTTCTCTTCAAGCTCTTCCAACCGCACCTGCTGATTGACGAAGATAGTAGCTGTGATAGCTATGAGGACGGCAAAAATCGTAACATTTCCCCAAAAGCTCTCCATGATAACACCTGCGAAGAAAAAGGTAGCTAAGTAGCACACTATAAGACTGACGATCAGAATTGCTCCAAAACGCTTCATTGCATGCTCCTTTCAACACTAGGATCGTTTGTTCACCGGGTTCATCTCGAAGCCGCTCATTCAAATCGAATCTGCTGCTCGGTAACTTCGATCTCTTCTCCGCTGCTGTCCATAAAATGAACCGCAACGTCTTCATCCTCTTCCCTGGTCGCTTCCATGAACCAAAATTCGCTGCTGTGGTCAATCTTTATTTCTTCTGCTTCAATATTGGAAGCATTGATCGTGGCGGTTGTAGATGCTCCCTGCGGCAAGTCCCCGAAAAGAAAAAATGGCCCATCACTGCCTGCAGACTTCGTTCCAATTCGACTCTCTCATTCTCCTGAGCGAAGGGTCAATTGTTGACTCCAGCCGAACCAGCTGTTCTTCATTCTCATAACGGTAGCCACTCATCTATTAACACCGTCAAAGCGTGGTCATCAAACGTGAACACGCGCCCTCTCTCATAAGGCTCGCTTTCCTCTTCTACATACGCATCGACTACTCGTTCAGGCGAGCTGTAATGTAACGACAGAGTTTCGATCACCGCTACAGTACCCCCAACGATGATAAGAAACAGGGCATAAATAGCCGGATTTTCTCATTATGTATCACTCCTTGCCATCAGTCATTACCCAATCAGCCACCGCACGCCCAGATAAATTCCGCTGCCAATGACGAAAAAAGGCACCACGACCTTCAAGCTCGTTTTAAAATGCTTGCCGAACTTGCCCCGTTCCCGCATGTCCTTATCTGTCGCAAACTCCAGTGCCAGCCAAATGATCGTGCCAACGATAAACAATCCTGCCAGTAAGACGTCCATCATATTTCCCCCTTTTTAACTTACAACTGCCGTTAAGAATGCGCAGACAAACCCGATTAACACGCTTTCCACTGCAAGACGGACTCTGTCTGCAGGAGGATTCGTCAACAGAAAAGAGCGGACGACTGGCCAAACGAGAACACTCACAAAAAATGCAACCAGGATCGATAGGTTCATGCTTCCTTATTCATCAACGTTAACAGCTCGTTCCAGGTCTGCACTTCATTATCCGGATTAATCGCCGTATCGTTGTTGAGTCGTTCAGGGTTGTACCATATTGCACGCATTCCGGCGCTTTGACTTCCGGCAATGTCTTTTTTCAGATCATCGCCGACAAAAACAGCTTCGTGCGGCTGCACATTTAACCGGGAAAGGGCATGCTGAAAAATACGTGCATCCGGCTTTTCCACGCCAGCTTCTTCGGAAATGACGACTTCATCCACGAGGCGCTCCAGCTTGGAAACAGACAGCTTTGCCTGCTGGCGTGTCGTTACGCCGTTTGTCACAATACCTGTGTGCACCTGCTGCTTCAACGTATCGAGCATATCCACCACTTCATCAGTCACGGCGTAGCAGGACGGGAAATAATCATTCCAGAACTGCTGATACTCCTGATCGTTAAAAAAATCACCCGGCGGATAGCGCTCAAAAAAGATACGCAGCACGTCTGTTTTATCTGCGTGACCGTGCCATTTTGCATCTTCCTCCTGAAACGCCTGCCACATCGCCTCCTCCTCTTTCGGCTCTTCATATCCTTTTTCCACCACCAATAAAAAGAATCGGTGCAGCGCCTCTTTTCGGCTCAGCAGCGTATCGTCCAAATCAAATAGAATTGCTTTTATTGCGGGCATAAGACTCATCCTCTCTAAAATAACGCTTCTTCTTTATCCGTAAATTCTAGCATCCACGGCTGTACCGCAAACATCAGCACGGTCATCGCTGTTCCTGTTAATAGGTAGAACATTATGGAAACCGGAGAAACAACAAGCATAAGGAATGCTGGAATACAGAGCATCAATACGGGCGGGATGCTGCATTTAAACTGACTCTCTCTCGTTAAAAAGAGCTTTCTCCGGCAAGCAGGACAGCGTCTGCTAAACTGTAATTAAATAAGCTGGCTGTAGCTGAATGTCACCCTGCAGCAGCGGCACCTGCTACCCTTCATGTTTCTTTCCTCCACTCCTGCAGGAATAACCAGCTTCCACCTGCACAAAAAAGAAGGGCACCCAGTGGATACAAGTATGGAAGCAGCTGGTTATGAAGCCCGCCAGTTAATAAAATCGGCCCGGATAAAGCCATCAATCCTAGTGCCAGAGCGCGATTTTTGCTCATTGGATCACCCTCCTTTAACTGGTATTATTAGCTAATTATATCATAAATTCCCTTTCGACTTTTGATAGGCCCGATGAAACACCGGCATCCATACGCCGATCGTGAGAAACCATAGCAGCCATTCCGGGAGCAGAGGTATAATAAGCCTGTCGGTGAGATAAACAGCGAGCAATAAAACAACGACGGAGACATAGATGGTGTTCGTCCGACGTGAAGCAAAAACCGCTCCACCTGCATGGATCAGACAGAGAACGCCAATGAGTATTAGCAGAAACATTCGTCTCACCTGTCTTTCACTTGTAATCATTGCTCTTTATAGAGCTACGTATCAGCGGAAGGATTCGTTTCAGTTTGTGAAAGTTCATCGTATTTCAGCATGCGAACCAGTTGTAAACATTGTTCAAATCGCACAAGGAAACAGATTAGAGATAGTTTTGTTTAGTTAGCAGTCTTGTATTATTAAAACAACCTCATAACTTTGGACGACAAACGATTAAATGGTAGAATTTAGAAAGCGACATTTCATTTAAAAGGAGTGGTACTCCGTGACATTAACTATAAAAAAGCCGACCTCATTAACTGAATTAGCTGCGTTTCTCTCCACTCAAAATAGCTCGGATTTATCTCATATCGGCTATTGTGGTGAAGACAGGTTCGAAATAACCGATGCATTACAGGATGAATTCTCCAATTCTCCTGCACTTGAATCATTTTATGCAGCTTATCAAGATGGGGTAATCGTGGCCGCCCTAGGTTTTGATATAGACGAGGACTTTTCAGAAGCAGATGTATGGGGACCGTTTTGTATGGATCACGACTTAAATATGGCTCAGCTTCTATGGGATCGTTTGCTGGGAGAGTTTAGTACGATTACGTGTTTTTCATTCTTCATCAATATTAAGAACTATTTTGCTAAAACATTTATCGAATCTAATCACGGTTTGCCAGACAGCATTCAACACGTTTATTTACTCAGGCGAACGGAACAGCCGAAGCCTTCTTCTTCCTTAATAAACGTTCAGCCAATCACCGACCATTTGCACGAAAGCTTTGTCGCGCTACATGATCAAACCTTTCCTCAAACTTATTTTGATGGTGAAACTATTTTGAAGCGCATGAACCAAAACAATTCACTATTTGTCGTAAGCGACTATAATGATTCGGTTACAGGTTATGTGTACACTGAAACCAATCCGATGCATGGTGAAGGAACCATTGAATATATTGCCGTCCACCATGATTACCGGCAGTGCGGCTATGGGGAACGCCTCCTCCGCTCGGCTTTGACCCATCACTTTCACCATCCTGATATACGTACAATTGAACTCTGCACCGCTTCTGATAACAAACCAGCTAATCATTTAGTCCGTTCTTTGGGGTTTACGTTAAAATACGAGCTGACCAGTTATACGCTATCCAAATAAAAGCGCGTCAAAAAAAGGAGCCTGTTCAACAGACTCCGTTTGCTTATGCGATGCAGGTCATCGTCACCTATTTCTCCACTGCATGACCACAACATTTTCATCGGACATGACTGATTCGTGCGGCTTACACTGCTAAAAAGGCTGCTACACCTACGATAAGAAAAAACAGCTGCAGCACGAGTGCGATAATGCCTAATATAGAGCCTGCCTTAGCGAGAGCGGCGCCTTCTTCCGCAGAGAGAACGATTTCTTTTTGTGCGATTCTGCAAAGCACGATTCCGATAATAGCGAGAACAATTCCAAACACCGGAACGAATACGGCAAGTAAGGAAGCGATAAATCCGATGATCGCTTTCACATTATAAGCAGCACCTGCCAAATGAAGCACCTCCAGTTGAAAATAGCCGACAGTTTTAACTAATTGAAGATACTATTTATTTATCGATTTTTTGAATTGTCACTTTTGGGTCTCTATCTGCAATTACTTCAATGACTTCATCTACTGTAATGTACACATGATGATTTGGCTTTTTCTCTTTTGGCATGTGTATATCCACGGCATTTCTAGTCCAAGTCAACAATAAAGAATGTTTCACCTTAAAAAAGGGCCAGAATTTATCTGTTATCCCTTCTTCCTCAAGGATTTCAAAATAACCCTCCATCAGGCCAGTTCGCATGTGTTCAGGAGTTCGAACAACCGCATAAACTTCATCAAAGGGAAATAGTTGAGACTCTTCGTATTCAAAAAGGTAAGAAAAATGATTATCTTCTAAAATAATACGGAGGTTCCCTGGTCGTTCTACAGAGTGCAATTGCATAGCATCATATTCGCCATCACGATGAGTAAAGGAGATACTCATTTTGTGATCTCGAATTGGATTCCAAAAAACTAGCATAATGATGTATCACCTTTCTTCCAAGAATTATCGATATCGAATATTCTCTTCTAAAAGAGCCACAGATAATCTTGGTTGACCTCCGCTGATGGACGTATATTACGTCATTTCACTCTGAAGTAGTTGCTTCTGCCTCTATTCATATCAACCAGTTACTTATCCATACTCCATCCTCTAAAAATCAGATCTAGCATTAGAAATTCCGCCGGTTTTATAACTAACTCTTGCAATACTTCCCTATGACGTAATCGTGAATTAAAGTGTCCATATCGACATGAGGCCGGCAATGAGCAGGCCCGTATGTACAATCACGGCAGCAACACCGAGGAAAAAGCCTGTTTTTGCAAGCCCGATTCCCTGTTGATGGGACTGATCGATTTCAGCTATCGCGATTCTGGTCAGGGTGATGCCTCCAATGCCGATCGGCACACCAAAGATCGGGATAAACAACGCGATCAGCGAGAAGCAAAATCCGATTATCGCCTTTACATTATACGTTCGTTCACCTGACATCCGGCTTCCTCCTATATCTTATAGTATCTTTCCTCTTAGCCTGTTGCACGATCGTTAAAACCTGGAGTGGTCAGGCAGCTTTCGATCAATCAAATCAGCTGACACAGGCTGCCGATTCAATTCTCTCGCCCAGACGGACAGCTGACCGACATGGTGAATCTCATGCGCGATAAGGTGCTGAAGAATCACGTTAACCGAATAGGAATGCTGCGTCCAAGCAGGCGAAACGATCTGGGTTAACGTTTCGTTCGTGATGCCTGTAAAAAAGCGGTTTAGTTCTTTTTGCTGACGTGCGGAAAGATCCTTCAGCTCGGCTAATGTGGAAGCGTCGTCAGCGGTAATCGGTTCGTCCGGCTTCCCTTCGATTGCCAGCACCCAGCTCTTTTCTACGTCGAGCAGATGCAGAAAGGTCCGGTAAAAGCTTCGCTGACCACCGTTACGGAGGAGAAAAAAATCATCAGAAGACAGTTCTTCACACCACGCGAACCACTCTTCCCGCACCTGCCAGTTGTAGCTGAACAATTGCTGCATACCCGTCGCCTCCTGTTTATTTACCGAATCGCTCCTTAATGGTTTTCCCATAATCCCGTATAATCATCTCTGCTCGCTTGTCGATTATTGAAGGCAGCCGTTGAAGTGAGAAATACGCGAGCTCTATGCTTTCCAGTTGATCTGGTGTCTCCTCTCCTTGTACTCCTTGAGCGAGATAAAGACTGATCACATTATATACCTCATCCCCATTTGGATACGTAAAATATAGCTCCGCTCCCGATAAAACACCTATTTGTTCTAATGACCCAGCAGTCAGTCCTGTTTCCTCCAATAATTCTCGAGCTGCTGTTTGCTCAAGGCTCTCGCCAGGTTCCATAGCACCGCCGGGAAAACCCCATTCCTTCGTATCTGAACGGTGCTGGAAGAGAAGTTCATGATTGTCATTTAAAACGATCACCGTTGCTCCAGTTACAATAAGCGGTTTACTCCCAACAAATTGCCTTAATTCCTGCACGTAATTAGTCATAGGATCCCCTCGTCTCAGTTAAAGATTCTAAAGAAGTTGGGCGCGTATTACTCTCTTGAATGTTGATTGAAGTATCTACAAGATCGTCTGCGTTATGATAATGATTTCTTCAGATTGCTTTCTGAATAAAAAAGTAAGCCGTATGCTCCAATAACCTTCGAAAATGCCGAATATGAGGCTGGTTTACGATTCATTATTTACATTATCTTCTATTTCACGAGTGGATGCAATTCCATGTCTTGTAATGCTCTAGCTGCCGGTGTATGAACTCAAACTAAAACGGAACGGAGCCTTCCTCAGACTCCGTTCCGTTTTACGGTCGTTTACTCATGCGCAAGTATTTATCGTACAATGCCTCGGCTCTCTTGATGTCATTCTTTGAGTGAGCAATGGGACTGGATTGATGTCTGCGTCGGATTAACTCTTCCTCAGTCGGCTTTCGATTTTCGTCTAGAAACGGATAGCCCCAGCTGTCCTGCGCTTCGATTTTGGCCACGCTCTTACGCGGATTCGACCAGTACAGCAGCATGAGCGACAGCTCTTTCATACCGTAATAAAACATGCATCTTCCCTCCTTACCTCCTTATACCCGATTTTTCGCGACGCGCACCCTTCCATTACATTTTTGCTTTTCTCTCACCGAATAGGGCAAGTTTTTTCTGGAGACTGGAAACAATTCATTCCATTCCTCATGTAAGCTATACTAAAGAATACCAGCAGCTTACTGAGAAGGAGATGAATGTATTGACGCAATGGTCGAGTACGGTACACATCCTCGCTCCGATTGAGCAGGTATGGACGTTATTTGACGGCACGCTTGCTCATACGCAAAAAATAATGCCGCAGGTCGAAGCAAATGAGCCGGTCACGATCACAGATGAAAAAGTCGGAAGCGTTTACCGGCAGACGTATCGGGAAGGCAGACGAACGGAAACGTATGAGGTTGAAACAATTGCGTACTGTGATCTGCCGGGTCAAAAGCAGCTTCGCGTCAGCTTTACTCTTGCGAATATGTTTGATATTACAGCCGATTACACATTGATTCGGCATACAGCCTCGTCTACTATTTTCCGGTATACGGTGACGAATCGGCCTACAAACCCGATATTGAGATGGATGCTTTTGTTTGCGAGTGATAAAACTGTCAAAGCGTTTACCCAACGAGTAAAGCTAGTGGCAGAATCAAAAGGTGGTGATTAACGTGACAAATGCCAATGACAAACAGGCTTTTCTCATGAAACTGAGCGGTCCGGCAAGAAGCGCCCTCCTGCATGAAAACATTACCTCACTGGAGACGCTCGCTGCTTATTCTGAAAAAGAGATTCTAGACTTACACGGGGTGGGGCCGGCGTCGATTCCGACGATGAAAAAACTACTTGCGGAAGAAGGGTACTCCTTTAAACAGCAAGGATAAAAAAGATTCCTGCTAGACTGAAAAAACGCCGCTGATTGCGACGTTTTTTTCGTTACAGTATCGAAACCTTCTGCCCTTTTTGGAGGAGCTGATTCGACATGTGTGAGAGGTTCGTTGTGGAGTCGGCGAGTTCCCTGACGGACTGCACGATTAAGTCCATTTCATCTTTATTCGTCTGGAACATGCTGCTGTAGCTTTCCATCTCGAGCTTTACGCTCGAAAAGCTCGAACGGGCATTTGTCATACTCTCGTCTGATGCAACGGTTGCCTGGCCCATCGTCTCCAGTGAGGCAACAAGCTGATCGGTATTCGCACTGCTCTCTGACGCAAGTGCCATGATCGAGGACGTAATCGATTTTGAGTTTTCAGCGAGCTTGCGGACTTCATCTGCAACAACCGCAAAACCTTTCCCTGCCTCCCCTGCCCGGGCAGCTTCGATGGAGGCGTTCAGCGCCAGCAGGTTCGTCTGTTCGGCAATGCTTTCAATTTGCCTGGTCATGTCTGAAATACTCGAGGAGATGCGCTTCATTTCCTCGATCCGGCTCGCGCCCTGCGTCATCTGTAAAACAGCGAAGGAAACCGTCATTTTTTCGATGTGCTCCTCGCTCGTTCCCGCAAGCTGAAGCACGCTCTTATTCCGGTCCATCGTCGACAGCGTATCTGCCCCCATTTTTTCCGCACGTGTGGCCGTTGCCCTTAGTGAGGCTTCGTTTTGATCGACCATCGCGGCAAGGTCCTGACTGAGTCCGCTAAGCTCCTGCTGCAGATCCTGCTGCTCCTCGTGAAGCAGTGTAATTTCCTCCATCTTGCTGTTTAAATACGTTTCCACAACGAGCTGCGCGTCAAAGTTCATCACGTCAGTAACAGAAACGAGCACGTCAGAAAGCTTTTGCGGATCATGCACGAACAGCTGCACGAGCTTTGGGATAAGCAGGCTGTTGAACGCCTGATACGTGGCGAGAAACCAGGCGACCGGAAGCTCCACTCCTTTGTGCGTGGAGCCGACCCGCTTCCGTAGCTGCACGTATTTGTCATCAATCGAACCTTCAAACAACGTTGCTAGATACATAGCGAATACGTCCTTGAGCTTTTGCCTGGTGGAATGGGTTTCCGCAATCTGGCGCAGCGGCTCGATGCTGTACACGTGATCGAGCACTGTATCCAGAAATTCATCTTTTATGCTTAGCACGTGCGGCTTCACTTCCTGCAGCACGGCAAGCTTTTCGGTCGTGACGTTCATGTAAAAAAGCCGCTGCTCCAGCACCTTTTCCGACAGCTGAAACGAGCTGCCTTTCTCATAGGCCAGACCTGGTTCAAATACAGCTTGCTGCGATCGTTTCGTAAAAGCGAATAAATTCATGTCTCTCCTCCTGATGAACGTGCTGAAATTGGCTATGACCTTTTTATCGGCAGTTTCTCTTGTTTATGTAATGTATATTGGTTGTATAATAAAATAATACATCACCAGACACAGGGCATCTCATTAATTCGATTGGTTGGTACACCTGGACAGAAAAAACGACCTCCAACCAGGAGACCGTTTCAAGCATTTAGCATGCGTTCCATAAAGACCTTATCACTACGTTTCTAAAGACTATGAGTGACCTTAGCTTTCAACCTATCCCCCGCCAAAAGCTGATCATATGGAAGAATCGCTTGTAGTCTCATCCAGAGAGTCGAGCAAGTCAGTAATTTGTACCATATGATGGCGGTCATGTGCTGCTAAGTTTTCGAAATAACGGGCAATCGTCAAGTTTGTTTCGCCTATTTGAAAAGGCGTTTGCCAGTCCGCTTCTGAAATGGAGTCGATACTCGCAATCAGCTTGTCTCTTCCTTCAACAAACTCGTTCACAATAGACGAAACAGGGGTGATCCTGGCCCAATCATCCGCCTCATGATTTACTTGCGCCGCTTGTGGACCAGGGGGTAATGGCTCAGAGCTATGAAAATACGGGAGCCGCTTTGATTGGACAAACGCATCCCACGGAATAAAATGAGCAACAATTTCTGCTATCGTCCATTTACCAGCCGCAATTGGCGTACGCCAGTATTGCTCAGACATCGGTTCAAGACTGCGTACAAATTGTATCGTTTCCTCATAGTGGTGAATCACAGCCTGTTTTTTTACAAAGAGTGCCTCCTACATAACAATTTGTCATCTTTTGATTCTCTTATTCTAGCACGTATTATATGATAAAATTTGCTTATTACATGCCATTTTGCAAAGAGGGAACGTGAATGAAGTTGCGAAGTAACACTGCAGCATACATGATGGTATTACAAGACCTGTGTTGTATCTCTATTAGTTAAGGAGGGGTTTCTCATACACCTATACGTGAAAAACATACTATGGATTGCCTTGATCGTGCTTGCGACACTATTGTTTTTTTCCTTTGTCCTAAGGCTGCCGTTCGGCATTGGACACATTGTAATGATACTTCTGGGAATATACGGCCTCATTAAAAATATGCTGGCCCTTCGAAAGGAAAACACGGTTCACCAACAGTAACTGCTTCTGAACGCTTCTTGATTATTCAAGAAGCGTTTAGTTGTTCATCTTCCATTCATATATGTTCGCTACGATTACCAGCATGAACAAGGACGGTCTCTAGAACAAAAATACAAAAATGGCTGCAGGACCGGTCCTTATCCTGTAGCCTGTGCCAAGATGCTTGATGCATCAGCGCTGCATTTTTCTTTTATGTTGATTCGAATCCGTGACAACGGTAACGCTTCTGCTAGTTCTTTAATTCGGGCGAGCGCCTTCGGAACCCTTTCGGAAAAGAGAGGAAGCTGATTTGCGGGGATCGTTAGTGTGAGACAAAGCGTCACTCCCCCCTCATCTTCTTTCAGGAGATAGCTTTCCGTTTTTCCGGTCCATTCCTCCTCCCTCACGCCTGAGCCGCTATCCTGCGTGTCTGCCTGATGATGAAAACGCACATACTCATGCGGGCGCAGCTCTTCGACGAGGCTTGTCACCCCGTAGCCGTTGACAGCGGAAATGAATTCGACCTCCCCGTTTTCTTCGAGCCTTCCCTTCATATATGTGCCCTCATCAATCAAGTTCGCCCAATCCCGAAACGACGTATCCTCCCACAAGACGTTCCAGATATCTCTCTTATCCGCCTGAATAAGGATGGAAAAAGTATGAGTATCCACGTTCAGTCCTCCTTCGTATTATTCGATACGCCTAAGAGCGTTTATTTGTTTCCCCGCCTGATGCCGTTACGTTCATTTCTCATCTTCTCTGGCGGCTTCGTCATGCAGTACATCGTCACATCGCCGAGCTTCCCAGAGCCGGTCAACGTAAAGCCAAGCCGTCTGTAGATTTCCACGTTCTGTTCGTTCTCCGTATCGAGCGCAATAGGATATGGGCCGGATGCTGCTAATTCGTCCACCGCCTGCAGCACACGCTTTCCGACTCCCTTGCCTCTGAGCGATGCGGCGACGCCGATCATCGTGATGTAGTAATGAGGTTCAGTTGGCAGGTGCTGCTTTTGAATGCGCTCATACTGCTGTGCAATCGGCAGGATTCGCCCAGGTAAACGAACGCCCAGCTTCATCATTTCAACAAGCAGCCTGAGGCGATTCATTACTGAAATCCGCCTTAAAGGTGCCGGCTTTTCCACAATAGCAGCAAAGCTAGGAACCGCCTCATCATCTGTCAGCAGCACACCGTCCAGCAGCTCGTTTCTTTTGATCAAAAACGCAATCATCGCGGTCGCCTTTGTGTCCCATTCCTCGTCCTTAAACATCAGCTTAAAAAAGGGATCCTCTCGAAATGCTTGAGCTAATAACTGAACGACTGGCTCGTGTTTCATAAGCTGCCTCCTTCGTAAATGAAATGGAAAAACTGATCAGCACTTTGCACACGTACAGCAGAAAAATCCCCGCTGCTAACGGAGCGATTCCGCTGAACGCAATCAGCATAAAGCCAATGCCTGCGAGTGCAAACGCCACAAGCGGCTGTTCCTGCTGCTCGCGCATTACGTTCAACAGCACAGCGCAGGCTGTCGTAAACGCCCAGAGGCCAATGCCGATCATAAGCGGCAGTTCAAGTGCCCAGGCGAGGATGATTGGCTGCACGTGAATCGCAATAAACACCCAGCGGCGTCTGGCCGAGCCTCCGTAAAAGCGGTCGGTTCCCGGTGTGACATTCGCCACGACACCACCGGCAATATCGATAAGGAGCACGAAAAGCACGAGCTGTTTCACGAAGGCCAGCTGGCTCCATGTTACATAGCCAAAAACGCCTGCCAAGAGCACGATTGTACCCGTAAACAGCATGATCACGAGCAGTGCCGTTTTAGACTGAACCTCGCCGAGAATCTCATGAAAAAAAGCCGGGATCCTTATCACGTGGCACCTCTATCCGACCGATCAAACGGTCTTTTTTTATCCGAACCGTTTACAGCAGCTGAAGCCAGCCCTTCACGTGCAGCGACCAGATTTCCTGCCAATCCTTCCGATCCGGTTCGAGCAAATAATGAATGCCGTAGCCGTCAAGCGTCACGACAATCATTTCTGCAACCTGATTCAGCTGCCGCTCCGGCTGCTGGCTGAAGAAGCGAAGCTGTCTGGCCACAGCGTCTATCATCTCTTCGTTGGATTGAAGCAGCACGTCGCGGTATTCAGGTGTGTACAGAGCCGCGTTCACATAGTGGAGCAGCGTCGTATAGGCAAGTGCTTCCTCGGTGGACGATCGAAAGATTTCTGCCCCTAATGCGTACAGGTACTCTTCCGCACTTTCATGCACCTGCGCCACCTCTTCCGACAGGTTTCTCGTAATCATGAGAAGCAGCTCCTGCAGCAGTTCATCAACGGAGCGAAAGTGGTGAAACACGCTGCTTTTACTAATCCCGGATGCGTCGGCCACTTTCTTGGCACTCACCCCCTGCAGTCCCTCAGTTGCCACAATCGCCATCGCAGTATCCAGAATACGCCTCTTCGTTTCACTTCCTTTTACCATACGTAAATCGTCGCGCATCAAAGCCCTCCTTCATCGTTACGCTCAGTATATAATTAACCGTCCGACCGGTCAATCAGTTTATTAAAAGAATCGCGTCTTCAATTCTGCTGATGCACGAAATTTCGTCATTATCCAGTCTAAAGTACTCCTGCGATTGATTTACAGAATTGAATCTTTGATATGTCGGTTTTTCTTTCACTATCACATTCTTCCTGCTAGAAAGCAGATTAGTTATTCGTATAAAAAGGAATTCATCCTAAGGCTGCATCCTGCCGCTTCTTCAGGTGGGCCATCGAGCAAGAGAACGATTGGGGGAGGGTTGCATGCGTTTTGCAGGTGTGTTGTTTATTATGATCGCAGCAGTTGGCTGGGGTTTGAGCGGTGGAATCGGGAACATTTTAATGGACCGGGTAAAAATCCAATCGTTATTTCCTTCTATCGGGGCGCGATCGGACTCGTCTTTTTCATCGTCTGGTTATTCGCAAGTGCTTCACCAAAAAAAGCAGCCAAAGCAGCCTCCATGTTTAGGCACCAGTTTTCTTTAGGATAGGACATTACAACACAACGAATATTCTGTCACCTTTCTTGACAATCCGATAAGTGCGTTGTAAAGTGCGGGATATCCCATTTGCACGATCAGGTATATGGAGATCATTACGATCATGGAATGAATATAGAAATGAGGGAATGCACATGGCGAAGCGAAGCTTGGAACAGCGGCTGCAGGACGGAACCGTCGTAGCCGGAGAAGGATATTTATTTGAACTGGAGCGAAGAGGTTATCTGCAGGCCGGCTCATTCGTGCCGGAGGTCGCACTGGAGAATCCAGAGGCACTGAAGCAGACGTACCGCGACTTTATGAACGCCGGATCAGACGTCGTTCTCGCGTTTACGTACAACGCCCACCGGGAGAAAATGCGGATTATCGGCAAGGAGGATGTGCTGGAACCTCTCAATCGGCAGGCGATCCGCCTTGCAAAAGAAGTCGCCAAGGAGCATCCGACAGAAGAGGCGCTCGTTGCCGGAAACATTTCCAACACGAACATCTTTGACCCGAATGATCAGGAATCCGTTGATAAAGTGCGGAGCATGTTCGCCGAAATGATCGGCTGGTGCAAAGAAGAAGGCGTCGACTATGTGAACGGCGAAACGTTTTACTACCACGGAGAAGCCGTCGTCGCGCTCGAGGAAATTCAAAAGCAGGGTCTTCCGGCCGTGATTACGATGGGTCTCATGGGAGAAAACATCCTGCGTGACGGGTACACGGTTGAGGAATCGTGCCGCATGCTTTCCGAAAAAGGTGCGCTCGTCGTAGGTATGAACTGCTTCCGCGGACCAAATACGATGCAGCCGTATCTCGAGAAGATCCGCAGCGAGGTTGACGGATATGTTGCCGGTCTGCCGGTGCCGTACCGCACGACCGAGGAGCACCCGACGTTTTTCAACCTGCCGGACGGCGGCTGCAGCTGCCACCTGCCGACGGAAACCACCTTTCCGACGTCGCTCGATCCGCTTTACCACAACCGCTACGAAATTGCGGCCTGGGCGAAGGAAGCCAAGGATCTCGGCATCAACTATATCGGCCTGTGCTGCGGTGCTTCACCTGCGATGCTTCGTGAAGTGGCAGAAGCCGCAGGCCAGGAAGCGATTAACTCCAAGTATTCCCCGGACATGGAGAAGCACTTCCTCTTCGGGAAAGACGAAACGCTTAACAAACAGAACCTGGACTACCGCAATAAAGCATAACGAAAACCACCAGTCTTCCGAGAGATTCGGGAGGCTGATTTTTTGATAGGCCCTACTAGTCCAAGCTGAAGGAGCTTGGACTTAAAAGATACGCAGTTATAATGAATGGAAAAGCCGTCGACTAATCCCCTCACCTGCCTACAGCGTTCGTTTCTTTTCCATTTACAACTTTCACTCTAGCTGGATAATTAGTGAAAAAATGGGAACTTACTTTGTGATTGATGCGTATAGAAATAGAGATAAACAATCATACAAACAAACAAACAAAACGACTGAAACTGAGGTGATGGACATGCTCGGCTACTTGATTCGAATGGTTTCCACGATGGCGGTTGGCGCCTTGATATTAACTGGCGTATGGTACATGACGGACTTTGCCTGGCAAAATATCATGTTTGTCGGCGGCTCCATCATGGCGTTAATCTGCATCGGAGGAGGTAACGGTGCCATGATGGCAGGCAGCGCGGTTCACTCCATGTCCACTGTAGACGATATTAAAACCCAAAAACGCGATTACCCGGCAGCACTCAACCCCTACTTCGTCGGCATGGTGTTACTCACACTTAGCGTCATCCCATTAGATATGTATTTTCGTTGAGTGAAGATTGAAATCTCTTGAATAACGCAAACATTATCCAGGTGCTTTACAGGTGCTGCTGGATGAAGGTTCGTATAAGTGTGTCCTAATTTGATTGTCCTGCTGCCTAGTGGTTGGATGAGGTAAATTCTCAGGGAAGCGCAGATAAAAGCAGTATATCTCTTACCGAAAACAGCAGCACCGTCCGGTTAATGAACGGGGCTGCTTCCATTTTTAATTCTGATTAACCTGCTTCTTCTTTTTCTTGCGACGAGCAGCCTAGTACATCACGCCTGCAATCAATGCAAGCGGGACGAGCACCGGTGATAATCCTATAAGAAAAACAGTCACTCCGGAGAAAGCCGAAAGCAGGAAGTTGACCGTCGTCATAAACAGGCTCTGCGCTCGCTCAAACGTATTCAGCGATTCCTGGTCCTGTATCTGAAGCATCCAGAACTTGGACACCAAGGAATTTTAAATAGAAGCACGCGCCTAATTGGTGCGTGCTTCTTTCGGGAGTTGGATCAAATATAATATTGAGAGCATTTTCCCGGAAAGCGATTTTGAAGACATAAGCAGCTGACTGCGGCTTATTCAGAATTCATTACTTTTTCGAAAGCCTGGTCCCGACCGCCTGCTGGATCACTCAACATTACATAAAGACGTCTCTTGAGAGTCCTATATAATATTAGCCACGAAAAAAATCAGTCCCGCCGGAATTACGAGGGAAGTAATGACCGCATAAATGATGGTGACAGTTTTATGGTGCTTTCCCACATAGTAATGGACGAGAGAAACGGATAATGTGATATAGATTATCACGGCACCAAGCATTAACAGGATACCGAACTGGTGCAAATACGGCTGGAATGTATCCATCAATGAGTAAAAGTAAAGACCGGCCGCATACAGTATGAATGTAGGTATTAGGATGGCTGAATAGTCACTGAACATTTTGGCAAAGATTTTTGAGCTGCGGCCCCACTTATGATTGATGCCGCTGAATACATAAAAATGCACGACCATGACGGGAGCGAGAAACAGAAAGGAAAAGAGGCCTAAATAGACCACAAGAAGTCCCATGCCGGCATATTGATTTTGTGCGCTTCCATCATACATCAGCGGCAGGTACAGAATATAAGCGGCAAAAACTACAGTGGCCGCTAAACAAAGTAGCAGCAGGACATTCTTCCAGGCAGATATATACATATCACTGCTCATAATTTTGTGCGGCTGTACCGCTGCCCGTTTAAAAAATGAACCAATGCTTACAGAATTGCTTTCTTCTGTACTCATCCCCATCACCTCTTCGCAGTATATCTATTTATTTTCAGATACATTTCCAGTGCCGGATCCACTGATTTATGAGAATAAGTCGTGTTCATCCATCATCGGTCCGTGATGCTTTTTTAGTACTCAGGAAAATCCGTATCGATAATTAAATATTTTCAATATATCCACCTAGACATGCGTATCGTCAGACACCTGAAACTATCGGTCTCTAAAAAGATGTACGATTCCCTTATCTGACATACCTAATAGACGCTGCCAACTTGTGTATGATGACTTGATACATGCACAACCTGATGCCCATTATATAGAAAATCATGGAATTTACAACGGCACTAACCTATAGTTTTATGTAAATTAATCCTTTTATTAAAAGATTAAATTAAAAAAAGGGAGATTAATGTGGAGACTCATGTGAGCTTAACAGCCTATCAACATGAATGGATTCATTCATTTGAACGAGAAAAGGGCACAAAAAAAGGTTTTAAGAGACAAGGCCCTATTCATCAAACATGTTGGGAGTACGTCGATCTCCGGCATGAAGGCCAAGCCGATCATTGATATACTAGCCGTCGTCCAGGAATTGGCTGATTTAGACCAGACTACGATGAATCGTTTACAAATAAATGGATATGAACATGTTCCTAAAGATGTATGGCAGGAACGATTGTTTTTCCGAAAAGGTCCATGGGGAAACGGCAGTCACCACCTGCACTTTCTGAAAGCAAACGATGCTGAATAGAAACATTTGATTCTGTTCAAAGAATTTCTTAATGAACACTCCTTCTATGCAGATGAATACAGGCAACTAAAAGAACAGCTGGCCGTAAATAATGAGCGCTCGGACTATTCAAAAATGAAAGGGTCCAGTCACTTATCGTGTGCTGCTGGATGAAGATTCGTACAGGTGTCTCCTGATTTGAATTTACTGCTGCGAAGTGGTCGGATGAGGTAAATTCTCAAGGAAGCGCAGATAAATGCAGCAAATCCCTTACCGGAAAACAGCACCCCCGTCCGGTTAATGAACGGGGCTGCTTCCATTCTTATTCCTGATTGACCTGCTTCTTCTTTTTCGTGCGACGGGAAGCCCAGTACATCACGCCTGCAATCAATGCAAGCGGGACGAGCACCGGTGATAATCCGATAAGGAAGACAGTCACGCCAGAGAAAGCCGAAAGCAGGAAGTTGACGGTCGTCATAAACAGGCTCTGCGCTCGCTCAAACGTATTCAGCGATTCCTGGTCCTGTAGCTGGTCCACGTGCACTGCACGTTCCTGTATCTGAATCGTCACCGTCGAGTAGGCAACTTGATTTTCCAGATAGTTCATTCTGCCGGTCACGCGTTCGATTTCACTTTGCACCTCGTCCAAATCCTGAGAAATGGCAAGCAGATCCTCCGTCGTATCCGCATCTTCCAGAAAGCTCAGCAGCCGCTCCTCCACCGCTTCCTGGGCACGAAGTTCGGATTCCAGATCGACGTACTCTTCGGATACATCATTGCCGCTCGTGGAACGTTCTAGTACTGTCGCACTTGCAGACTCCAGCTCCTGCAAAAACGGATGGAAATCCTCCTGCGGAATCCGGACCACCATGCGGCCGCTACGCTCTTCGTTTTCTCCCGCCTGCTGCACATTGGACTCGACTACATATCCGCCTCTGGCATCGACCTGCTCCTGAATAGTTGCCTGCATCGTGTCAAAATCATTCACTTCGACGGAAATCTCTCCATTATAAATCACCATCTGTCCCGTCTGATCAGCAGTCGGCGCTTCCTCGATCTCCGGAAACGCTTCCTGGTCCGCGTCCTCATCTGCCGGGGCATTCGCTGCTTCTTCGTTGGAGTCCACAAGACCGCCGCCATTATCCCCAGCCTCTTCGGTATTCCGATTATCAGAAGCCTGATTATCATCCACCTGATTCATGCACGCACCCAGAATGACCAGCACCGCTGTCATAAGAAGGAAAAACACAAGCCTTTTTCTTCGCAAAAGAAAAACCCCCATTCTGTGTCTTCTTACCTTGTTAGTCATGAAAACAACAGGGTAAGTTACAAAAAATGGAGGTGAGTCTTAGTGAGCTATGTAAACGCTAAATTAGAAAGTAATTAAAAACAATTAATAGAGAGCAGCATTCCATTAGATATGTATTTGCGTATAGAAATTGATGAAACAGCAAAAGTTAAATGAATAATTTGATAAAAACCAGCCGCTTTTAAAGCGCAGCTGGTTTGAGATTCGCATAAGTGGGATTATGTTAAGCAAATAGTAGATTATCGTCAAGAAAAGGGGATTGCAAATTCACAAATACCTAACGATTTACCTTATAATAGATCATATATCAAATTAGGAGATGAAGATTTTTGTTAAATAAAATTGAAGCAAAAAAATTAGCCGCTTTCATTCAAGTAATCGACGAAGTTTGCAGAGAAGATTTGAATAAGGGAGATATTAATAATGAAAGAGATTATGTCTCCCATTTCATGGCATATTTAAGAAGACCATATGGAATAGCTAAATTAGGCCATCCTTCGATTGCTAGAGCGATTACGCTTCCGTCTAGACAAGAACGACTTTTCGGAGCAGATGGGTTAATAGTATTTAGAAAAGGAAACGAATCAAAGCAAATGCTATTTGAGGCAAAATATTGCAAACCTAAACAAAATAATCCATGGGATTACACTCTAAAATCAAAGTCAAAAAAAGTCTCGCATTTCACGGATCAGTTAGACCGTCAACGACAATGGCGACGTCTATTTTCTATATGGGAAATGTTTCAAAATGATTATCCGAATGGAGATCTTAATAGTTATAATTTTGTTCAGTATGGATCAACTTGTGTTTGGCATGAAGATGCAGATACTTTCGCTAATAAAGATATTAGACCTAACGGAAAAACTTGGACTAACAATAGAATAAAACCATTACTTCAACAAAAAGCAAAGAGTATAAATCACATAATGTATGAGACTTTAAGATGTAAGAAGGGAGAAAAATTATCTGTGCAAATGGAAGAGAATGAAACAAGTGAATACATAAATGTTTTTTCAGATAAAGAGATAAAAATTAAGATACCTCTCCCCCAGTTTGAAGAATTGCTAAATGATAGAAACTCCAGTAAATCCACAATAGGTAATTTCATGAAAAAAACTGGAATTGTAAGATATATCTATTTTGACATTACTAACGAGTCTTTAAACTATATGGAGAAGATAACTCAAATGGCCAATGACAGAATATCACGAAGCAAATTATAATTAAAAAGCTGATAAGATAATTATATATATGTATTAGTTTGTCAAATTCCCATGGAAGATTCATTTCATTAACAAACTTCTATTCCGGATTGTTCAAGTAAATGGCGAGGCGATTTGAAAACGGTGAACTTGATCAATATAAAGAAATTGATAAGAACTAATATATTTATGCTGTGATGTATAACTGGGGATATGGGGGGGATATGTTGAATAAGAAACATCACTGCTTACTGATTCAGAACATAAAAAAAGTAAATAGAACATTTATTCATGAAAAGGAAGATCAATAAAGGAGTGGATTTGATGGAGATGCCTGAGAAAGTTTATAAATTTATGAAGCCAAAATATTTAAATTCACTTAGAGAAACAGGAGATATAAGGGTTAATTTCCTCAAAAACTTTGAGGAAACTAACCATGGTTCTGAAATTGGAGATGATTTTGAAGGTATTACAAAATCGTCTCTATATCTTGATGAATATCAAATCATACCTAATCAAACATCTGATTTAGAAAGACGTATATTGGCTGCTCATGGAATAAGTGTAGATTCTACATCTTCTGTTTCTATATCTAATACTACTTTAGAAACTACCTTTATAGACACCAATTATTTTGTGTATTGTGTTTGTTTAGAAAATAGTAAAGATGTGCGAACTCATTTTGGAAATGGCCTTCAAGAAATTTTCGATTTCAAAAGTTTTATAAAAGGATTAACAGCTTTGCTGGAACAAAAATCAATATTTATTCAGGATATGGGACCGTGCGTTTATTTGCCAAGACGAGAGCAAAATTTTGATACTTCTAATTTATCAAACAAAGGAAAAAATTTCGTTTTGCACAAACCTTACTTTGTTAAGGACGAAAGATATTCATATCAAAAAGAGTATAGAGTTCTTTGGAAATATGTTCCGGATAAAGAAATTGAAGATCCTTTGATGATTCAGGATTTAAAAAATTTAGAAAAATATTATAAAACAAAAATTGTACCTGTTCATAAGAAACAAAATAAGAAAAATAGAAATAGAAGATAACATATCTGCCCACGGTAATCGCAAGGAGGGGGCCAGACTGAGAATTAAGGTGTGGCCAGATGGCTACGCACCTGAGACCCTCTTGACCTGATGAAAACAAATCCTGTTTTGCTTTCTACCCACAGGTGAGGGGCAGGAAGTTTGGAAAACTGGGTTTTCGACCGTTGTCAATAACTTTATTGGAAGGACCCCACATATAGATTCATAGATTCTAATTTTTTATATAAATAACAAAAAAGGAGCAACTGCTCCTTTTTACTGTTAATTCAATCTATTATACTTCCCTCTATTTTTCTTATAGGTTAAGTTATCACTTTCATAAAAATCTATGATTAAATCTATCACTGCTCTTCCAACAGAATAAATTTTGACCAGTTCTTCTTTTGGATACAAGTTGCATGTCACTTACCCATCAGTCATTAAGTTTATACCATTCAAGAACGCATACTCGAAACCAGAATTATCTTCTCTAATAATGCACTCAAGATCAAAGGTTTCCTTCTTGAAATTTTCGTCTAATGATAATGTTCCTACAATATAATCCCCTTCTTTTTGTATACTTTCGATTTCAACGTTTATTTTCACGGCTGTTTCTCTCCCTAGGTAATTTAATTTCAAAAGTTATAATTCTATGAATACAGTCATCCTTCAGAGCCATGCAGGACAAAAAGGAGACCAGGAGAAGGACAAATTCAAAGCACCCTTCCTATAATATTGGATTATGTTAATCACTATAGAATAATTAATTTCTATTTTTTGCAAATTAACGGTAGTGTCAATAAGTTTGTGTAACTTAATTAGAGTATCACTCGGTAAGTAGTAGGAAGGGGCTTGACTGAAGGGAACATAAGCCCTCTCCTATTCCAAGTGATCCCTTCAGATTATTGAAACTACCCCAGTGTTCTAATTAAATAAACATTTGATCGGTGACTTTTAGAAAAGTAATAAATCTTCATTTAAGAAAATTTATAATCGTCATACCAACTTTTATCCCACCCTTTGTCATCACAAAGGTATCATAACTGTTCTTCATCTATTACACCTTCTCTTGTTATCGTTTCATGAATGGTCTTATTTACTATCAACCCGTTATTTATATCCAACGCAAGGTGTTTATAAGCACTACTACTCCTAATATGAGAAAACTCAGCTGTCCGAAAATCTAGTGTTTCTCCAGTAAGTTCATCTCTAATTATATTATATTGTTTCATTCTTTTATTTTTCAATTTTTTCTTTTCCTCTTTCCAATTTTCTTCATGCTCTCCTCTTATTACTCTTGCTTTATCTGAGTCTCTGATCGAACGCAAACATTCCTCAGAAAACTTTAGATATTCGCCCCTCTTTTTCAATCCAGAGTTTTCTATTTCCTTCCAAATATGTCCTGTCACTTCGAATACACGAACATAAGTTAACCCCTTTAAAATTATTTTATTTTCATCCTTGAAACGTTCTAAATAATAGGCTGACATTATTTTATTTGTTCGTAACACTACGTGCAAAGATTCTTCAGATACCCACACCTGACCTTGTTGATCCACATAGACATGAGTATCCATAGCATTTGTAATTTCTGTTAAGGTTCTATCTGCTAGATCTTTTGATACTCTTGGCTTTTCATAAGGAATATAATTTTGCCAATCAGGATGAGGAATCAATTGACTTTCTTTTTCTTTCATAATTTCCCATCCCTTCATATATTTTACTTAATTCTTTATAAGCTTCTTCAGCCTTTGGATGTTTACAAACATCTGGATGCAATTTTCTAGCTAAGTCCTTTCTCCAATTATTAGCATATTTGCGGTTGCGATAGTGAAAAGAAGTAACACCTAATTTATCTAACCTAGAATCCCCATCTAATTCTAATAAATAAAAAATAAGCTCATCTACTTCAGTTTTAAAATAATTTACTTCTTTTTTAATTTGACTTTGACCCTTTTGTCCCGTTGGAAGAATGTGTGCAGTTTCATCTTCTACATTATTATCTAATGTTTTAATTAAGCAGTTTAAATCATTAATCACTTCAAAAAGTTCCGTCCATCCTCTAGCTCTTATTTTGATGCTATTTCCTAATTTATAATTTAATTTCTTTTTTATTTCTTTAAACTTTCCGTACTTTTTTAGTTCTTCGATTGAATTCACATTTAATAAGTCCAAACCGAACACCTCCTATAAATTATACGATCTTTCTTAACCATCTTTTATAAACTTTCAACTATAATCTCAAAATCACTACAAGAGTTGTATATTTCTATTTTCTCATAACACACCTTCAACAGGCTTATCTTTTTTATCCATAACGTTAACTACCAAATAGTCCTGTTTGATTTTTAATTTCAAACAATACTGATGATTCATGTTCAACCTCAAACTATATTATTAGTTAAAAATAACTACATTTACTTAACAACCTAATTTTAACATTTTATTCAATCTCAAAGTTACTTATTGAAATCATGATTAAATTAACCCGTTCAAAAAAGTACACTTTTTCGAACGCTTATTTCGTATATAAATCATGACTGTTTTTACGTTCGCAAAAGCATAAAATAAATTTACGAACGTTCATGATTTCACTAATACATTTACGAACGAAATGTGGTATAATTTAACAATAATACTATGCTATAGCGAAGGTGATATAAATTTATGGAAAAAAGAAGATTTGGTTATATTCGTGTCAACAGTAAAGATCAAAATGAGAGTAGACAAATAATTTCCATGAGTGAATTAGGAATTAACGAACGAGATATTTTTATGGACAAAGCGAGTGGTAAAGATTTTGATAGAGAGCAGTACCAATTATTAAAGAGAGTACTGCGAAAAGAAGATGTGCTCTATATTCACTCGTTAGATCGTTTTGGAAGAAACAAAGAAGAAATTTTGGGAGAATGGAATGATATTACGAAAAATATCCAAGCAGATATTGTCGTTCTTGATATGCCTCTTCTAGATACCACCCAGTATAAAGACAGTATGGGAACGTTTATTGCTGATCTAGTTTTACAGATTCTTTCTTGGGTAGCCCAAGATGAGCGAGATCGCATCCGAAAAAGGCAGCGTGAAGGTATTGACGCTGCTTTGAATAATGGAAAACCTTATGGACGACCAAAAGTCGCAATTCCAGACGATTTTTGGTCCATTTATGGAAAGTGGAAGAAAGGTCAAATAACAGCTACCCGTGCGATGATGGAAACGGGCTTGAAGAAAACGACCTTCTATAAATTAGTGAAGCAAATCGAAGAGTCTAAGGTGCTTAGTGAGTCGTCTACGCAAAACACTAGATGAAACCAAGCAAACATATAAATAGGTCGTGAACAATCTAGGAGGATGAAGGGGTTTTGATTTTTTAAAAGAACTTACCATCTTAACTTTTCGTTGCACTCAAGTAATATAGTCTGATTAGCCTCATGTACTTTGAAGTAAATATTTGCTTCATAATTTCTGGTTCAACCTTATTAACCTATATTCCCGCAACACATAACTAGATTCAACTTGCGAATTGAGGATAGTTAAGGCAACATTTCTAATAAACTGAAATTGAAAAGAAGTCTAATACAAGGAAAATGAGCGAGAGAAAATGATTTCCATTTTCTCTCGCTCATTTAGTCGATCCTTGATAAGAGTGAGGATTCTCATACGAAAAGAAACTAATTTCTAGTGATTTTAATGAATAGGAAGAAAAATTAATTTTCGGAAAGGTCGTCTAGATAAGAGAAAAACTCCTCTTCATCATTGGTTTTGAAAATCAAACTACTATTATCAAAAATGAAATATTCAGGCACTCCAGATGCTTCCAGTTCGGAAAAATATACTTCATCCGGATTTTCCACTTCATCTGTTTGATAATTAGTAACGTGTCTATACTCTGGAGCACTTAATTTGCTCATTAACTCTCGAACCTCGTCTTCATCATTTACAATAGAGTAAGCTGCGTATTCACCATCATTTTCAGGTAGCAGATCTTGATATGAGGAATTCTCATTACTGTCATTTAAACTTGAACAAGCAGATAATATAAAAACAGTTAAGAATAACAACAATGTATGTTGCATATTTTTCAACTCCTAAAGTGTATAATTGTAGTAGATTACACACTTTAACTATACTATCAATTATTGGATTATACAATTTCTTGTGAGCCTAAAATCATCAAATATTGAAAGAATACTACTATGCAAAACAGAGACTATATACGAGCATAATATCTCTCTTAAACAATCTGTTTTTTATTAATTGGGTCTTACTGTAGTTCTAAAACCACTACTTACTATCCGCTGATTGTAGTAAATGTCGCCTGTTACCCTTGATATAGGGTTTGCTGTCTCTGCTTCGATATAATCGTCTCCACAGATATAATCTGCATAATGAATAGAGCTATTTGATGACCAAGAAACAGTACCTATATCTCTTTCGTCCAAACAAGTAGTATAATTACCAGCGTCATTTCTTCCGGCACTTTCTGTATAAACATCTGCGTTTCTTACAGAAAATGCGGCTGTTGATCTATCCCAACTGCTTGAATAATAGTTTAAATTAATTCTATCATAACCGTTTGAATATCTTTCATACCATTCTAGGTAGTGGTTTTGCGTTATACTTTCACCATAATCGTAGTAAGTATCTCCTGCTGTTCTGCTTTTCAATGATCCTGATAAAAGAGTAGCATTTAAAGTTACTTCATTTCCGTCCTCATCTGTGGTTTCTCCAATAGTAGTGCTTGCTGATTGAGGTTGCGACATAATAAGGCCAGATTCTTCGGCTTCATCTGAAGTCATATTCATTTCCATCTCTAAATCAAATGGATTTGTTTCTAGTGAATCTACTTCGCCATTATCTATTTCTTCCTTCAAATCAGAAATTATTGTCTCCCGTTCTTCATCGGTTACGGATAAGTCGTCTTGCGTATCTGCATTTACATTATATGTAAATCCTATAAATATAATAAAGAAAAATAATTTGAACTTGATAATATACTTCATATATTCACATCCCCTTAATCAAATTTATTACTATTCTCTAAAAAGAATAGCAAAACACTTTTAAATCCCTTGCCACCTTCTAAACACTTCACTACAACGGCCTCAACGTCATTTAACAACCTACGTCTAAATTCTTTTGATTGTTTCGCACTTAACTATTACTTAATCCTTCTCCATCAGATTCTAATTGCATTTTTTACCTCCGTTAGATGTATAAACCTCCTTTTTGTATTATGAATAAATTGTAAAAAATATAAATAATAAATTAAAATTTCAAATAATCCCAAAATCATTCATTTACAGTTTTTAACTCTTTGTTCCTTAACTTAACTAGTCTCATCTGCCCTATAGTACATTTTAATTAATTAAAATTTCATATTAATTAGTACAATGTAAACGTTCAATTAACTAAATGGAGGTTAGTATATTCAAGGTAATACGTAAAGTGAACATACCGGCTGTGAAATGATTTAATTTTTTCATCATATACATTATGCAGTTATTGTCATAAAACCTTCATTATAAATCCCTTAACTTGCTTGCAAGACCTACTTTTATACCAAATCAAATAAATGCAGGTTTAGGGTAAACCCTAAACCTGCATTTTTCATCTTATTGGGTGGACTTTTATTGTAAGTCTGTTATTTTAGTTATTATTTGTTAAGTATTCGATAGCATTGTTCAAGAGCCTATTGAAATTTTCCGGGTAATCATGATCTAACCCTTTTACTAGTTCAAATACATGTTGAACGTTCTTTTTTTCCAGCACTTCAATGAACTCTTTAGTACATTGAAGACAATCTTCATCTTGATCTCCACAGATAATGTACCCTTTGATTCCATTTTCAGCCAAGGTAATTAATTCATCAGCGCATTGTTCGATGTTTGGTAACCATGGTCCCACAAAAATAAAACCTTGTACTGGGATATCCCTTTTCAAAATTGTGTTTAGAATAACTCCTGTCCCAGCGGAGAAGCCCCCAAGAATGATACGATCATTATTCACATGAAAATTTTGTTTCATAGTTTCATAATGAGTATGCAACTCAATTGATCCCTTTTCTACATCATCCCAAGTATACCCACCTGAGAATTCGACCTGAGAAGACTGAGGCAATCCTAATACGAAGCCACTTGATGTAACAGTTTGCCAATTTTCCTTTGTAAACATATTGTTTTCTTGGTTCCCATGTAGGGCGATTAATAAACGATCCTTAGGTTGTCCCTCTTCTGGACATATAACTTCCAATTTCGATGCAGCATTTCTTTTCGCTTCTTCTTCTCTATTTTTACAAAGTTCAATCATGTATTGAAATTCTTCATACTTACGAAGGGATTCCAAGTCATCATCCTCCAAAAGGTAGTTATAAGAGTACCAATGACCGTTTTCAATTATCGCTTCTTTCATTATTACTAAGGCTTCATCTTCGTGTCCAGATGCAGCAGCCAATGAGTACTTAAAGTTGTAAATTTGAGCATGGTTTCCCTCGACCTCATCAGCATGTTTAGAAATATATTGATAAGCTTCCTCCACTCCATTTGTTTTATATTTTTCCAGTGTTGTGTTCAATAATTTCGTATATTTCATCTGCATCATATTTGCCTCCTAAAATATTATAAAGTTCAGTAACTCTTTTTTTAAGGCTCCTGGCATCGTCACTTGAAGCTTTTTTTGTCGCTCACGTTAATACCTCCCCGATCGTATTGGTCATAAAGATGGTAATTCAATGGTATCATACTATCATTCTGATATTTTAATACTATCGTTTTTATCTTCCTCATATTTAATATAAAGATAAGCCAGCAGAGCAAAGGACTGTTCTGCTGGCTTTTTCATGCACAATACATATTAATTAATTAAATATATATTAATTAGTTAAATACATATTTAGTTGTTTAATATATATTTATTCTTTATGCGGAGGAATATAATCATTGTCCGATTTCGTTCCTAACTGCCCGTAGTTAATGGTTTCCACATACTTATCAAAATGCTCTTTCACGATATAACAATCAGTACGAGCTTTTAAGATAAGTTCCTTCTCTAATAGTGACGTAATGCAGGCTTCTACTTCTTTTCGAGTTAAATTCATGCATTGTTGTAAATCGCCCACGGTAGCATGATTATTTCTACCTTGAAAATGAGAATAAATCACATGCCGCATTTTTCGCTCTCGATCTGAAAGCCGGTTTGCTGGTTCTTGTAACAGCATCGTATTTCCCGCCTTCCCGTGCATTTTATGCTCTTATTATAAGAACATTTGTTTGCATTTTCAACAGGTAAAAGGATGAAACCTTTCTAATGCCGGGATGCGGCTCATTTTTTCTTCTCCTTTGTCTCCCAATGGTAATCCAACCTCATAAGCCGAATAAACGGGCTGCAGAAACCGAAGGGCTGCCGATAAAACCAAGTAGGCTAAGAGGGCGTACACTTGCACAGATCGCAAGCGAACGCCCTCTAAGTCATTGGGTTTTACCGACTTCCCTAACGGTTCTTTACTGCTGTCGCACTCCCTGCCGGTCGCCATTTACACGGCTTTTCGGGTGGATTCGGGTTGTCTCACAAAGGAGGACAGAAACATAAAACAAGTAACGCTGTAAATCAGAGATACAGTAAATCCACCAAAAGGAGAGGTCTATCATGGAAAAAGTTTTTGAAATCTTAAAGATCAAGCAAGTGTTCAGAAAAGGACGAGTTTTGGAACATAGCAAGAATATGTCCGATTCATAGCTAGATAAATTCTCATGATCAAATCTTCTTTGCAGAAGGACGAAATTACATTAAATTACCGTGGGAATTTGTAGTGAAATTATTTGATGCTGTTCGTCATATTATAGTGTTCGTAAGAGGATATAAAATCAGCTAGCATTTTTCGGGTGTTTTTGATACGTTCGTACACGTACTTTTATGAACGACTAATTTATTGTAAATTTTCACATTAAGTTTCTGAAACTAAAAGATCCGCGGCATTCTTATTATCATACTGAAGAAGTATGCAAAATCCTGACACAAAAAAGTCGTCTTGTAAAAGGCAGATGATTGTTTCAATGATTCTATAAGAATGCAGTTCTCCAAACTTTCTTGTAATAAAATAGAAGTATATATCAGATATTTTGAAAAGTTTAATATTGAAATTTTTTTATTCGTAGTCTCCTTCAAGTGTCGAGCTGCGTACGATGTAAATGTATGGATAAAATCAAATAAAGAGGTATAATATGTCTATGCTCGTTCTTCCTTTTTTAAAAAAAATATTCTCTACTTACTATGAAAGGTGGAAACCAATCTATTCTTCTTAAAATAAAATAGAATTAACATATAATATAATTATTTCTCGGTGTAAACATATGAAATCACAGGTGTTATGCAATGGATTTCATCTTTTGAACATAAAATAAGCAATCCTGGTAAAAGCTTGAAAGGGGGTATGGCAATTTAAGAGAAGATAACAGGGATCCATTTTGTGTTCTTTTTTATTGCAGCCGGTTTTAAGTACTATTGAAAAAACGATATATACAAATGGAGGAAAGAGAATAATGTTCGAATCATTACAAAGAACGAGTCGGGACGACGATGACCCACCCTCGAGTAGTTATATTCTGTATAAAGTGGAGGCCGGTCATGGTAGACAGGTGCAATTGGGAAATAAAGCGGTAGACGACTTATGTTAATAGCTACGTTGACCTTACTGCTTGGTATTCTCGTCATTCTTGCTATCATTGCTGCCAATGGTTATTTCGTTGCTCAAGAGTTCGCCTACATGTCTGTCGATCGTTCGCGTCTGGGTGCATTGGCTGATGGAGGGGATATGGCAGCCAAGCGCGCATTGACCGTCACGAAACGGACGTCATTTATGCTCTCAGGCGCACAACTGGGCATTACGGTTACAGGCCTGCTTGTTGGATATGTGGCCGAACCTCTCGTAGGCCGAAGTTTAGGAATATTGCTCGGTGGAGTGGGAGTGCCTGCCGTCGTCGGTATTTCCGTCGGCACCATCCTAGCTTTAGTTCTGTCGACGATTGTACAGATGATTTTTGGAGAGTTATATCCGAAGAACCTGGCAATTGCCAATCCTGAACCAATGGCGCGGGGACTTGCCCGCTCAACGAATATATATCTGCTTGTTTTTGGGTGGTTAATTACGATTTTTGATAAATCAGCAAACGGATTGCTGCGATTATTAAAAATTGAGCCGATTCATGACATCGATACCAGTGCGAACGCAAGTGATCTTGAACACATTGTCGCAGACTCCCGCGAAAGCGGTGATTTACCAAAAGATCTTTCTATCATTATCGATCGCATCCTGGATTTCCCTCAACGTGATGTCGAGCATGCGATGATACCGCGATCACGCGCGGACACTGTCGAACCGGATATCACCATTGGGGAGGTACGGATCCTGATGGCGAAAGCACATACGCGCTATCCGGTCATCAACGAGGAGGATATCCCCGTTGGTGTCGTGCACCTTGTCGATGTCCTGGGCTCGTCACTGGCTGATAGTACCCCGGTCACTGCAATGATGCAGCAGCCTTTGGTAGTTCCTACATCGATGTCTCTTCCGGAGGCGCGAAAACAGATGCTTCATTCGCGGGAAAACCTGGCTTGTGTGATTGATGAGTATGGAGGATTTACTGGTGTGTTAACATTGGAAGATCTTGCTGAAGAAATCGTCGGAGAAATTTCGGATGAGCACGACCGTGAACTGCCGGAAGTCGTTGCATTTGAAGGAGGGGGTATCTGGCAGATGAACGGGGATGTTCATATTGATGAAGCCGAACGTGAAATCGGGTACGACTTACCTCGGGGCGACTATGAAACGCTGGCCGGCATGCTTATATCCTATTGTGATAATCTTCCCGCCGTTGACGAAATTATCCGGGTGGAGCTGCCTCAGGATCCGGGGGACCTGGTTCAGGACGAACCGGTTCGCCGCTATTTAGAAGCGCAGATCATGCAGGTAGACAGACGGGTTCCTACGTTAGTCAATTTGACATTGGAGGAATGCAAAGACGAGACTGTTTCTGCATCGATTTCCACTCAGGTGAGGAGGGGAAATCATGAGTAACCCGTGGATCATTTTGATTGTGACGATAGGAATCATCGCACTCAGCGCATTCTTTGTCATTATTGAGTTTGCCCTGCTTGGATCGCGGCGCCATCGTCTTGAAGAAGCTGCGGTTACCAGCCGCGGCGCCCGTGCTGCACTGCGTTCGGTGAATGAACTTACCGTCATGCTCGCAGGAGCACAGCTGGGAATTACGGTATGTACTTTCGCCTTAGGTGCAATAACAAAACCGGCTGTCGATGCCTGGTTTTCACCGTTATTTGCCGAGGCAGGACTTCCCTACTGGCTGGCTGATGGAACTTCTTTTTTCCTGGCCCTGCTGATTGTAACGTTCCTTCATCTTGTTGTCGGCGAAATGGCACCGAAATCATGGGCCATCTCACGCCCGGAGAATTCGGCGATTCTGATTGGCTTGCCTGCCCGCATCTTCATTTGGCCATTTCGGCCAATGTTACTGTGGGTCAACGGTATGGCCAATCGTCTCGTCAAGGCTTCAGGAGTCGAACCTGTTGAAACTGCCGCGGTTGGTGGCCAGAATGCGGCGACGATCCGCTATCTCGTAGAACATTCGGCGAAAGTCGGTGCTCTCGATTCCTCTATACGGGTCCCTATTTCAGGGGCTCTTGATTTGGAAACCTTGCGGGTTGCTGATTTACTTTCAAAAGTGGTGGCGCCAACCACAGTTTCTTCAGATGCTACAGCTTATGATGTGCAAAAGGCTACAGAACGCTCTGGTCACAAACGTATTCTTATTATGGCAGAGAATGATTCGGCACCAGGCATCATTCATGTGCGTGATACGCTGCTCGAGCTTCCAGAAAGACCTGCATGGGAACTGGCGCGCCCTTCATTTATTCTACAGTCGGATACGCTTTTACATGAGGCTCTAACAAGCATGCGGCGGTCGAGTGAACAACTGGCGGTAGTAATGAATGGTTCCCAATTCCTTGGTGTCTTTACTATTAACGACGCTTTGAACCTTGTTCTTCCCCGCATGATCCAAAATAGCGATAACACCTAACTCTTAATAATCTCGCAGCTCTTTTAAAAGAGCTGCGAGATTATTTCTTTACACCTTATTTTATTATGATAATGACACGCAAAATAAAGCTTGAAATGAATGCAAGTTATCTCTTAAAGTGACAAGTGAAGCTCTCGAAAAATGAATTGATTTTCTATATGTATTTACATTTTTAACATAGTCAAACGATTATATATTAAAAATGATTATTTCAAGATAAATATTTTATGTATAAGAGGCACTTAATGTTACCTTTTAAATTTCCAAAGGATATTTATCCCTATTGCTAAAGTTAAAATACCAACCAGAAACTAATAATAATTATATATTCAGGAACTAAAGTGATGCCTGTAAAATAATAGTATTGAATAACGAATATTCTAAGACACATAAGGCTAATTCCTAATATAATAAAAACATATCCGCTCCTTTTTTCATTCATTACAACACTTCCCTATTTCTTTTGATTATGGTGGTATATAAAGCTCTACAAACATGTTATGGTAAATTTCACGTTGGACTTATCCATTAGTCAAAAATAATATGAGTTACACAGGAGTTTTTTATGTCTAAAGATTTTTGTTTAGTAGTTACCATTGTCGACAGGAAATTAACTAGCAACATTATGAAGATGCTTGAAGATCAACATAAAATCAAAAAATCCACAATTTTCTTAGCTAGGGGACACAGCGACACGGAAGGAGAGCTTTTTGGAATGAAAATTGAACCTGAACGCGAAGGAATTCTTTCCATTATTCCTAGAGAAAAAGAGGAAGAAATTTTGAAAGCGATAGAAACAGAAGGAAAACTAAATGAACCTGGTCACGGGATCACTTTTTCGTTAGAAGTTCATAATATAAAAGGGTTTTTATGATTTATAGATTTATTCTAATATAAGTAGCAGGCAACTATAAAGTTGCCTGCTACTTTAAATAAGGAGAGATTAACAAATATGAGACTAGTTTTGTTGTCCTATTGAAAAGCAGGTATGCCAATGACAAAGTGCACTATTAAAAATACAAAAGTCATCATGCCAACGCCCCAAAATAGACCCCGCAGAGCTTCCTTCGCTCCTGCATAGTTGTAGTCATCTTCTTTTTTTCTATTGTTATTATTATTCACTTTCTACGCTCCTTAGCTTTCACTACAATTAAATTTCTACTTCATTTAATTGTAGTGAAAGCTAACTAATATGTAAACCCTTGCTTTTTATTTGTTTAATATTACATATTCGTGTATATTATTGTATAAGTAACAAAATTAGAAAGAAAGGTAAGATTCCATGGAATTCGTTGATCCAATTGTGAGTGTAAATCATATTAATCAAATGAAGCTCCATCTAAAAAAGCAGTCTTTAAGAGACTATGCGCTTTTTTCAGTCGGTATTAATACGGGCCTACGTATTTCCGACTTGTTAAACATAAAGGTAGATAATATCCAAAATCAATCAGGAGGAATTAAAGATTCTTATTCGTTACTTAAAAAGAATAATCGCATCAATTATGTTTATTTGAATAATCAGGCTCGCACAGCCATATCTTCATACATTGAGAGCGCCTCCATACACCCTCATGATTTTTTATTCAAATCTCCGAGATCCAATAGCCCTCTTTCTAGACAACAAGCTTACCGCATTATTCATCAAGCAGCTTCCGAAGTGGGTATCCCAGGAAACATAGGTACTCATACGCTTCGCAAAACATTCGGATACCACGCCTATAAAAAAGGAGTTTCTATTGCTATTATACAAAAGCTTTTTGACCATTCATCAAAGTACGAGACATACCATTATCTTGGTATAGACCCTTCGAATGACCATTTTATCAAGATAGATGTAAATTTATAGAGAGGAGAAGATGTTCTATTTATGTTCGATGAAGCGATCAATCCAAATTACGTGATTCTTATTTTTGCTCTCTTTTTTCTCGTAGGAGTAATCACTACGAAATTCAGTTCCCGTTTTGGCATACCTGCCTTGTTGCTTTTTATTGCATTGGGAATGGTTGCAGGTAGTGATGGTCTTAATTTAATTTATTTTGACAGCGCTCTATATGCACAAACTATTGGTATTTTTGCATTAGTAGTAATTCTATTTGAAGGTGGGCTTTCAACTAAATGGAATACGATCCGCCCTGTAGCAGCCCCATCTTTACTTTTAGCCACTGTAGGAGTAGTTATTACTAGCGTGATTGTTGCCATCGCCGCTACCTATATCCTAAATGTGAGTTGGTTAGAGGGAATGCTCTTCGGTGCGATTGTCGGTTCAACGGATGCTGCTGCTGTATTCGCCGCTTTAAAAGGGCAAAACATTAAAGAAAGACTTGCAGCTACGCTTGAAGCAGAATCAGGAACTAACGATCCGATGGCCATGTTTCTTACCCTCGCTTTAATTCAATTAATTATGATAGATGGCCAAACCATATTGGGGACAGTTGGAGAATTTATTCTTCAGATGGGGTTAGGTCTTTTGTTTGGGTTTCTGCTCGGCTGGATAGCGTCTATTATAATTAATCGTGTTAATTTAGATTCGGGAGGGCTATATCCTATTTTAGCTATGGGATTTGCTTTGATGACGTATGGTATTACTGCAACTTTAAATGGAAGTGGATTATTAGCTGTCTATGTAGCAGCGATAGTGATCGGAAATTCTGATCTTGTTTATCGTCACACGATTTTTCGATTCAATGAAGGTTTTGCATGGATGATGCAACTACTGATGTTCGTTATTCTTGGGCTATTAGTATTTCCCTCCCAATTATTTTCGCTGGATATTATATTAAGTGGGCTTCTCCTCTCTTTCATTTTAATTTTAATTGCTAGACCAATCGCGGTTTGGATCTCAACAATTGGATTTAATTACACATGGCAAGAAAAAACATTAATCTCCTGGGCTGGTCTTCGAGGGGCGGTACCTATTGTATTAGCAACTTTTCCTATGCTCGCTGGGGTCGAGAACGCCCAATTATTTTTTAATGTAGTTTTTTTCGTCGTCTTAACTTCCGCTTTACTACAAGGAGCTTCGATTTCTCCTTTTGCAAACATCCTAAATCTAACCGGCCCTGAAAGAGTTACTCCTTTTCACACATTAGAGCTTGTTTCTATTGGGAAAGCAAATGCGGAAATGGTGGAGTATACGGTTAATCAAAACACGGTCATAGTTGGTTGCACTTTAGCCGAGATCGAGTTCCCTTCAGAAGTGTTAATTAATGCAATAATTAGAAGTGGTGAATTGATTACTCCATCCGGCGACACCGTAATCCAAGAAATGGACATACTATATATCCTTTCTTCCAAAAAACAAAAGAAAAAGTTGATGCGTTTACTAGAAGATAGCAGATCTTCATCAAAATAAGACCGCTCCCTGCATTCCTTATCAGAACACCCTCTTGCAAGGTGTTCTGATAAGACAAAGCAGGTCGAAAACACCAAATTTTATTAGTAGATGGATCGACCCGGATAAACAGGTAACATCATTTTCATTCGAATAAGTAGCATTCCACTAAAAAATATAACGGAGATAATAATTGCAGCGATGGAGTCCGATATATAATGATAATCTAAATATACTCTGCTATAAGCTACTATAAAAACTAAAAAGACACCAATACTAATTACAAAAAATAATTTTTGAAACGTAAGAGCAAATAAATTAAGCAGGAGATATCCTATAAAAAGGACTAATAGCGTTATACGCATCGTATGACCACTGGGGAAACTATACGAAGCGACCTCAAATGTATATCCAAAAACCTCTAACATTCTTTCTTCTCCAGGTCGCTCCCGATTAAACACCAGTTTTAAAGCAAGATTTAAAACTATCCCTCCATAAATCACGAGGTTCATCCATATAAACTCTTTTCTTTTACGTTTAAGTAATAACCATATAGATAATAGTAGTGAAAATAGAATAGTAATCTCTACATCTCCGAGCACTGTAGCATTCGTTATAATAGAATCCCAATAATTGATGTTCATTAACGATGTTCCCCCCACACATATGTATAGTTTAATCTGTAGACGACTATCACATACAACGCTCTCTTATCAACTAGCCTCAACATAGCCTATCAATTAAATCTTAGGCGGATAGCATTTAAGACCAAATTTCGATTATGTTCATCCATTGAAGCAAAAGGCTGCTAATCAACTTTAATTCTTCCTTTTAAATCCACCCGAAAAAATAATATTCTCTTCATAGTCAGAAATACTCTATTTTATTATATAAGCCTTCATATCCCCAAAGATATAGAAAATCGCTACACGATCTTTATCTCTAGGGTGTGTCTTATCACGCAGTAATAGTGAAAGGTATCTTTCTTCATGTTCCTGATCTAAGAATTCCATTGAGAATCCCCCTCCATGTAAGTTCAATTTCGATGTTCTGGATTGAGTAAATTAGCAAAGATGAACGAGCCTTTTTCCTTATAGTTTTCCGTAAGACTATGCAGCGCCAGGACAGATAAATGATTCTGTGAAATACCCGTTTCATTCGCCATTCGTTCTAACTCTTTTTTAAGGGCTGCTGGCATCGTCACTTGAAGCTTTTCTTTTTCGCTCACGTTAATACCTCCCTGATCGCAATTGATGATGTAGATGTTAATTCAATGGTATCACACTATCATTCTGATATTTTAATACTATCGTTTTTTATCTTCTCTATATTCGACATAAAGTTAAGCCAGCAGAGCAAAGGACTGTTCTGTTGGCTTTTTTATACACAATACATATTTATTAATTAAATATATATTAAGTAGTTAAACACATATTTAGTTATTTAATATATATTTACTCTTTATGCGGAGGAATACACACGTATTAGAATATCTTTACAATGGAGATAAAGAAAACAGCAGAAGGGCTCATCCCTCCTGCTGTTTTTTTGCTTTTTCACCTGTTAAAGGCTTTTCTTATTGACTCAGTTCAATCTCCCGGATATCCTCCCAGCCGTACACGATTTCGTTCAGCTTTTGATCCAGCAGTTCGATTTCGACACGGTCGATTTCTTTACCGCCGAGTGATTCGTAAAACTCCCGCGACTCATTTTCTTCTAATACGAGCACTGTCATGGAGTGCATCTCTTTCTTCACTAATTCGTCGACGATTGGCTCCAGCAGCTGTTTACCGACGCCCATGCGCTGATATTCGTCGAGTATGTACATGGCGTAAAGCTCTGCTTCGTAGTCGCTGTATTCACTTAGGCGCTGCTCACTCGCGTTCGCAAATCCAATGATCGATCCAAACTCATCTTCGGCAACGTAGACCATCTGATTGGAAATGATGCTTCGCCACTGCTTCGCGCGGCTTTCATACGTCATTTTATTCAATACTTTGTCCGGAACGATGTCGCTGTATGTACTTTTCCACGTATCCACCTGCACTTTGGCAACTGCTCGTGCATCTCGCGGCTTTGCTTCTCTGATCCTCATAAAACTCCCCTTTACGCTGACTGGTGATGCTTTCCCATTAGTCAGACCGTAACATACTGCGCTTCATGAGGAAACAGGTTGTTTTTTTATTGTTTCGCAGGGGCGCATCTTCACTCTTCCTCCGGCCAAAACAAATCGTCGAGCCGTTTGTTTAAAGCTTTGCAGATGGCGATGCAGAGATTGATCGTCGGATTGTATTTGCCGACTTCGATTAAGCTGATCGTCTGTCTCGTCACCTGCACCTGTTCGGCGAGCTTCTGCTGGGAAAGATTTGCTTCCTGGCGTGCTTGTTTGACGCGATTATGATTCACCTTCATCCTCCTGAAGCCGCTTTTTCGCCTTCCGCTCCGAGATCCACGGCATAAATCCGGTCAGCAGAGCGAGCGGGACGATATAGATGATCGCACAGACAAAAAAGACGGTGGCGAAATAGGTGATACTTTGCGTGGTCGTTTCTGCATAGTTTATCGCGCTGTTAAAAGCGAAGCTGAACGAAAACCCCAGCCCCAGCAGGCCTCCTGCAACAAAATAAAACGTGGAATATTTCTTCTTCTTTTTGACGAGGTACTCCTCCGCTTTATCTGTATAGAGCCCCATCATCTGATAGCGGATGCCGCTGTACAGACTCAGCAACAGCAGCAGCGCGACCTCGATGCTTAGAAACGCTTCCTGCGCACCAAATTGCACGTAGTTATAGATCAGCGAGGCCAGCAGCAGTGCGTATACGATGTACATCAGCTCCCGGTACACCTTGTTTTCCAGTCCTACTACTCGCTCATCCTTCTGACGGGTTAAAGAGACCATTGACCATCACTCCTTCGACTTGAATTACCTTTATCTTATAGGAGAAACTTCCATTTTGCAATATATATATTGCAAAAAAGGAGGATTTCCCTTCGATGATATGGACTGATGGGATAGCCCCTTCTTTGTAAGGCCATTCTTATTGTAAGACTATGTGCTACAACGTATTCACTAAGTCAACAGACAATAAAAAAGCAGCGCACGGCTTCTTTCCACCATCTCTTAGTTTTGGATTTTACCTTTTTGAACCGGGATCCAGATTTCAAATCCCTCCTCCACTCCTCTTATGATCTCCGGTGCCTTTGCCAGCTCATAGCCGGAAATGGGAAACCATTCGGTATAAACGCGTTCCCATGTGTCCAGCATGTTCTCAGAACGCTTTCCCTCAACGTGAAATACGGCCCATGTGTGAGCCGGGATATCCCATTGTTTCAGATGATCCGGGCACGCCTGAGTAGTCGCTGCAGCAATCATATAGTCGATGTCACCATCATCATTTGTGAATGAGAGATGCAGGACTCCCGACAGTTCCGTATTGGAGTATGGCTTCACTTCAGCCTCTATTGCTTCGATCTGCTTCCACATAGCTGGTTCAAACGTATCGTTTCCCTCTCCATATACAACAGTCTCTTGTTTCCCAACCACGGAAAATGCTTCTTGTTGAACAAACGTGTACTTCATACCTTCATCTCCTTGTATCGTTAGTTGGAAGGTGAGCCGAGGATAAGCTTTTAATAATGCATTACCGTGCTTGACCGTACTCGGTAAAACGCCGTGCATCTCCTGAAAAGCTCTTGAGAACGAATCGGCCGAGGTATATCCGTACTTTACCGCTGCGTCAATGATGCGCACCTCCGGGTCATGCAAATCAAAACCAGCAAGCGTCAAGCGCCTCCGTCGAACGTATTCGGCTATGGATAGCAATAAAGGAAAACATTCGCTTTGTGTGATGCTCCGAGTAACAGGCAATTCGGGCAACCGTCTGATAGTCTATCTCCTCTTTCAAGTGGTCCTCGATATAAGCGACAATACTGTTCATCGTCTCCAGTACGTTCATGCGCCCCCCTCCCTTCTTCTAAAGTGTACAAGTTTACCTCGAGGCTGATCCGATAAAACATGTTTCGATTTGCATGATTTCCTGATTTAAAACATGTTAAAGAACGACTCTTTTTTCTCTTCTGGATCGTCATTTCCCGGGTTAGGAAAGACGTCTGTAATATCAGCCTGAAAGTAATTTGCGATGCGGTACGCAAGCTCTAGCGAGAGGCTGTGGCGCTCTTTTTCGATCGATACAATCGTCTGTCTGCTGACGTTTACTTGTTTTGCGAGTTCTGCCTGAGTGATGTCATGCATCGCGCGGTATACCTTGATTCGGTTCTTCACTGTGGGGCCTCCCTACATCGCTCTTCTTGAAGCAAACCAAAGCAGCATGGAATGAACCGCTGCGCTAAGCGTTGCAGTCACAAGCAGCGTGTAAAACAAGTTGTGGAACAAGAAAGCCATCACATTCATTTCATACATGAGGCCAATGGCCATCACCATCAGAAACAACCAAAAATAAGAGATCCTGCTCACCTTGCCTTTGATCTTATGCGCACGTTCATCATTTATTTGATTGAAGATCACGAGCGAATAAAACGTGGAAACGATAAAAATAAGTACCAATATAGGCACGACAAATTGATCCATGAGCAAACTCCCCCTTTTCCATTTTTATACATAGTATAGTACACTAGTCTTTATGTAAAGTAAAGGTGACTTAAAGTAAAATAATGACAATTATATTGAAAATAAAAAGCAGCGCACGGCTGCTTTTTGAATAAACCTCTATGCTCCTGCGTTTACTTTACTGTGCCATTCCTCCCGCCGTTTTCTGCGTTTCAGCTCCTGATAAAAAGCGAGTCGTACGACTTCGTACACTACGATCATGACGATTGCTCCGATTATAAACAGCAGAGCGCCTGCGAGGATGCTGATGACTGCGAGCACGAACAGGCCGAGTAGTGAGAGGCGATAGCCTTTCATCATCGTGAAGCTTTCCCGGATGCTTTTCAGCAGGCTTTTCTCCGGGTACTCATAGAGAATATACCCGACCTGGGAGATGCCCAATAGGATCCAGATTAACAGCGTAAAGATGCCTGCATAAAACGCGAGCAGCATAGCTCCTCCTGCCTGCAGCGCCATCATATTACCGAACAGCCCGAGGATCCCGCCATACATAAACAGTGTTCCCACTACATCAAGTAGCAGATACGTCATGAAAAACACGGCGGTCCCTTTATACAAGAGGCTCCACTGCTTAAATGGATACGCACAAGCGCTCCAAAATCGCCTGCGCATCGTATGAGCCGTTTTTGTGATGTAATCAATTATGATAAAAAAGAGGACGCTGTTCACTGCTGCCGCTAAGGCTAGCGACAGTAAATTGTTTGTATTTGCTATAGTCAGCGGCTCCATTCGAACTTGAACCGTCCCTTGCACAGGCAGCGTTTCGAATACGAGCTTGATGACATATGCGAGCACGACGACTCCGATTATGTTTAACCAGCTGCCTCTTAATAGCTGAAAAGCGTCCTTTATACTTGTACCAACGATTCTAACCACAACCTCGCCTGCCGTTTTATGCTTCCTGGTGCTGCCTTATCTCATTCTGTATTTACTCTGTCGTGCATGCGTTCAATGGATTTTTCCAGACCGAACGTTTCCGTGACGCCGAATACATCTTTATCGGATTGACGGCCTTCATCGTTGATATACACGTCTATGTCATGCATAATGCGATGGGCATAGCGCAGAACGGAGGTGTCCTCGTTGTTAACGGCGTAATAAAACAGCTCCCGCGCGTTTTCCACGTCATCCCGCAGCTTCGAGTCGTCGAGCAGGTACGAAAGTAAATAGCTTAAGTCCGATCCCATCGGCACGTAGCTTTCACCTTCAAACTCTCTCGTTTCATGCACGAAGTCCGCAAATCGAAACTCGTCAATTGCGCCGTACCCGGTGATGTTATTAAAGGCTTCGTGAACCTCGTATATCAGCTGTTCTGCTTCCTCCCGTTTTCCTTCCTGGTAAGCAATATCTTCCGCAGCCTCTGAACGATCTAAGGAAATCGAGTCTGTCTCTTGTCCTTCCTCCATCTCCGTCTCTTCTGCTTCTGTATCGTTGTTCTGCTCCATATCGTGTGAACGGTCCTCATTCGCTTTATTCGATTCATCCTGTGCCGAGGACGATTCGGACAGCTCGATGTCTGATGCTAATGCGACCGTCGCTGAAATTCCGATTACGCCAATGATGGAAACAGCCAGTGCTTTTTTCATAAGAAAGTCCCCTTTATAAAGGTGCTGACCCGTACGTTACAGGAGGAGGCCTTCAAACACAAGGTTGATTTCACCATTTATTTTCCTTTCACTGGTATTCATAGGATAACCGTCGCAGGGCAGGCTTTATACAAAGAGTTCTGTTACTATGTATTGCTGACAGAAGGACACCTCACGACAACGCGGCAAGCTTGCCGTGGACGAGCTCCCCCGCTTCCTCGCTGCGCTGCAGGTTCTTCCCGGCGTACAGGCGTCCACCGGTTTTCGATTCGCTTCTATTCGATCTTACAAAAGAGAAATCGCTTCGATCTCTCCCTTTCCGCTCCGTAAAAAAGAGAGAAAGTGAATTTCAAGATGTCTGCGGTAAGAGACAGATTTAAAATCATCCCGTACTGAAAAGAAGAATCACAAAGGACTTCAATGCTGTAAGCGAAAAAGTAGCGGCAGGCGTATTGCGTTTCTATCAACATTAGTCATCAACAGTGACACTTATGCAATGACAACCTGCACGATGACAGATGAACATTTAACGCTGTGAAACGAAGGCGAGGACACCCTAAGGATCAGCGCAGTGTGAGAATCCATGTTGGCGACACGCTCTTTCGCCAACAGTAGTCGAGCACAAGCCATTGGGTAAGCCTTCGCCGAGAGTGGAACAGCTCGCTGTACGTTGTTTAAACGAGCTATTTTCAAGGTAGCCATTCAAAAAAACATCTCGTATATGTACATAATAAGTCGCTCACTGTGGTTAAGGCGCTTATCTCATAAGAACTGATTAACATGCGTTCCATTCGTACGCCATACTTTAGAAGGAGTCGATGATAATCGCTGAACTGCTGATTGTTGCTGCCGTACGTCTTCTTTTTTATGCTGCGAAAGGCGCTCGACGTGCACGATGAGAACTATGGATCTTATACGAATGCGCTTCAGGAAACGATGATTTGTTCCTCCTGCGGGAAGGTTCTAAATGAAACGTATCGAGCGGAGAAAACGAATACGATTTGTGACACGTGCCAGTGATTCAACCTAAAAAAATCTGCCTTCGCCTTAAAGGCGGGCAGACTTCTTTACTTCGTGCTGAAAGTGTTTGGAGATTTCATTGATCGCATCCGCTGCCTGCGGGTAATACCCGAGCTTGCGGACAAAAGCATGATCCATGCCCTTGTAACGAAAATGCCGAACCGGTACCTGCGCTTCAGCCAGCTGCTTGGAGAACGCCTCAGCCTGAACACGCAGGTAGTCGTATTCGGCTGTGATAATCGTCATCGGCGGAAACGTTGATTTGTCTTTTCGCAATAGCGGAGAGACGAGGGGTCTGTACACGTCTTCGAGGTTTTCCAAATACAAGCTTTGCACAAACATGAGCGAATCCTTCATCGTCACGAGCTCCCGGTAAATTAAATCTGCGTCTTCTTTCCTATTATAGTCGTTGATCCTCCACGTGTTTCGGGATAGCTCGGACAAATCAACAAGCGGGCAAAACATACCGATATACGTGATCTCCCACGGTTCTATGCCGCTGAGCTGGTGAAGACCGAGCGCAAGGTTGCCGCCTACGCTGTCACCGATTAAACCAAATTTGCTCCTGTCCATGTTCCATTCCTCTGCATGATCATAAAGATAGCGGGCCGCTTCCAGACAGTCGTTCAGTCCGTCCTGATACGGGTGTTCGGGTGCCAGCCGGTAATGGACAGCTGCTACCACTGCGTCAGCTTTCTCAGCGAGCAGCTTACATACGTTTTCCATCGCCTCAACGTCCCGTTCAAAAAACCCTCCTCCGTGCAGATAAAGCACGACAGGTTTTTTTCCCTTACCGTGGCGAAATACCGATAATGGAAGACTTCGGTTTTCTGCATGAATCGTCGCCATCGTTTTTTCGACGTCTGTACTCAAATCCCAGTTGTGCAGCTCCACGCGACGTCTAGCTGCTTCTAAATCTTCCATGTCCATCGGACGTCTGTTCCGTAAATCTGCCTCTGTTTTTAAATAGTGTTTGACGCGCGGATCGAGACCGCGTCGGCCTTCCTCAAAGGGAATCTCTTTATGCAGAATACTGATATTATCTTCTGTCGAATGAGCGATATTTCCTTCCAGCCTGCGAACGAGTTCCTCATGTGTATGTGACACAGGCGTCTGCCTCCTTTTTACCAAAACAAATCTGCTGGGGGAATGCTTCACAACAGCAGTGCGCGGGATCCCTATTTCATAAGATGAACAAGCGGGAATGTTTTTGTAAATTCTCTTCCACTTCATCTATTTAACTAAACGTCTTCAAAAGAAAATAGTCGTATATACGCTTACGCATTTAAATTTAACAGGAAAAAAGAAAGCCTTACAGGTTGTTTACGGTTTGCTTTAATGGGTGTGCACTTCGCTACAGGTCATTGTTCGCTTTTTTTAACACCTGTTTAAAATGAGCGGCAATTTCACTGATAGCATCTGCTGCCTGAGGATAGTACCCGAGCTTACGGACGAAGGCGTGGTCCATGCCTTTGTATTCAAAATGCCGGAAAGGGACTCCTGCTTTCTGGAGCTGCCGTGAAAATGCCTCTCCTTGAATGCGTAAATAATCAAATTCTGCCGTGATAAGGGTGATCGGCGGCAGGCTGGATTTATCCTTTCGAAGCAGCGGGGAAACAAGCGGCAGGTGAACGTCTTCCAAATTCGTCAAATAGAGCGTTTGAATAAAGATAAGCGACTCTTTTAACGTAACAAGCTCCTCGTAGATAAGCTCATAATCGGTATCCAGATCGTAATGCGTAATATTCCAGGATTCTCTCGATACATCTGAAAAATCGACCAGCGGGCAAAGCATCCCAATGTAGCAGATTTCCCAAGGCTCGTCTGTGCTTAAATGCTGCACGGCAAGCGCCAAGTTAGCTCCTACGCTGTCTCCTACAATCCCGATCTGGTTGGTTCGGACGCCGTACTCGTCTGCATGTTCATATATATATTTTACTGCCTCCAGACAGTCCTCTAAGCCATCCTGATACGGATGCTCCGGCGCCAGACGATATTCTACACCAACGACGAGAGCTTCTGCCTTTTGTGCGAGCAGCTTGCACACATTTTCCATCACGTCCACGTCGCGCTCAAAAAAGCCGCCTCCATGCAAATAGATCAGAACGGGCTGCGGCTTTTTTTGCTGATTGTAGATCGTCACGTTAATCTCGCGCCGATCGGCGTGTACAGAGGTCTTAGTGGCACGGATGCCAGAGCTTAAATCACGGTTGTATACTTCCACCTTGCTTCTCGTTACTTCCAGATCATCAATCTCAAGAGGGCGGCGTGCCCCGGGATGAACATGCTCCATCAGAAATCGCTTCACTCGCGGATCAAGTCCGCGTCTCTCCTCTTCAAACGGAATTCCTTTATAGAGAATATTTAATTCTCCCTTGGTCGTATGAGTGATTTTCTCTTTCAATCTGTTCGTTAATTCATCGTGCGTGTATGTCATGATGTGGGTTCCTCCTTTGCTGGCAATCGGGGAAATATTCGCTCGGTGCGCGTTCTGAAGCAGTCATGTACTCTGTTGACATATTTCTCAACGGCACGTAAGAGGCGAAACGGAACATTCATTAGCGTCACTAATTTTTTCCTTTTAAATCGTGACAGTAAACGTTAAAAGCAAGAAATAGTTATTCGTCCTTAGCTGTCTTAGAGAATCATCCAAACATGATAAAATGAGGTATCAACCTGGTTTGAACCAAATGGAGGCGGCAGATTTGACTGTTTTATACATCACCGGTCTTTCCGGTTCAGGTACATCTACTTTATTGGAAGAGCTGAAACGAGAAGGCATGGAAACCGTTGATTTAGATGAAGGCTTTACAGAGCAGGTGCCAATGGCTGGGGGCGGTTACGAATGGCTTCTCATCGAGGAAAAAGTAGCGGCGCTTTTAGCTGCTGAACGCAGCACCCCTTTAATCATGGCAGGCTGCTGTCGCAATCAAGGTAAATTCGCAGATCAGGTCGATGCTGTCGTTCTGCTGAGAGCGAAGCCTGATATTATGTTGAAACGAGTTGCTGAACGAACGACCAACCCTTACGGCAAAACGCCGGAGGAGCGCGAGGAGATCCTTCATAACTGGGAGCATGTTTTGCCCCTGCTGGAGAAAAGCGCTGATCTTATCATTGATACAGATGACCTTTCGCCGGCTGACGTTCGCTCCGTTATCCTGCACACCTTTCTGCCATCGTCCTGATTCATATCGGTACCAGCTAACCGGTTGGCATTAAATGGATTCGGGTATGGAAGATTAACGGCTATCGCTGCGCTCATTCTCTAAAAACGAGTAGAGGAGATGCGATGATGAAACGGTTCAATTTGGCTTTTTCCGGCGGTGGGTTTCGTGCAGCTTTCTTTTGTTTAGGCGCGTACAGTCGCTTTGTTGAGCTCGGCGTGCACGAATTTGTTTCGAAAATCAGCTCGGTTTCCGGTGGCAGCATCACAGCGGCAGTGATTATGAAGGAGCTTCGCCACGGATCGTTTACGAACCTGGATGATTTCAAGGAACGGGTAGAGGTTCCGCTGAGGGAGTTTGGCAGGCGCGGATTTCGCAACCATGTGATCCGAAACGCACTGCTTCCGCCAAGAAGACCGCTCCGCCCTGTGCTGCCACGTGCAAGGTTCAGCAGCCTGTCCCCGATCACATTGGACAACGAGCTGTTTCGTTCCCTGATGCGCGATGAAGACATCGTTTCCGGAATCACGCTTGACCAGCTGCCGGATTCGCCGGAATGGGAGTGCAATGCCACCAACCTGCATACATTGAAGCGGCTTTCATTCAGTAAACAAGGCATCACGGATGAAGTATTTGGCTACAGCCCGGACGTTGCAGACATTTCGGTAGCGGCTGCCGTCGCTGCCTCTGCTGCGTTTCCATTCATGTTTGAACCAGTCCGCTTTGATGTGTCAAAGCGGTCGTTTTCGAACATGGATCAGTCGTATTCGTTTTTCCTGCTGTCAGACGGCGGAGTGTACGACAATCTCGGATCTGAGGCGTTTCTGTCCGAGGCATCCAACGAAAAGGATGAGCCGGTCCCTTACCTCATTCTCGATGCGTCCGCCAGAAAAGCTGCCTGGAGCCCAAAAGAGCGGCGCTGGTGGGGGAAGCGGCAGTGGCGCATTTTGAGCGTCAGCATGGATCAGGTCGCCGAGCTTCGAAAAAAACTGATCCGTGGTCACGATTCCCTTGGCGTGCAGCTTGTGAACGTTGAAACGATGCAGCAAAATATCGAGTTTCAAACAACGTATTGGAATGCCCACTGGGAGAAAAAAGGGCTCGATCGCCGTTTAAAGCTGCCGAACTATCAGACGGAATTCGAACAAATTGAGCACATGCTCGCAAACGTACGGACCGATCTCGATGCCTTCAGCGAGATTGAAATCGGCATGCTCATGTGGGCCGGAGCGATGCGGGCCGATCTTGGCTGCCGAATCTTGTTTTCACCAGAAGAATTAACGTCGCTGCCAGGTTACAGGCCCCGCCACGAAGCACCTTCCCCGTGGGATTACCTGCGGGAGGACGAGACGGTCCTTTCAATTAAGAACGGATTAAAGAAATCCCACAAGCGCCGGCTTACCCGCAAGTAATCTGGCATGCAAAAGAAGGCTCTATCTGTTTTCGGATAGAGCTTTTCGCTGTAGGATGCCCCCCTGCTTTCGACTTTCAATATAGTAAATAATGGTTAATGAGTGTAAATGAGGGAAAAGAAAACCAGACACATTTTTCTAGGAGGCATGATGGAGAGAAAACCGAAGTCAGTCAAAACTTTAGTAAAGGAAACCTTTCAACAAATGAAGCAGCCCGGCACATGGCTGCCGGCATTTGTCGCACTTGTCGTCGTAACGCTGCCTGTGTGGATTTTTCTCCTCGTATCCAATCAGCCGATCTTTCTTGGAGAAGGCCGGCAATTTTCATTTGGGGAATTGATGCAGACAGGGGGCGCAAATGAGCACCCTTACCGTGCAGGCGGCGGAGTGTTAACGTTGCTGGAGCAGATTACCTACTTTGTGCTTCTCCCGGGTATTTATGCCTTCCTCATCTTAAGGCTGCTGTTTCCTGCAAAGGAATCGAAACAGCTGTGGAAAACGTCAGGGAAACGTATTTTGCCGCTGTTAATTGCGAACCTCATCCTCGGCATTATCGCCTTTGTCGTACTAATGGTACCACTCGTTCTTGGCATGGCCGGCGGTCCGTTTGTTTCGTTAGTGATGCTGGTGTTCGCCCTGATTCTTTTAACCGCACTGTTGATCAGGCTCAGCTTTTTCTTTGCGCTGATTACTGTGAGCGGAGAAACACCTCACTTCAGTCCGGCCTGGCATCTGATGACCGGACATACCGGGAAAGCCTTTCTCTTCCTGCTTTCGCTAGGTGTGCCGGGATTTGCGCTCGTATTCGGCATCGAACTCGTTATTCTCTCGATCCTCGGATACAGCGTGGCAGCGGAAATCATCGCTACGCTGCTCAATTTCCTGTTCTGGATTGTGCTTTTAACAGGCTACACCATGCTTTTCCGCAACATCTATACGTGGGAGGAAGAAAAAAAACCAGAGCTTGCCATGTAATGGAAACCGGGCTTTTCAAGCAGAAGCCCGGTTTCTTTGAGTTCACTACAACCACAAATTGTATGGGGAGGAGTGACCGGCATGCCTAAGCTGCTATCTGTCAGTGAATTAATTACCGAAACGTTCCGCTACATCAAACAGCCGGGATGGTGGGCTCCCACTTTTTTGGCGCTGATTGCGGTATCGCTGCCTGTATGGATCTTTCTTCTAATTTCGGATCAGCCTTTTCTCTATGGTGAAGGGCGCGAACTGTCCTTAGGAGAATTGAATCAAACCGGCGGGGCGAACGATCATCCTTTCCGCGGCGGCGGTGATACGCTGGTCCTTCTGGAACAAATCTTCTATTTCGCAGTCATACCAGGGATTTATGCCTTCCTTTTATTAAAACTGCTGTTCCCTGAACAAGAGACGAAGCAGCTGTTGAAAACAGCCGTGAAACGTATTCCCCTGCTTCTTTTTGCCAACGTCTTATTTGGACTTGCGCTGGGGGCCTTCATCATAGTGCCTGTCTTTTTTAGTCTCGCAGCCGGTCCCGTGATCGCACTCATTCTGCTCACTGTAACGTTTCTCTTCGCGTTAATCGGATTCGTCCGGTACAGCTTCTATTTTATTTTTATCGTGCTTACGGGTTCCGCTCCGCAGTTTAATCCGGCTTACCATTTAATGTCCGGCCACACCGGTAAAGCGTTACTGTTTTTCATCGTCTTAGGCGTGCCAGGTTACGTGATATTCTTCGGAAGCGAGCTGATCATTCTCTCCATCTTCGGTTACAGCATCCTGGCGGAAATACTGTCCATTATCTTCCTTTCGTTCCTTTCACTTGTTTTGATGACGGGATACGCCGTCCTATTTCGAAACGTGTACCGCTTGGAGGAAGAGAAGGAACCAGAGCTTGAAGTATAGCGACACGGAACGGGTCTTCCAAATGTGGAAGGTCCGTTTTTCATGATTCTCTTTTAGGATTGGAATCACTAATAACGGGAATGAACGTAGTAACGAAAGTCAGCTTCCATTTCAATTGACATCATGAGTGTGCTTCTTAGGGGGAACATGCAATGGAAATCCTCGCGGTTATTTTGATCAGCTCTGCTTTAGTTATTATGGGTATTCTTGTCGCAAATATTACGATTTTTACTCATATTGACAAAAACAGCCGCTCTGAGTATGAAAAGAATCAGGCCCGCGACCGGGTGTATATGCTGATCGGTCTGCTATTGTTTATTTTCACGATAAGCTATGGAATCCGTGTTTTCAGTGGGTAATGTAATTATGTTCATCCTATACAAGGAGGCGTGCATGATGAAAACAGCGTTGTTTCTCGTATTGGATCAATACGCAGATTGGGAAGGTGCTTATTTGGCTTCGATGCTGAATGAGGATGCAGAGTGGCAGGTGAAGACGGTATCTGTTAAGCATTCAGTAACATCCATTGGCGGATTTACGACGCTCGTTGATTACCTCGCCGGCGCTGAACCAGAGGACTACCACCTGCTGGTCATGGTAGGCGGCGACAGCTGGCATGAGGACTGGCCGGAGCTGACACAGTTCGTGAAGCAGGCGTTTAACGATGGCATTCCAGTCGGCGCGATTTGCGGAGCAGTCGATTATTTGGCGAGAAAAGGGTTCTTGAACGACGTCGATCATACGGGGAATGACGTGTCTAATTGGGCGGACTACCGGAACTATGAGCCGTCCGGTTCTTTTCTTCACGAGCAGGCCGTTCAGGACGGACGTGTCGTGACAGCAAACGGGACGGCTCCGGTGGCATTTACGCATCTCGTCCTGGAAATGATCGACTTCGCTCCGCCCGAAAAATTAGGAAAAGACATGTTTATGATCCAATACGGCATGTACCGCTTTATGGAGATGTATGGCGGCGATGAGTGATCAGCGGTCGCGATACACGACCATCGCTGCTATGTAAAACAGCGTCGCTGAAAACTTGATGTCCACTATGTCGATCCGACTATCTTCGAGAAACACATTGATTCGTTTATCCAGCTGTCTGCTGCTTAGTGCGTAAAATGATTTGACCCTCATAAGTAATGACTCCTTTTACATTAATGATAATCTCGTTTGGACGAATTATAAAAGTACGCGGCCAGCAGCAGGGATACGACCCCTGCACCAAGGCTGAACTCTGCCGGTACGACGATGGCCAGCAGGAAAAAAACGATCGCAGCAGCTATCATGACAAATGCTAATATTCGCTGTACATTCATCGGATCCTCCTATTAGTGAGTAAGGCGTGGAGCTTGTCTTGACAGTATTCCACATGACTATTTCCATTTTTGGAAAAATGATTCGAAAGCCCTTTCACGAAGCCCCTGCTATTCGCTATAGTAATACGTAATACGTACCCTCGAGGTGAAGCATGTATACCCATCAATTTCATGATTATGTTGACAAGCAGAATAGGCAGCTCAAGCTGAAGTGGCGCGTAATGGAATTCAAAGAAGAAGCCGTCGGAACACTTTGCCTGGACGTCTATCAGGACAACTGCCTTCAAAAACGCTTTGACTCATACGCTGAGGCATTTAACTACCTGGAAAACGCAGGCGCTTTTTTGACCGTCTTCCGAAAATCACCGTTTTGTTAAGTGAGAGCCAGCCGGGAGCACCGGCTGGTTTTTTATATTCCTCGCTAATCATTTATTCTCAGATTTGTGTTGCGATCCGGGTTATGTTCGTCCATCCATTTTTTCACTTCCGGAAGCAGCCACCCTTCCGCATCTTTTAAGATAGTTAACAACTCGTCTCTGTCAGCAGTTGGTGAAATAGCATAACTCAGCATCAGTCGCATTTTCTCCTGTAAAGTAGGATAATGCTCACTGAACAGTAGATAAGCGGGATACAAGTCACGTGAAAAGCGCTGAGCTTCTACTGTTTTGAGAGCCATGCCAGCTCGAACGATGATTTTCATGATCCAGCTGCAGCAGTCCAACATGTCCTCAGGATCATCTTCATTGTTAACAATATCCTGCTTAGCGCTTGCTAAGTGGCTTTCTACATAAAGGAGGTGAGCGTTTGCGAGAGCTCTGCTAATCCTAAACGGCGGCAGCTTTGGTTTTATGTGTTCTCCATACATACACACGCTTTGCGTTGAAATCATGAACGCCATCATGGAAAACTTTTGGCCGCCTGTTACATCTTCAGCTGTCACCGAGTTTAGTTCCATTCCGTTTAATACGTCATGCCCTTCAGCTATCTCCGATAACGATTTATCCAAAGCAGCCTCCACTTGATTTGTGATTGGTTTTTTTGTTATTAGAATCATGTCCAGGTCAGATACGTACTTGATTGCTTGTCCTTTTGGCACAGATCCTCGGAGATAGATGCTCTGTAAGTGATCTTTCACATGTAAAATACATGCATCAACGGCCTCTTCAATACCCTTCCAATAATGCATATCAATGTAAGAGGCACTTGTTTCGTTTATGATAAAACCATCTTGATCAACTTTGGCAAACTTGCCAATAGGCTTAATGATCGACACTGGCGCTTGCTCCTGAATCCTGGTTCACCTCCAACACCATCTCCACTGTTTTTAAAACGTGACCATCAATCGGGTCGTCGTACTCTCTTACAAACGTAAACCCTTTTGCATCATAAAATGCTTTTCCTGATCTGTTGTCTTTTTCAACTTCTACATAAAGCTCCTGAAGCTCCGGTAAAGCGCTGATCGCGGCATCTAAGAGCTTTGTGCCAATGCCGTTTCCCTGTACTTCCGGAAGAAGGTAGATTGCACCAAGCATGGCTTTTCCCTCATTGTTGACGTAGGTTGTGTTTATGAAACCAACGACGCGGCTCTCCTCTTCTGCTACGTAAAGTCTTGATCTTTCGAGACGCAGCTCCATTCGCTCCGTGCTGTAGGCTGCCTGTAAAAACCTTTCCTGCGAGGCCTCTGGAATAATGCCTTCGTATGTATCCTTCCACGAACGTGCAGCGACTTCCTGCACAGACGGGATATCTTCTGACGTCATTGGTCGAACATGATGACTCATGCTTCTCCCTCCAGCTTCTTTTCCATTATCATATTTGTCACGTCATATCCGGCGGACTGATACAGCTGTACTGCACGCTTGTTGTGTGCAAATACGTGAAGACCTAACACGGTGATGCCGATTCGCCGGGCCTCCCGCTCAGCCTCTTTAAGCAGCAGTCTGCCATACCCTCTGCCACGAAATGCTTAGTCAATCAGCACATCGTAAATGAAGCCCTTGCTGTTTTCCTGCGCCGCAAACCAGATCATGCCGATTGTATTCCCATCGACGACAGCTTCATATAAATACTGTCCTCCTGAATCCACGCCATCCGGCAATAGGTGCTCATAGGATTCTTTCGCGTTCGCCTCCGCATCTTCCTCCCGCCAATTGCCAGCTTTTACTTTTTCAGCGGCGTACAATCTCAGTGCCGTTTGCAAATATGTACGAAAATAAGCCTCTGTCATCGGAATGAGCTTCATCCTGAGCGCCTCCCTTTTGCATTTCTTTCTATATGAGTGTCTCCCTAAATTAGAGTATGACACATCCTCTCAAAAACGACACCTCGCTTTTCTCATACAGTCTTACTTGTTGTTCCAATCAAAACACTTCATTTGCTTCAGTGGCACTGCACGTTTCTATTACGACTGGACGAACAAAAAGAAGCCTCCGGCGCACAGCCGAAAGCTTCTTTTCAAGTATGGTGTTTTTTAATGCTGCGCTGCCGGCTGTTCTGCAAACGGGTTTGGCAGCGTGGACCAGTCTGACTGAAACTCTTCTGCTGTTAACAGACACTGATCCAGTTCGTTCTCGATGACCTCGCGGTTCAGGCTGATGCCAATCACGACGAGCTCTGTTTTGCGGTCGCCGAATTCCGGGTCCCACTCGTTTCGCAGCTGCTCATTCGCTTCGAGATACTGCTTTTGCTCCGTGTGCGGGAGCCCTCCGATCCAATACGCAATCGGGTTCAGTGAGATGGACGGGCCAGCCTGAGAGAGCATCAGCGCAACGTGATTGTGGCTCGCACACCAAATCACTCCTTTTGCCCGGACGACTGCTTTCGGCATCGCACCGAGCCAGGCAGCAAGCCTCCCGGAGTGAAACGGCATTCGTCTGCGGTAGACAAAGCTTGCAATACCGTATTCTTCTGTTTCCGGCGTATGTTCCGGCGCTTCAAGTTCTTTGATCCATCCGGCTGACTGACTCGCATGATCGAAATCAAAGCGTGTTTGATTGAGTACCTCTTTAGCCTGTATCTTCCCGTAATTCGTGCGGATAACGTCTGCTTCCGGCTGCAGCTTGCGCATCACCTTCTCCATCGCCTCCAGCTGGCCGGCTTCGATCATATCCGTTTTATTTAAGACGAGCACGTTGCAAAATTCAATCTGATCAATAAGCAGATCAACTACCTCACGACGATCGTCCTCTCCAAGTGCTTCTCCCCGGTCAAGCAGCGAGTCACCGGATTCGTAGTCGTGCCAGAACCGGTAGGCATCGACGACTGTAACCATGTTGTTAATGTAGCAAAAGCGCGTTAAGTCAATTCCGGTTTCTTCATCGATATATGAAAACGTCTGCGCGACTGGTACCGGTTCACTGATACCCGTTGATTCGATGACGATATGGTCGATATCTCCTTGTTTTACGAGATTTTCGACTTCTACAAGCAGGTCCTCCCGCAGCGTGCAGCAAATACAGCCGTTCGACATTTCCACGAGCTTTTCTTCTGTTCGCTTAAATCCGCCTTTTTCTACAAGATCTGCATCTACGTTGACTTCACTCATATCATTTACGATAACAGCGATGCGAATGCCTTCGCGGTTTTGCAGCAGGTGATTCAGCATCGTGGTTTTTCCTGCTCCAAGGTAGCCACTCAACACAGTTACTGGTATTTTTTCCATTCCACTCATCCTCTCTCTGTTCCTTCTTCCACAGCCTCACAGCATGCGTCAAAACAGGCTTGAAACCACTCCTGATCAAGGTCCTCCCCGATAATCACAAGCTCGCTCACCCGCTTTTCACCGGGGCTCCACGCATCTCCTACGATTGATGCGACAAGCATATGTACGCCTTGAAAGAGGAGCTTTCGGTTAAACTCTGCCGCATAGAGAATACCCTTGAACCGGTACATGGCTTCTCCTTTTGTTTGCAGCACCGTATCAAACCATGACTCAAACGGACGCATCGCAACTGGTTTTTCGGAGCGGACGACGATGGCGCCCGTACCTTTATGCGGCGTTCTGGCTGCATCGAGGTGAATGTGTTTTTCCTTGAGCTCAAAGCTGTACCGATCCACCAGCTGGTTCACGTCTGCATCGGAACAGTCCGTGACCAGACAGGCGGCCTCCGGGTTCAGGCGTGTTAATGTCTCTATGCTCTTTGTGGCCTCATCCGCAGACACGAGGCCTGCTTTGTTGATGACCAATACGTCTGCAAAGGCTGCCTGCTTTCGTGCTTCTTCCTGTCGCTGCAGCTGCGTCTGAACGTACACGCTGTCAATGACCGTCACGACGGCATCCAGCTGATAGCGTAAGGCGAGTTCTTCGTTGGCGAGAAACGACTGAATAATCGGGGCAGGCTCCGCGAGACCGGTTGTTTCGATGATGATTCGGTCAAATGGCTTAAAGCCATGATCCTCCACCGCATTCGCGAGGCCGAGCATCGTCTCAATTAAATCGGTTCGGATGTTGCAGCAGATGCAGCCGTTGTTCAGGCTTAATACGGTTTCATCAGCACCGATTACTAGCTGCTGATCGATACCTGCTTCCCCAAATTCATTGACTATCACCGCAATCCGTTCATGCGGCCGCTCCTGTAATATCCGGTTTAACAGCGTCGTTTTCCCTGCTCCTAAAAAGCCAGTCAACACGGTAACTGGAATAGACACGTTTATTCACCCGCTTCTATTTTTTAAACTGACTGGTAATTGATTCGTAAATCGTAATAATTACGATTTAAGAACTTTAGCTTACCTCATGTGTGGCTAGGTTGTCAAACCGCTTCGCTTTGGATTATCGCGATCCTGGTAAATTCGGCTTCCGGTTGCACCGCGCTGATGCTGATATTTTCCGGCATACGGCGTTTTAACGGATTGATCCATTTTTGCAAATACGAGCTGGCAAATCCGCCTTCCAGCCTGGATCTCGATCGGCAAGTGGTTGGCGTTGAACAGCTCCAGCGTTATCTCACCGTGGAAGCCGGGGTCCACCCAGCCGGCGTTTTGAATAAATAAGCCTATCCGTCCGATGCTGCTTCTTCCCTCTACAAATGCACTGACGGTATCCGGCAGCTGGATCACCTCATTCGTCGTTGCGAGAAGAAACGACTGCGGCGGTACAATCACCCGCTGGCTTTTAAACGATTCCTCTGTGTGAGGAAATTCCAGTGACAGCATATCAGCCTGGTGCGGATGCACGCGGCTGAACGAATCGCCAAGCGTGAGATCGATGCTTGCCGGTTGAATCTGATCGCTGGTTATTGGACTCACGCCTAAGGTGCCTTGCTGCAGCATCGACTGAATCGTTTGATCTGATAAAATCATCGTTGCACTCCCTTATGTCGAAATGATGAAACTGCTGTTATTATAAATCGTAATTATTACGATTTAAAGAGCGGATTTGGTTGAGATGCGGGTGATCGCTGAAAGGGATTTGAATTCGCTGGATGAAAGTTATTAAAAAGGCGTGCCAGTTTATTAAACGGAGCATCAAAGTTTTCAAACGCGACGCTGAACTTATTATTCTAAGGCTGCATCTTTTCATAGTTATCAACTCGCGTTCGCGATAGCGAAAATCTTATTAAAGTCGTGCCTGAAGTTTTCAAACTCGGCACTGAAGTTATTATTTCAGCTTCCACATCTTGTGAAACAAAAGAAGCTGGGCTCAGAAGAAAAAGATAAACATTTTCAGCTAAAAGTTGAACGTTTTGCTTCCTCAAATAACGTTTTTTTCGTTATATCAGTCCTAAGTTGATGCTCGTAAACACTTGCCGGCGAAGGTTAATGCTTTTGCGGCTGAAGTTAATGATTTCGAAAGCAAAGTTAATGCTTTTGCGCCAAAAGTTGAACACTTTCCGGTCGCGCACTAAAAAAGCAGGCCCTATTCAGGCCTGCTTTTGCTGCTCCAGCTCTCTCATTGCGTGATGCAGCGCATCGTGATCGAGCTGATCGCCGATGAAGACGAGCGTGTTCGTATACTTTAAATCCGCCGGCTGGTAGACCGGCATACCGTATGAATACTGAAACAACAGCGTTTTCCCTTCCTGAAACCGGAGGTAGCCTTTAATACGGTAAATCGAATCCGGCATGTCACGTAAAAACGACTCAAACTGCTCCTCGTCGACTGGCTTCGAAAACGTATAAACAAACGTTTTGATATGCAGCTGATCAGCAGCGTGCAGCTTCACGTGGTCTCTGGTTACCTTTTTCCGGGCAGCGGTCAGCTCACTCGGATCCACCCTCGCAAAGGTCGTCGGCACGATGTTTCCATCCGGATTAAGCCCCCGGATCTCCGCTTCGATTGCTTGTTTGTCGTCAGCCGATACACTGTCGATTTTATTTACTAACACAAGATCCGCGTGCTTCACCTGCTCCGAAATAAGCTGGCGCATTTGAATGTTCAGCGTATCCCGCTTCTGCCAGGTCACCGCGTCGAGCAGCGTGATGACAGATTTTATATTTAATCGGTTCGCAAGCATCGGTGAGAGCGACGCGTGAAGAACATCGACCGGATGAGCGACGCCGGTTGTTTCAATATAAATGGCGTCCAGATCGTGGTCCTGCACCAGTCCGGAGAGTTTAATCTCCAGCTTGTCGGAGAGCGTGCAGCAGACACAGCCGTTTAACAGCTCCTGCAGCGGAGTGTCTTTTGGAACTGCATCTGAGTCAATCGATACATTTCCAACTTCATTCATGACAACGCCGATCTTTCTTCCCTGCTCCTTCTCATGCGCAAGCAAATGCTGGAGGAGCGTCGTTTTTCCTGCTCCTAAAAAGCCGGACAGCACTATGATTTCAACTTGTTTCATCCTGATTCATCCTTTCTGTCATGCTCCCCTACGATAACGTATTTCTCATAAAAACGTAAGGCTTCTACTTTTCTGTTTACATGACGTCGTTGGTACGTGCTTTTTTTACGGATAGTGATAAACTAAGAACACTACGATCGTCGCGCTTGAAAAAGAAGGAGGTTAGCAGCGTGAATAACTACTGGTTAACGAAGACGTTTCACTCTTCGTACGGGTATGTAAGGTATGGGATTTGCGGAGAGGGCCCGCCGCTCGTTCTCGTTCATGGCACCCCCTGGTCTTCCTTTAACTGGCGGCATCTGATTCCGGGATTAAGCGAATGGTTTACGGTTTATTACTATGATTTAGTCGGATACGGAAAATCTGAAAAAGCGACCGGCGACGTCTCCCTCGGCATTCAGCATCACGTGCTGCACGAGCTGCTCGCAGAATGGCGTATTCATGAACCTGTCGTTGTTGGCCATGACTTTGGCGGGTCGACGGCGCTCAGGACGCACCTGCTCCTGAATGTTCCATACAAAAAACTCGTGCTGATTGACCCTGTCGCGCTCGCTCCGTGGGGGTCTTCCTTTTTTTCGCATGTGGCCAGACACGAGGAGGCCTTTCGCGGCATTCCCGGCTACATTCACGAAGCGATGGTATCCGCCTATGTACAGGATGCGATGCATACACCGATGCCTGCTGATACGCTGAAAGGCACGATCACACCCTGGCTGAAAGAAACCGGGCAGGCGGCGTTTTACCGGCAGATCGTCCAGGCAGAGCAGCGCTACACCGACGAAATTGAGCCGTTATATGCATCGATGACGGTGCCGACGCTCATTTTGTGGGGTGCCGAAGACGAATGGATTCCGATCGGTAAAGGTCGTGAGCTGCGGAGGCGAATTCCGAATGCAGCTTTCCGTTCCATTCCGAACGCAGGCCATCTCGTGCAGGAAGATCAGCCTGCGACCCTGCTTGGCTATTTGGCACGCTATTTAGTCGATGACGAGAATGCTATTTAGCTTTACGTACATGACTGATCACGATCCAGCCATCACGAATGCCCTGTTGGATAAGAGCCGGCTTTCGCTTGCTCGACAGGTTCAGCTTGTGAAAAATGCGGTTCAGCATGCTCGTAATCGAGTTTGGCGAATAATACAGCGTGCGGGCGATTTCTTTGTTGTTTTTCCCTGAGAGCACTTCTTGAATAACGATGCGCTCCGAAGCGGACAAGCACTCCGGCAGCAGCTCAGCGTTCATGATGATTTCGCGCTCCCGGAGCTGCGGCTGCACAGCCGGCATGTCACGCACGAGCTGGATCACCGCGTCTGATGAACAATAGTATCCTTTATAGTGAATCGTAAGCCCGACAAGCTTTCGGTGGGAATAAATATCCTCATAAGCAGCCACTATATCAAACCAGAGGGCGAGCCGCTTATTTTCTTCATACGTCAGCGTTCTTTCCGTGAAGAGGACGTTGTAGTCATGCTCTTTCACGTTTGGCAATGGCGCAATTTTAAACGGCAGGCCCGCGTTGGCAAACCAGATCACGGTGCTCGCAGGAGGTTCGATCGTATCATCCTTCTGCAGCTGGGTGTCGATCTCCGCCATCCACTGCTGATCCACCGTGCAATACCATCCCTTTTTGCGATAGGCTTTCTGTTTAGGCATTTTTCACTCCCACCTTTCCTTCACCTACTCCTTCTCTGTTTAACTAACAACACCTTGTGCTTTTGAGAAGATCCGATATTATTGACGCAAAAGCCGCATGCTCCTTTTTCATCAACCGATTTCATTTATGAAATACGAAGCAGTCTTCATTAGGATAAATGTTGATAAGGAATTGCATGCTGCAACAGATCTCTCTCTGATGACGCTGAACCTGTAAATGGCGAGTCCTATTCGATCCCGCGGGTCATATGATAGGATGAACATAACCCATTAGCAGACCATTATTTTCGGTCAAATCAGGAAAGGGAGTGTAGGCAATGTCAGTTCTGCTCGTTTACGCGACGCTCAGCGGTCACACGGAAGAGCTTGCGGAGTTAATCAAGGATCGGTTGGAAGAAGCGGATATAACCGTGGATGTCAAAGAGGCATATGAAGCAGAGCCGCACGAATTTGCTTCCTACGACCTCGTTATTATCGGCACGTATACGTTCGGTGACGGAGATATTCCCGATGACGTGATTGATTTTTACGAAGAGCTGCAGCAAACCGACCTGACAGGACAGCTATTCGCTTTGTTTGGCTCGGGAGATACGAGCTACGAGCATTTTGCGGGTGCTGTCGACCGGATGGATGAAGCAATTCGCGAGCAGCACGGCATGTTGATCGCGACAAAAATGAAGTTCGATTCCGACAACGATATACAGGAAACGGAAGAGCAAGTGGACACGTTTGTTGCGGAGATTTTAGACGCTCGCGATCAATGGCAGGTTCACGGATAGATCAACACGGCATCCGAGAACAATCGGGGTGCCGTGTTTTTTATCATTCCCGGTTGTGAAATAACCTCATTCATTTCCCCGCTTAAAATTACCTGTAGCTTTTGCCATCAGAAGCTGCCTTTCTTTTTCGTCAGTGGCATTTGCTGCCCTCGCTAAAAACTTCTGCGCCTGCTTTCCCTTCAGCGTCGTAACCTGTCTTCCCTCGTAGTCAATGAACACCGTCTCCTGCTTCGTCACGCGGTAGCGAAAGGGCTCGTGGCCAAGCTGATTTCGTTTATCGATACTCATTAGGTTCCGCCTTTTCTTTAATCAATTTAATTCGGTCTTTTCTATTTTAACCAACCATGAATCCTGTCAGTACTCTCTCCCATTAAAGTAAGTATTTAACCTTCCTTTAGCTTTTCCTCCAGCTCCATCACTTTTTTCTCCAGTTTGATGACTTTTCCGTTTAAAGTGACAGCAAGTCCTATCGCACCTGAGGCTACTGCGAATGCAATGATGCTCATGGTTTCCATAGTGAATCCACCTTTCCGTATGTGTAGTAAAAGGAATTTATTTACTGTTTCTATGATATCATAAGGATAGACGATGTGTTTTAGGAGGTTTGTGCGATGACGTGTTTAGGCTGCCGGCTGGCGCTGCAGGAAGAACGTGCTTTTGTTGTGTACGAAACTAAATGGGTGACATGTATTCTTGATATTCTTCCTTTTAATCCGGGGCATGTGCTGATTTTACCGAAGCTGCATGCGCTCGACGTGGACGATCTCGATCAACAGACTGCTCATGAGGTGATGGAGGCTTCCAGAGTTATGTCCAGGGCGATGAAAGCTGCTTATCAGCCGGATGGCATCTCGATTGTACAAAATGGCGGAACGTTTAACGACTTGGATCACTATCATATGCACGTCGTGCCGCGGTATGAGGAACAGGATTTCGCTGACTTTCACCGTGCCTTTCCGGAAACTGAACCGGTATCTGACGAGGAGCTTTATAAAACACAGAAATATCTTCAAAAATACATCATTAGATAATTTCGTTTATAAGCAGTATGTTTGCCTCCTTTTTTACAAGGTAATAGAATGATAAAATCATCTTTTGTCCTATTTTTGGAGGCGTTTTATGGTGCAGAAGGTTCTTTTCATCGTAGCTGGTCTGGCCGGTGCGTTTTTGCTGTATCTCTGGATCGGCGGGGTGCTCATGCTGCAGCTGACGGTACCGGAGGAAACAGGCCAACCTGATACGGATCGATTTATGAGCGAATCCGACTCTCACGACCGGGTCGCGCTGATCCACGACCGGATTGAATCGAAACAGACCCGCACCTCACTGAAGAAGCAAGCGGAAGACACGCTCGATGTAACGATGTTTAAAATAACGGATGGCACAGCGGACATGATCTTTTATACATCTTTATTAGAAGCTGCAGATCGTGGCGTTCACGTTCGCGTGCTGCTGGACGGCATGTTTTATAACCTGCGCGGTGAAAAAGGCGCTATTGTTGAGGCATTTACGCACCATGACAACATGGAACTGCGCTTTTTTGAACCGGTTAATGTGCTGAAGCCGTGGACGTTAAATAACCGTATGCATGATAAGCTGCTGATTGCTGACGATACGTTCGGTATGATCAGTGGCAGAAACATCGGCGACCGCTATTTCGCGCGGGAAGGTGTGGAAGGAGCAACAGATGACCGCGATGCTGTCGTGTATAATCCGCAGGGCGCCGACTATGAAGAGAGCGGCGTTATGCAAATGCAGCGGTATTTTGATGAGGTTTGGACGAGTGACTATGTCGAGGATGCCGCAGATGGTTTATCAGAAAGTCAGCTGGATGATGCGGAAGAAATGCTGGAAGTGCTCCGCGCAGAGCATACGTCACTGCAGGACGAAGAGGCTGATCTTTACGGCCATACGTATGATTGGGAAGAACGCACATACCCTGTTAACCAAGTGACGTTTATTCATAACCCGCTTGGCAGAATGAATAAGGAGCCTTGGGTGTGGCAGGACCTGACTGCGCTGATGGAGGAAGCCGAGTCGTCTGTGCTCATGCAAAGTCCGTTTATCGTGCCGACGAATCCAATGCTTGATGCATTGAATCGGGAAGCGCTGCCAGAGGAAGTCCGGGTTGTAACGAATTCCCTTGCGGCTTCCCCCAATCTACCTGCTTATTCCCGCTTCACGGCTCACCGTGAGGACTTAGCCGCTTCCCAAGCTGATTTATTGGAGTATCAGGCAGAGGAACACTCGATTCACGGAAAATCGTACGTGTTCGACGACCGTTTATCCGCAATCGGCTCCTTTAACCTTGATCCGAGAAGCGTGTATTTGAGTACTGAGAGCATGCTCGTTATTGACAGCGAGGATGTGAACCATGAGCTGCGCACCGAGCTCGAGCAGCTGATGAACGAGCAAAGCTTGCAGGTGACAGAAGACGGAGACTATGCAGAGTCGGACCATGTGGACCGTGCGGAGACGCCGATTACTGCTGAAATCGGAAAACGACTGCTCAGACCGATCACCGCTCCATTTGAGCACTTGTTTTAATCGCTGCTCATTCCAAGCGGTGGTCTGCATGCTCCAAGATTCGCTTCCTGCTTCACCCGAACGATCGGATTTTTGCTATACACTGTCTGCATCATACGCTCGATGTCCTTCTGTTCAGAGGCATCGGGCGTTTCATTTGCCAACAGCTGCTGCAGCCATTGCTTTATTTCAACAGGATAAACATTCCCGGCGATGGACGAAAGCCGGTTATAGCCGAAGCGGATCTTCTCAGCAAGACCTTCCTCTCCGCCTGCATAAAACGAAAATTCGCGATCGAGTCCGTTTTGCACGGCTTGTATTTTTTCAGGTCCGCCGAGATCCTTGATGCCGATCACATTCTCATTTTGCGCAAGTGTGATTGCGCTCTCAGATGATAAATCAAACCCGGTTCTGCCTGGATTGTTATAGAGAATGACCGGTTTTTGACAGCGCTCGATCAGCCGTTTCGCATAGGCTACGGCTTCAGTCTGAGAAGGTCGTATGTACGGCGGAAAACCGATCATCACGCCAGACAGCTTCGTTTCGGAAGCCTTTGCGGCCAGCTTCTCTGCATCCTTCAGCCGGACAGCTGCGATGCCAAACAAAACCTCCATCTGATGAAGCGCTGATTCGCTGATGGATTCCATCATTTTCAAGCGTTCATCCACACTTAAGCTGTGCTGCTCGCCAGTTGAGCCGCTGATCAGCACTGAGCGGACTCCTTTTTTCTGAAGGGACTTGATATGTGCACTTGTCGCCTCCATGTTCACATCCTCTTGTTGATCAAAAACAGTCGGTACAGCAACGTGCATCGTTTCGTACAGCATAGAACCTCTCCTTTTTAATGGCTATATCCATAGCAGTAAATTCCAGAACCCCATTCCAATCAAAAACAAGCTCCCGGCTCCTGATAGTATTCGAATTAATGAATACAGCTTTCCTGCTGCAGCAACAGCGGTCAGCCACCCAAGCAGCGTAAGCCAGCCAATTTGCATGGTGATATGAACGAAGCCGATGACTGCGTAGTGAACAGACAGCTCCCACCCTGAATACGGGCTTAGTGAGGGGATGATCGTAATATATAAAAGCAGTGGTTTGATGTTCAGCAGGTTCAGTAAAAAGACGCGTCGAAAGGTAATCGACTGCCTGTTTTGCTGCCCTCCAGAAACGAATAGCGCTCTCAGCAAGATGATGCCGATGTAGATCAGCATCATCGACCCGACAATTCGAACCGCGCTCATCAGCTCCGGCAGCTGCAGGAGCAGTGCCGAGACACCGAAAGCAGCAAGCAAGACATGAATGGCAATTCCTGCAACGGTACCACTGATAACAGTCCTTACTCCTTTCAAGCCGGCTTGTTCGACCGCTGCGAGCGTGAGCACATAGCTCGCTCCGGGTGAAACAACAAATGGAAGCAGAACGGCGATAGATGTGTACATGCAGCAGCTCTCCTTCCTGAGGTGTACCGTTCAATTGTATTGAAGCTAGTTGTCTACTTCTTTCAAAAAGGAATGGATCGCTTCATTCACTTGCTCCGGCTGATCCAGGTTCATCAAATGATGGGAATCATCTAGTTCCAAACGTGTTGCACCCGCAAGACGTGTGAAAAGCGTGTTCTGCTGATTTTTTGTGACGAGATCCTGTTTCCCGTGCATGAGGAGCACTGGACAGCTGACCTTTTCCAGCTTCCCGGTCAGTTCCGTTTCAGAAAGTCCGTGCCATGTTTGCGACCAGGTCGTCTTGGGCATCGAGCGGACGGTTTGTTCAATATAGGGCTGATTATTCCGGTTAAACCGCGCCAGCAATTTCGCCTGTGTTTTCACAACAGGAAGGCGCGGCACGAATCGTCTCGTCCAATGCGTAAGCGGTGCAAACAGCTTGCGAAAACCACTTGTAGAAAGTGAATGGTAGCTGTTCATAAGAATGAGAGAAGCTGTCCGGTGAGGCGATGTGACAGCAGCCTCCAGACTGATCGCTGCTCCCATCGACAGTCCGCACATATGCGCTTTTTCTATGTGAAGATGGTCGAGCAGGCGGATGAGATCTGCCGCTGCTTCATGATGCTGAAATGTCCCCGGGGGTGTAACGGAGCGTCCGTGACCGCGGACATCCCAGCTGATGATCAGAAAATCCTTTGCAAGTGCCTTTATTTGCGGGGTCCATTGATGATGATCAAGCGTAGCCCCGTGTGTCAGGACAAGCGGTGGTCCATGACCCGTCGTTTCATAATAAATGACTGCATAATCTGATCGAAAAACAGGCATTGTTTTCCACCCTCTCCCATTTGCAAAAAGTTGAACGTAAAAGCTGAAAATCGATAAAGGAAATAGGACGTTAGAAGGCGAATAGGTGTAGATATCAATTTGAGGTGGTGCTCATATGCTGGATTTAGTCATTTTACAAGTATTCGTTCTGCCGCTTGCGAGCATTGGGATCGGAATTGCATTATATGTGGTAACCGGCAGAAAGCTGGCTGCTCCAGCAGCTTCGTTTGTCGTTGTTATTGGTTATGAACTTGCTTATCACCAGATTTTCTCGAGGGACCTTCCCTTCTATCCAACAGCTTCAGCAGTCATTCTCCCTTTTTTATCGTTTGCTATTGCAGTCGGAATGGAGTTCATCGTGGCGTCACGGGTGGAATAAATCAACCTTGATCCCCTGACTGAAACCGCAAATAAATATATATCCGAATGCCGTCAAACGTGCAGATCATCTGTGACATATCCTCGAAGCTACTTTTTGCCTTCTATATCTCTCACATAAAATCCTGCTGGGAAATTGGGATTCTCTCTGAGTCTTGGGGAAGCAAAGCTGATTGCACCGTTCGGGACCCCGTCTTTCCTTTCGATGCTGTCAGATGTCGGCAGCGTCATACTAAATCGTACATACGATGCAGCTTCAAGCAGAACGAGCGTGAACCCACGCTGAAAAGCTGCCAAGACGATTTCCAACCACGTACCGCCTTCCGTTGAGCCGATCTCCGCTAACGAACATATCTAGCAGCCCACTTCCTTTTCACTTCAGGGAACTCAAAACAGCTGATCCTTCAGGATATCCACTGCATACATGTTCAAATAAATCGCTCTGCTTCAAATGCCTCCATCAACGCTTCCTTCGATAACCCTCCGTACACGATCGTTCGCTTTCTCATACTGGTACTGCCTTCTCACACGTACAGATAAACATCGACGCGTCCTGTTTCATAAAAATACCTTCCCCTTCGTAAAACGTTTCGAACGTGATGGCTGTAAATCCTGCTTTCTGCAAAAGCAGCTCCAGCTTTTTTTGGTCAAATCCGCTGTGCAAAGCCAGATGATGTACGCGTTCATTTTCATTAAAATCAACGATGATCAGCCTGCCTGTTTCATGTAAGGCACGAGCGATCGCCTGCAGAATCCGCTCCGTATTGGGAATATGAAGCAGCACGAGTGATAGGAGCACGATATCGGCGCTTACGCTCGGTTCTGTTTTGACGAAATCGGCGTGAAGCACGGTCGCGTTCGAAAGCTCTCGCTCCACGATTTTCGCTTGTGCGAGCTTCAGCATTTGTTCAGAAGCGTCTGCGATCGCAAGCTCTTGCACGAGGTCGGTTAACTCAAGGCTTACGAGCCCCGTGCCTCCCCCGTAATCGAGCAGCGCTTTGTCGGTGCTGTTGGAAAGTTCAAGCTTCACCCGCTCTGCAATATCCGAAGCCAGCTGCTTTCGCTCCTCCGTATCGTATCGCCTGGCAAGTTCCTCAAACACGTTTTTCTCCATGCTGTGCCATCCTTTCTTTCATACAGTCATTACTGTAGGTTATATCAAATTAAGCCCATTTCTACCCTTTAAACATATCACTTCTATCATGCAAGATCAGGAAGTATTTTCCTTGTTTTTCAAATCTGTGTTGCTCGAAGCGGCCTTTACTATTAAGATAAAGCTACTAAACCGCGCTGGAGGGATGTTCGTGAAAGGGTTTGTATATAAACAATACGATGCGACAGGTCTTGCTGCGCTGATACGCGCTAAAGAAGTGACGGAGAAGGAGGTGTTGCTGGAGGCGATTACTCGTATTGAAGGGATGAATCCTGCGCTAAATGCGGTGATTGATAAAGCGTACGAGGCGGCGATCAAACGGGTGGATCGCACTCCTTCCGAAGGGCCTTTTGCGGGTGTGCCGATGCTGTTAAAAAATATCAATCAGGAATGGAAGGGCGCCCTCGCTTCGGAAGGCTCACGCGTTCTCCACCATCACCGGGCTCCTCAGGATTCGACGTATACGTCTCTTGTAAAGCAGTCCGGTATGAATGTTATCGGCGTAACAAATGTGCCTGAGTTTGCACTGATTGGCATTACCGAGCCGGTCCAGTACGGCGCGACAAGAAATCCGTGGAACATGAACGTCACTCCAGGCGGCTCCAGCGGCGGCTCGGCTGCGGCAGTTGCTTCCGGAATGGTTCCAATCGCCGGTGCGAACGACGGCGGCGGTTCGATTCGCATTCCGGCTGCCTACTGCGGGCTGTTCGGATTAAAGCCGACGCGCGGAAGGACGCCGATGGGACCGATTCGAGGACGTGCCTGGCAAGGAGCGTCCGGTGATCATATCCTTTCAAAAACGGTGCGGGACAGTGCGGCCATGTTAGACATATTAGCTGACAAAGAGACGACTGGCGCGTTTCGAGCACCGCCGCAGCCGGAGTTGTTTACAGCAAGCCTGGACAAACCGCTATCGAAATCATTCACAATCGCCTACTCGATCGATTCCCCGATCGGTACCGCAGTGGACGAGGAGTGTCAAAAAGCAGTACTGCAGACCGTTCGCTGGCTCGAGGCACAGGGACATCAGGTGGAAGAAAAAGCAGCTCCAGTCGACGGACTTGCCATTGCCAAAAGCTACATGACGCTCTATTACGGGGAAGTCGCTGCACGATTGACAGAAATTGGATCGATGTTCGGCAGAAAAGTGACGATGAGCGATGTGGAAACGACCACGTGGCTCCTTGGCATGCTGGGAAGAGCTATTACCGCAGAGGAATTTGTTCTCCAAATGCGTATCTGGGATGAGGCTGCGATGCAAATGGAGGCATTTCATAAGACGTATGATCTGTACATCACGCCGGCAACGGCCATGCTTCAGGCTGACATTGGCGCTTTCCAGCTGACGAAAACCGAAGAGCTGCTGGTGCAGATAGTTTCCAAACTGAATGCCGGGAAGCTCCTGCTGAAAACAGATATGCTCGACCAGATGATTACCGAAAGCCTCGAGCGAATTCCGTTTACGCAGCTGGCAAACCTGACTGGCCAGCCGGCGATGAGCGTTCCATTGCATCAAACAGGTGACGGTCTCCCGGTCGGGGTGCAGATAATGGGTGCGAGAGGCCAGGAGGATCTGCTGATTCAGCTCGCTTCTGCACTTGAACAGTCAGAGCTGTGGGTCGACGTCCATACCAATCCATTCATGAAGCTCTAGGCAAGCGTAAAGACCCCCGAAAGCACGCCGTGTTTTCGAGGGTCTTTCTGTTAATCGGCGAGTTTGTTCACGTTGTCCCGCCAATTTTGAACCGGCTGCCAGTTGAGCAGCCGCTTCGCTTTTTTGTTATCCAGAAGCGGTGCGTAGCCGGAAATGTCCTGACGGATGTCTGTTACGTTCGGGAAGCAGGTTTTCATCAGCTCCTGGCTTTCGATATCCATGCTGCTCTCATCTGCTCCAATGTTCAGCGCAACTGAGCCGAGGCCTTCTGCTTCAACTGCAAGCCGGTAAGCAGAAGCCGCATCGCGGGTATCGATGTAGCTCCAGAGAATTGGTTTGCGTATTTCCGGTTCGTGAATGAAGCTCGGGAAGTTTTTGTACATCTCCGGCGTAATCACGTTTCCGAGCCGGAACGAGACGATCTGCATGCCAGTGCGGCGGTGCATCATATCGGCCGTCTGCTCATTGACAATTTTGGAAAATCCGTAGCTGTCGTCCGGAAGCTGCGGATGTTCTTCGTCGATCGCCACGTACTGCGGCTCCAGCCCCTGTCTTGAAAAGCAGATGCCGTAGGACGATTCACTCGACGAAAGCACCGCTTTTTGTATGCCGAGATGAGCAGCCGCTTCGAGAATGTTATACGTCGACATCGTATTATTTTCAAACGTCACTTCATTTGGGTGTGAATACGCCACCGGGATCGCGGCGAGATGAACGACAGCATCGGCACCGGCCAAGACGCCGTAAACTTCACCGAGGTTTGTTAAATCGGTGATCACCGTCTTACATCGTGCTTCCTTCGGGTGCTTCACGTCTGCATTCACGACCTCATATCCGTGATCGATAAACTCCTGAATCACATCTCTGCCGAGCAGTCCGCTTCCGCCTGTCACTACTACCTTTGTCATGTACAGCCCTCCTGGTTTCTTCAGCAACTTAGCGCTGCTTTTCGTATTATCAATAAACGAAGCATATAGCTGTCATGAGCGGATAGCAAGTGAAACGGCTTTCATTAAAGAAGAAAGAATCCAATGATGATATTCCTACATGCGGTACTGATCTTAGCAGGATTTTATGTCACTTATATGTTCGCAGAGCGTTTCGTGAAGAGAGGGAGAAACGGATACAGCAGGGAAATCAGCTGGATGGCTTATCCCTTCTCTTTTCTCATTGCTTTTTTCCGCCTTGCAAGTACTCGATCTTCACCTGCTTATTTTCAAAGTGGCAGTGGGAGTAAGCGCTCCTCATGATTGGGTATCTGTTGTTGCTGCTTAACTTAAAAAGGGTCTATAGTAGTTGGTATTCAAAATTCAGTAAAGAACGTAAAAAGCATGATCGTCACCTTTGAGACATCCTATCATGCTCTTATTTCAGTCTAACCGTGAGAATAGCGCGCGAGAAAACAATTGAACTGTTTCTAACTCCCAATAAGGCGTATTCGATAATTGCTTATCTGGCTCGGGGAGCTTTCCCCGTTTATAGTAGACATGAACCTTATGGCGGTTCCAGGATGTATGGCCTTGATCCTGTAAATATCGCGCGACATCCGTCTGATTGAAATATACAGGCTCTTTCTTTGTCTTATATGCTACCGGAGGGCGATTGATAGGCATCGTCGCTTTAGAGGTTGAATAGCGGCACGTTTGTATATACCTCTCAATAAACGACAGTATCATTAGTGCATCTTCTCTGTCCGTGAGGCTGTTTAACAGACGAATATCAAAGCCGTTCGTATCAGGGTCTTTCAAAAACAAATACAGTGCGTAAAACGGGTATTCCTGATCCGTAAGCTGTTCCGGTGCTGTCTGCTCAAAATGCGGAAAAGAAGTAAGCAGTTCCTTTAACGTAGCGTTCATCCTTAACACCCTCCTTGTTTACTTTGTATACAACATAGCACGTTGTGTTTACAAAGTAAACATTTTATACTGAATATTTCTTAGTAGATGAATTGAACACCTATCACATACATCTCTTTTAATGCTTTTTCGTTTGCTCAAGCGACCGATCATGCTAAAGTAGGTAATGCAAAACGGATGATAACAGGAGGTTTTCAGATGAGTGTGCAAGCTGAACGAAAAGTAACGCGCGAGGAATTTATGGACCTGGCTCAGTCCGGGATGGTGGAATTGTTTGATTTAGAGCAGTACAAAGTGGTGGATGGCTACAAAGGAGAAACACGCAGCCATTTCGTGTACGATACCTCTACACACGACTGCTTTTTAGTTGATCTGGCTACTGCTTACGACCTCGTAACAGGCTTTTACGCAAAAGGTGACAAGCAAGCCGTTTCCGCTTCGTTAAAAGAAATTGCTGCCTCTGTCTAATACGTACGAAACAGCCTCTGAATCCAGAGGCTGTTTTTGTGTGCGCATCTATCAGCCTACGAGCAGGCTTAGAATAAACCCGAGCGCAATGGCTGCGAAGAAAAATAAAATTCGGATCATATTACCCTCCGTATGACCTGTACTAATATGTGTAAGGCTTATTGGCGTGGTTGATTGAGTTCGAAAAAAGATTCTTCAGTTGAGCTGCGATCGCTGAAACATTCGCTGATGAAGATTCCTTTACGTATTTTCTTTCTCTAGCTTCCTGACAATCTCAGCTAGATACCTATTTCTCTCTTTTTGAAGATTAATCAGGCTGATTAAGAACCAGACGGCTAAACTAATTAAGATTGGATAAACCACAAACGGTAAAACCGCCATGATGTAAAATCCGATTTCACTTCCAGTTCCAAATATAATCATTAACCCGACTAAAAATGCTGCACCAAAAATCAACCCATATTTCATTCTCTACCTCCTTTGTACCAGACAGCTATCCATTCTTTTCTTTAAAAATTCATTCTTCATTATGTAAAACCACTTCATTACCGTACCATAATTTCCATTTAAAAGGAATGAGGCATATGATGAGAGCTTCGGCAGGTGCCGTGATAGGCTTAAACTAAGAACGTATGAGGGCGGTGAAGGGGTTGAAACAGTGGATACCATTGCTCGCGATTGCGATGCTTGTCGGAGGTGCGATGTTCGTGTTTCAGGAGCCAACGGACGATCCGCAAATTGCCGAGCTTGAAGCAGAGGTCGAAGCGCTGACGGAGGAGCGGGATGACCTGCTCGATTCGCTGAACGGCTATCCGGAGACCTATCAGGTAGCGCAGGCGGTGCAAATTACGGAGCAGTTTGTACAGGCGGACTCACTTGACGAGGCTTCCGGACTTTTATCTGTTCATGCTAACGTCATCCGCCGCGAAGGCAGGCCGACCGGCGTGATTCAGTTTGACGATATGCATACGTACCAGTGGCTTTCTCCGGACGAACTGGAGCAGCAGTTTGCCGATTTTCGCATGACGGAGGCCGGACTTGTGCTAAGCTATGCAGCTGATGTTCCCGATGTGCCGAGCCATGCGCCGTTTTTCATGGACTACCTGCTTATCGAAGAGGATAACGAGTGGCGTATTTCCCGTGTGGCATTTAATGCCTCTAACTGAAACCTTTTCTATGCAACCGACGTATTCCATTTACTGGAGGCGATTTGATGGAACTGATGGTTGCACTGATTCTCGTTGCTTTATTCACGTGGCTGATTTTTCGCTATCAGCTTTCCGGTGCGTCGATGTTAAGCCGGTAAATGTTTTAAAAATTCTAAACTACTTGAATTTATTTGCTCATTTTTTTATACAAGACAAACTTTATATTTACATGCTAATAATATTAAGATCTATAAAAATGTAAAGATTTTTCATGATTTATTGAATGTTTTGTAAAGGTGCGTTTTTTGTAACTACAACAAAAATATTTTATGAGAAACATATTTCTTTAATCTCTTACAACTTATCTTATTGATAAAACCAAAAATTTAATTCTTAAATTTTTATTTAAACTTATAATGAATACCGAACGAATGTATTAATTTGAGTATCAATACTGATCTGAAATTAGTAAAATTATTTTATTCTATGAAAAATGTTGGATGTCTTTATCTAATTTCTTTACTGCATGAAAAACATGTCTCTTAAATTTTTCATTTACTTCGTCAGCAGAAAGATATTTTACATTTTTAAACTTAACTACTTCATTTAAAAAAATTCGTTTTTGATCCTCTGAGAACAAATCAAAATTAGGTATATATTTAGTGTTTGCTTTGTTAAAGTAAACTTCATGAAATGTTCTTGCAAAGCTCTTAATTGAACTCTCCTGTATATTGTTAATATCAAACCTTTTCATCATTTTTTGAAGGAATTTATCCAAATGGTAAAGTACTTCTAATCGATCTATCTGAGAATAAAAAAAGACCCACCCATATTTCTTCTCATCTATAATTCCACCAGTAATTTTTAAATTGAGAGTCCAAATAAATTCACTTCTTCTTTTAAATTGAGAATATTTATATTTAGTAAAAACCTCAATAATTGAAGCTTCGATCTTATGAATATTATGCTCTTGGACTTCTGCTTTCCTAGTCCGAAATTGATAGCCTAAAAACGTAAAATCATTTACAAGGTGACCACACTTATTTTTTTCTTGATTAACCGACAAACCCTTATTATTTAAATCATTAATTATGTTAATCTCAGTTTCGATTCCTTTAGACGAATCGCACAAAATCAAAATATCATCTACATAACGAAAATACTTTAAACTACTATCACTTTGATATTTATTGTCTAAATCAGACATATATACATTAGCTAACGTATTAGATATTGATAAGCCTTGGGGAACTCCTCTTTCATTTTTTGAATATGGCTTTTGTTTATTATTTCCATTAGCAATTGTAGGAGTTATAATTGCTTGCTTAATAAGATGGAGTATCTCTTTTTTTCTTATTTTATTTTTAAGTTTGCTAATTAATTTATCATGGGGTATATTATCATAAAATTTTTCTATGTCTATCTTAATAAAATAATCAAAACTATCTTTATTTAATTCTTTTTTTAAGTTAGAAATAACCGTATGTACTATTTCTTTATTCAAATTATCATCAAACACTTTTGAGAGAAGCTGATGTAGTAATGCCAAAGTTAATTTATCTCTTAAAGTAGGTACAGAAATAACTCTAGGATACTTATCTCGACCTTTACTAATCAATTTCTCTTTATAAGGAGTAAATCCATAAGTTCCATTAACAACTTTACGATTTATTATCTCAGAATATAAATCGATATCTCGTGAAAAACTAGTTTCATTTACTCCATCAATACCTGTTGATGGTTTGATCCTATTTGATGTCTTATAAAAATTTTTTATTTGATTCAAACTAAATAGTATTCTGAATAGTTTATATGCTTGCACAGTATCACCTCTCAAATTAAAAATAATGGAATAAAAGGCAATAGTAGAGCTAGTAGAAAAAATGAAAAAAAGCATAAATTATACAACCAATATTTTAAAAAAATTCGTATATTGTTTATACTAAATTCGCTTGATTGTTCATAAGAAAATTTAAGATAATCGTATGACAAATGATTCTCTACTTTCTTTAACCAGTACTCATACTTGTCTCTAATGGATGTAAATTCTTTTAACATGTTGTTAACTTCGGTTGAACTTAATCTAATCTCTAGAACTTCTAAATCGTTATACAGCTTATCAAGTTCAATGTAACATTCTTTTAAACTTAAAAATCTTTCCTTAAAATTCAATGAATTTATGCCCATTGATCCACCGTAAATCAATAAAGAAGCTATAATTGTTATAAAAGCCAAGTGACTCTGATCATTAGGATTATATAGCACCCATATAGAAAAGCTTAAAATTACTATGGTAAAATAACTTATCAAGAGTTTAGATACTAAATCTACAAGCTTTAACCTTTGTGAAGCATTAATCCGGCATTTTCTAGTTATCCATATTTTATTTTTCAAATTATTTATCAGCGATATGCTCACTTCTCTCACTCTTTCTATAATTTAAGAAAGACCCCTGAAACATTACATTTTCATCTTATAAAAAAGACCTTATAAGCTTGTTTAGATTAACCAAACTTTAATTAGCCACATTCCTGAGGAATCTTTTGTAAATATATCCTACAAAAAGGGGTCTCCCTATTTAAAAATTAACACTTAATTCTTAATTAGTAAACCTTTATACATATTTATGAGTCTTTTCCTTTTTAATTATAATTGAAAAAATTTTTTATATTTAAAACTTTCTAGAATTATCAATGCAATTGATTTACATTTATCCTGAAATAATAGCTATTTAGGTTTTATTTTTAATATCATCTTAGTATTATTTTATTTTAATTTATATATCATTTAACAAACTATATATTTTAGATCAGTATATAGCATTACATTTTTCGACTTATATATAAGTCTAATATCTAAACGTACGTTCTGCATTTTAACTTCACACTACCCTCAGCGGTAGATAAAATTCAAGACTCGTGAATCGGCAACGGGCTCATAGCCGATGCGGGTGTAAATGGCGTTGGATGTCGGGTTTGCCAAATCGGTGTAGAGCGTACAGAACGAATAGCGACTTAACAGCTCTTTCGTGAGCGCGGCGGTGACGTTTTCGGCGTAGCCTCTTCCTCTATACTCCTTTGGCGTGTACACATGCTGCACGGCACACGATCCGGCTGCGGGACGACCAGCTCCCGCCATCGAAACCGCTTGACCATCATCCTCCCAGAACAGCACGCTTCGCTTGGAAATAAAGCGCTCCGCAAGCTCTGCTGCTTCCTCTTTTGTTACTCCGTCGAGTGCCTCCTCTGCGAAGGCCTCAATCCATTCGGTTAACAGTGCTGCATCTTCCTCTTCCGCCCAGCGCGGTGTACCGCTAGTTTTTCGCGGCGGGATCACCCGGTCCGCACGAAAAATTCGCTGTTCCATGCCGACTTCACTTTGACAGCCGTGCTTCGCCTGCCAAATCGCTTGGAACGCTTCTACTGCCGGAATGCTGCCGATGATACTCGGCACGTCATGAACGGCAAGCTCCTTGATGGCGCTGTTCCATACAGGTTCCAATTCCGTTGTAAACGCCGATAAGATTAAATGGTGCGGCGGCGTCCGCACGAGCAGCGCCAGCACCTCTTCCTTCTCTTTGACCGCTACAAGCAGGGGCTGATCGCTCTCGTCTATATTATGTAAAACACCATACGGTAATCCATTGGCCGCCTGATTTGCGGCAAGTTTTTCTCCTGCCAATGCCAGTGCTTCTTTAGCCGTGCTAAGTGAAACCGTGTCCATCTCCCCCACTCCTCTCTTCATTCAGTTTAACAAAATATATTTTCCAACATCATGAAACAATTGTCACGTGTCGTCCGTAACTTATGTAGAGAAAATGTGGAGGGGATGACGATGCGAACGATTCTAAGCCTGCTTGCGGTCTGGCTGCTTGCAGCAGTTCCGGTTCAGGCAATCGAGCAGGAGGCAACAAACTATACCGCAACCTACATGGAAGAGCGAATTGAAGAAGGAAGTTTTAAAGGAGCGATCGTCAGCATCGTTCAGGACGGGGAGGTCGTGCTTGCAGATGGATACGGGATGGCAAATGCGTCTTTGCAGGTAGAGGCAGATGCCGATACGCTGTTTCGCGCCGGTTCTGTCGGCAAAAGCATGACCGCTGCCGCCGTGCTGCAGCAGATCGAGGCTGGTACGCTGTCGCTTGAAGCTTCGATCACCGAGATGCTTTCCATTGAGCTCGCTAACGAGCCGGCAGAGACGGTGAAGATCCCGCACCTGTTAACCCATACAGCTGGCTTTGATGAGACGATGACCGGCTTTTATGCAACCTCCTACGATGAGGTGGATCCCGTGCGCTTTATCGAGGAGCGGACACCTGCTTTAAAACGCTCGCCCGGCACCGAAGTGGAGTACAGCAACGTGGGACTCGCGATTGCCGGTCAGCTGGTGGAGGATGCTTCCGGTGTCCCGTTTCCAGACTATGTGGAAGCACGAATTTTTGAACCTCTCGGCATGAATGATTCCTCCTTTGAGCAGCATGAAAACCCGGCTGACGTAGCCGCGAGCTACATTGGTAATCAGCCTTATCCGTATTCTTATATTCACATGGTTCCGGCTGGCTCGATCACAACATCTGCGAACGACATGGCGCTTTACATGCTCGCGCATCTGGAACAAAACGAGGAGCTTGCCAGTTCAGAAAGCTTTTCGCTCATGCATGAGCCGCAGTTTCACATGCACGAGGACGTGCCCGGGATGCATTTCGGTCATTATGGATCGCAGTTTGGCGGCCTGGATGCGGTTCGCCATGACGGCTCGATTGACGCGTTCATGTCGACGATGATGCTCGTTCCAGAGCTTGATCTTGGTATTTTTGTCTCCACAAACGGCGTGACCGGGATCGAATCGCAGCGGGTAATTGCTGATTATTTAAGCGGGCTCGCTGAAGCGATGGGAGTGGAAACTGAGCCCCACACTCTCGCTGAAACGCCGACAACAGAGGACGATCTTGCGAATTTTTCAGGCTCCTACACGATGAACCGGGTCAATGAAAAAGGTCCGCTCAGCATCATTTCGATCTTTAATCCGACGATTTCGATCGAAGCTGCTTCAGACGGCACGCTGTCCGTTGATGATCTGCATTTTTCCGGAGGCAGATACACCATGCAGGAATCGAGTTCTCCGCTCGTTTTCCAGCAGGTAAACGACGATGAGACGCTGGCGCTTTTGGAAAATGATCAGTTTATCAGCTCCGTCTACCCGATGATGGTGTTTGACCGGGTGCCGCTCATTGGCGAACGTTATCTTTCCTACGCTGTCCTTGGCTTCATCGGTGCAGTGGCGGTCTTTTTCCTGCTCGTGATCCCGGTACGAGGATTGTACCGGATTATCCGCCGGCGTAAAGTGCCGGATAAACGCCTTCGAATTCTCGCCTTCTTTACGGTGCTATTCCTGCTGCTCGCAGCCGGTACAATGGCCGCGTCTGTGCAGCTGTTGATCTTTGGCTATGTGACAGCTGGTACGTTTATGCTGGCTGCCCCGCTCGTACCGCTCCTGCTGGCGTTGATCTACGCGCTCGTCTGGTGGCGGACAGACCGGGCAAAAAGCAGCGTCGGCTTCCTGTTCATCCAGGCTGCGGTCGCCCTTTTCGCCGCCTTTGCGTTATACTGGCAGATGACCCCTTTCCACGTATAAACACACCTGCAGTTTAGCAGAAGATCGGGAAGGGAACTTTTATCGTAGATATGAAAAAAAGGGGGATTTTCCATGGAGGTTCGAGAACCAGTCGGCTTTTGGAAGCGGCTTGCGGCCGTTATTTTGGACGGGATCGTCATCACTGCAACGATCTTTATTTTTGCGCTGATTGTTTTCGGTGAATTTGCGGCTGAAGAACGGCTTTTGCAAGTATTTGAAGGCATTTTACCCATCGTTTATTACGTGCTGCTACCCGTGATCTGGACCGGATATACAATCGGAAAACGGGCGCTTGGCATTCGCATTGTTCGCACAGACGGCTCTCAGGTAGGGCTGCTGACGATGATCGTCCGCGAACCGGTGTCCTACATTCTGTATGCACTGACGTTCGGCATCGGCTTCATCGCATCTGTCATCATGGTGATTGCGCGTAAGGATAAACGTGCGCTGCATGATCTGCTTGCTAAAACATATGTCACCACCATTCCGCCGGAACCAAAACGATAAACGTACCGCTCCTTAGCGATAAGGAGCGGATTTTTTATGCAAATAGTTGCTATTTGTTCTTACATATGGAAACATAACGATACGGTCTTACGTACATTAAAGAGAACATCTTCATCGAATCCGAACAGGAAATCAGCCGATGCACGGTTCAGCTCTAAAGGCTTTCCTTCATTTCGCGATAAGTTTACTGAAATTTCGGTTTTCTTAGTTGTTTGGCAGCTTCTTCATTCAGGTCTCGTTCCTGACTCAAAGGGAGGTATGGATATGGTAATCGGTCTGATTCTTGTAGTTTCGGCAGTTATTTATGTCATGATTCATTGGGATACCAACAGCAAAAAATCACTTTACGGCAGTATTGGACTGTCGGCAGCCGGTCTCATTTGTCTTATCGCGGCGGTCATTATATTGGATTCGACTTTCCCCGACTCCGGCTCTGTGGCAACGCTTGAAGCAGTAGAGACGTTGATTATTGCATCCGTCATTGCAGTTCCTGCGGGAATTATGTTAGTGATCATTACCTCGATCGCGCGCAAGAAGCGAAACGAGAAAGAATCAAAAACATGAGTTAAACCTGGTTACCATCATCCAAGCTCTCATTATTTTTCTTCCTGCTCCCATCAAAATACATCACTAAATGAAAGGCATCTTAGCAAAGCTGCATATAGCTTTGCTAGCTCAATCCGCACCGCAGGTCGATTCAGCTGAAAGGAACGTATCTCGACAACTGCAGGCTGTAGCGTATCTGGGGTCTTTAGCAATGCAGCTGGAACGCGAAGTCTTTTTTTGCTCAGTTACTCCGTTCAGATCATTATTTCTAACAGACAGAGGGCGGTAGAAGATGAACTATTATGTAACGGCAATCGTTGGAATTCTCACGTTTTGTTTAGCTATGTATTTATTGCTAAAAAAAACTGCCTGGTTTCACAGGTCAGAAATTAAAAAATCTAATCAGCCGAAAGAGGCTCATTCAACTACTACTCCTCTTTCGATTCTTGACTACTATACGAAGACGAAGGCCCATTATGAATTTTTTTATCAAGTTGATAAAGATCGACAATATGAAGAAGTGATCTTTTATCCCTCCTCGAATGAAAGGAAGGATCAAATTACTGCTTTATATGTTGAACGTGGTTTTCTTGAAAAACAGTCCCGAAGAAATATCGCCCAAATGTTTAAACTATTGGGCTATACCAATCGGTTAATGAACCCGAATGTTTTGGTGAATATGGTAAGATCCGGGGTCGCCGCCGCTTCTTACCTCCTGCGAGGCAGGTTATTGGTCATGGGTCTTATTTTCACCGCATTAATCTCTTTTTCCTTAGATGAAAGTCTTGCATTCTTCACAGAATTTATTGGAATCTTTGTCATGTTCGGATTGTTTTTTTACGCCTTATATTTGTTAAAAGAGTTTATTGCTTATTTTCTGCAAAACATTTATTCCTTAAAGCTTTCCAAATCATTTGGTGTGACAACAAATGAATATAAATCTGTTTTCATCTATCTTTGGACGTCATTCATCTTATTTTTCAGTACTCAGTTTCTCAAATGGTTACTGATCGCCACGTTGATGTTCGTCATTATAATGCTATACAATTAATTCACTTTTATAGAGTGCGGAATCAATCTACACCATCCATCCCAAGCACTTTCATATGGATGCAGTGAATGCCATGAGCTATCTGAACGTGCACGATCCTAATCAATTGCTTTTCAGAAGGAGCAGGACGACATGCATATATTCGGGGAATTTATTCCGTTACCTATCTTTTTAATGCTTTGCGCGATCTATGGCATTGGACTAATTTGGGGCTGGCGTGGTCCTCGGCGTTACCGGCGGGACCGCTTTTTCCCCATGAAAGGAATGAAACCTCGTGAGGTGTTAGAGGATGTGACTGCCGGTGCATTGTTTGATGAGGGGCTTCCGTTCACACATAACGGCTCGATTCCAGGGTATACACGAGAGTCTGCACGAAGAGATGTCTTTTTTCATTTCAGGCCTGCCGGAACCACAACAGGCGCAACGTGGTCGCACTATCTTGCTGATGCTGTCCGGATCAGTCAGAAGACGATTGATTATGCCAGGGTCGCAAAAATGCTCGGTGTGATCAATCTGGAGTTGTCACCGGGCTGGCGAATGTGGCCTTTACGCTTTCTGTCCCACTATCTTTTCTTCTTTCTGTATGTTTTTGCTGTTGGCTTTATGCCATTAGTGATTACGTTGGAGCATGTTGGCGATCAACCTTATGATCCAAGCCCGCCATGGGAACTGCTTGCTGTCGGCGGCTATATGATCCTTTTTTATATGATGGCCCGATTAATAGTGGAGACGGTTCAGTATGCCGTTCAGCTAAGGCGTTCGAAAAAGATTGTTAACAAACTCAGTTTGTTTAACAGCAGGGAAACCGTGCAGACTATCTATCGCTATCTTCATCGTCAGCTTGGCTGCTATGTCGTTAGCTATGCCACTCTTATTATTATCGTTTTCGCTCTGCTCAGTTTAGTAGAGCCTCCATACGGGATTGATTGGTAGCAAAGATCATGCAGCTGCCGTTCCTTCACGTTGCATAGCGGTTTTTCATGGATATCGTTGCAGTTTTTCCTTAAATATGGAAACATAGACATACAGATTCTTTTTGCAGAAAGGGGAACACCAGTGATGCGATTGGTAAACCAAACGCAGCTGGCATGGAGTCTCGTTCTATGCCTGATGATCCCACATGTGGTTCCAAGCGCTTATGAGAGCGCCGGCCGCGGCAGCTACAGCTTCGGGCTGCCATTTGAGTTCATTACCATCTATCAGCTTGAACCAGGCAGCGGCTGGTTTTTCACTAACTTTTTCAGCGGCAACGACGGCATGTTCATCAGCATCGGCGGCCTCGTACTGAACGTGCTGATTATATATGGCCTTGTGCGGTCGATCGCGAGAATGACGTTTGCAGGACGTGATAAAAAATACCGACGAACACCCTCCGTAACCTAACATGCACGTCACCACCGCTCAGGAAAGGAATTCAAGATGCTGTTACATACGACATTAAATGGAACCGGCTCCCCCCTTCTCTTTCTTCATGCCGGACTTGAAACAGGTGAAACGGACTTTGTTTATCAGCGGGACATGCTGCAATCAAATTTTCAAGTTGTGACGATGGATTTACGAGGGCATGGCCGCTCTCAGCCTGCGAGTTTACATGCTTACGTTGTGGCATGCGCGGATGATGTTGCAGAAACGCTGCAAGCTCATCACATCAGGGCTGCTATCGTTATCGGCGCTTCACTGGGCGCACTCGTCGCCTTATGTTTTGCCAGACGCAGCCCGGACCTGGTGACTGCCCTCGCTGTTCATGGAATCATCGCTGAAAAACCAGCTAATTGGTCTGAACTGCGATCTCAGGAGAACGCCCATTATAAAGCTCTTTTAGAAAACGAGGCGGCTGCCTCGCATTTCGACAGCCTTCATGGCGGAGGCTGGCGTACTATTTTGCGTATGGCGCAGGATGACTACGATCCATTTGCTATTACGGGAAATGCAGCGGACCTTACGATGCCGGTTCTTATTTGTGCAGGGGACAAAAACCTGAATGAAGCGAGCTCACTGAATGTTTACAAAAAGCAGCTAACGAATGGCCGAACCGTTCTCGTATCAAATGCCGGCCATCTGGTTCATCAGGATCAGCCCGCTGCATATCTCACGGAACTCTTCTCTTTCATACACGATTACGGAGGAAACGATTCATGACTAAATATCTTATTCTCATTCTGCTTATAAGCGCCTGTCAGTCGGCGGAGACCTACGAGGGATCGCCGCTTTCCATTGCGATAATCGGTGAGGAAACACCTGCCTCAGTTGAAGAAAACGATGCATTATCAGCAGAGCGTTATTCGCTGCCGCAGTTTGAAGAGGAGCGCCCGGACGGCTATGATGCGGTGCTCATTTTGGCCGATCAGCTGTCGGAAGCAGCCGATCCGGTCTATGTGGCGATGTACGAAGAAACCGAATTTACGTATGTGTTTGCTGAAGCAGAGGCTGGTCCCCTCCCGTTTGTAGTCGATGCTTCCTATGAAACCGAAAAGCCGAAATGGCATGGTGGTAAGGGTTTAATTTTACTGGAGCACGATGGCGACTCGCACTCCACGCTGCAGGTTCCGCTGCTGGACGATAACGGGGAGAGAAGAGAAGAGGAGGCCTATGAAGAAATCTGGGAGGCGGTTGACGAAGCTCGGTTCTGAGCGTTTCATTTAAGTATAAAACGGGAAAAATAGTGATACCAACTTGCAGAAAGGGGTTTTACCGATGTCTGTGCATATGAACGTGTATCTCAAGAATGAGAATGCCGCAGAGTCGCTCAGAACCAAGCTGCTGAGGTATCATGTCACGGATTTGTACATCGACGAACTGCCGGACGGCGCAGAGCTTCGTACCCCGTTTATTGCTACTGGAAGTATTGGCGGCACCCCGGGCAACGTGCAGGTGTTTACATCGCTTCGAAACATTCGCAAGGACCGCAGCGTCAGCAGGCGTGACTATCCGCATTATTTGATTTCGTTCCGCGTGCCGGAGGAATACAAAGAGCAGGTGCTGAAAACAATTAAACAAGCAGACGGCTATATAGAAGAAAGCGTGGCGCAATAGCGTTGACGAAAGAAAGCCTGCAGGAAGACGACCTTCCTGCAGGCATTTTTTATTCTAACGGCTGAGGATCAAGCTGAATCATCTGCCCGATGCTTATTTCGTCAGAATAGACAGAGTGGTTCATTTCAATCAGCTCATTTGCGGTTACGTCATGATACTGCCGTGCTATGCTGTGAAAGTTTTCACCTTCATCGGCGTGATGATAAGCCCCGTCCGGAGCTGCGTCATTTACGGAAATTGGTGCTTCTACGACAACGTGCATACCCTGCTGCAAGTCATACCGATCCACGTCTGCGTTCCAATTATCGAGGTCGTCCGCTGTCACCTCGTCGTGCTCCGATGCGATGCTATCGAACGTTTCCCCTTCCTGGACAACGTGGGTTTCCACTCCGCTTCCAGCATCATCTGCAGCTGTGATCGTCAGCTGCTCGCCGATTTGCAGGTTGTACGGATCAGCGTCCGGGTTCATGTCCTGCAATTCATCCAGCGTCACAGTAGTGTTCGCTTCCGCAATGCTGTACATCGTCTCGCCTTCCGCTACCGAATGCGTCACGTCTTCTGCACTTACTGAAAAACCTCCGACCATCATCGTCGCACCCGCTGCGGCGAGCGTACCCGCCATTAGCTTCGTACGTCTCACAATTAGCCTCCTCGTTAAGATTAGTAGCCGCGTCTGAACTGGCTTAATCTGTGAAGCTATGAGGTTGTTAGTAATCCCATACCTTCTCAAAACTGGGATTAAACATGGGATTTTACAGATTTGTTACGAATATTGCAGTTTGATGACAGAAGCTTTTTAGATTGATTTGGCTTTCGGCGGGCCGAAAGCTTCCTTCTTGCGTTTGGAATGGGGAAAGTTATTAATGGAGGAGGGAATGTTTTCATCCTTGAAGGGAAACTTATTAACCGTTGCGTCAAACTTATTATTTCCAAGCTTAAACCTATACGTGTTATCATCCTGCGTTCTTTATATCGAAAAACTTATCATTCTTTCCCCCAACCTTTTTATTTTGGCTGCTACTTTTATCATTTGATTGGAATCTATTTTCAGACGCAACTGCTGTATGAAAAAGTTAACGCTTTGTCCGGGAAAGTTGAACACTTTCACGATCACCTTCCCAAGCAGAACCTGCCATCGCCGCCAAAACGAAAAAAGCCTCTGGATCAGCTCCAGAGGCTCCTTATGCTAGCCTGTCCTTCTTGCTTCGATCCGCTTCATGACAGAGCGGGTGATGGTCTTTTCGATTTCGATGATGGTAAAGATCACGACGCCGAGTATGGCAGGGATGATCCAGAATTCGATGCTGAGCGGCACCGTGCCAAATGCAGTGTTCATAAACGGCACGTACAAAATCAGCAGCTGCAGCAGGATCAGAACGCCGGAGACGAGAAACGCGACTTTGTTTTTAAAGAAATTGCGGTTGAACGCGAATCCGGTCTCGTTGCGTACGTTGAACAAGTGGAACATCTGCAGCATGACGATCGTATGCAGCACAACGGAATTGAGCAACGCCTGATCCGTCGTCTCCTGCAGCATCATGAGATAAAAGGCGAATGAGGTGCCGCCGATGAGCAGGGAAACGAAGATAATCCGGAACACGTAGTACGGCGTTAAGAGCGGTGTATCGATCGGACGCGGCGGCCGGTCCATGGCCCCCTTCTCAAGCGGCTCAAAGGCGAGCGCGAGAGAAACGGTGATCGCAATCACCATGTTAATCCAGAGAATCTGGATCGGGGTCACCGGCATGACGGCGGTACCAAGCAGAATCGCAATGATGATCAATAGCGCCTGGGCGCCGTTTGTCGGCAGAATGAAGAGGATCGTCTTTTTCAAGTTCGCATACACGCGGCGGCCTTCCTCAACTGCGCCGACGATCGTTTCAAAATTATCGTCCACGAGTACCATCTGCGCCGACTCTTTGGCAACCTCTGTTCCTTTGATGCCCATTGCAACGCCGATATCCGCGCGCTTTAAAGCAGGTGCATCATTGACGCCGTCCCCTGTCATCGCGGAGACGTTGCCGTTTTTCTGCAGTGCTTTTACGAGACGAAGCTTGTTGTCCGGACTCGTGCGTGCAAAAACGTCGTTAGACAAAACGGCCTCATCAAGCTCCTCATCGGACATGGTATCGATGTCGCGACCTTCAACGCCGTTTGTGCCGTCCCCAATCCCGAGCTGATCACTGATCGCAAGCGCAGTATCGAGATGGTCCCCGGTAATCATCTTGACCCCGATGCCGGCACGGTGGCACTCTGCCACAGCGGCAACTGCTTCTTCCCGCGGCGGGTCGATGATCCCTGTCATCCCGAGCAGGCGCAGGCCGGACGTCAGGTCCTCATGATCGATCTCCGACGTCGATGCATCCACATCGATGACGCCTGCCGCGAGCACGCGCTCGCCCTGCGAGGTCCGGCTCTTCATCGCCTTTTCCCAGGAAGCACGGTCAAAGCTGTCGTCGGACGCTGCCATATCAAACAGGCGGTCCGGTGCTCCTTTTACAAAAATGCGGCGCTTGCCTTCCTCTTCGATCAATACCGCCATATACTTGTAATCAGAATCAAACGGTATTTTCGAAATGGCTTTGTGTCTCGGGATCTCGGTGGCTGCTTTTTCCGCGACGGTTAACAGACAGCCTTCGGTTGGCTCGCCGCTCATCACCCACGTGCCGTCCTCCTCCTGATGAAGCGAGGCGTCGTTGCACGTTTTCATTGCTGTGAGCAGCTCATACACCTCGGTATTATCCGGCTCTACTTCTTTGTCACCATCCATGATGCTTCCTACCGGGTCGTAGCCCGTGCCGGTTACCTCATAGGTGTCACTCGGTGTCAGAAGCGCCGTTACGGTCATTTCGTTTTTCGTAAGCGTCCCGGTCTTATCTGAGCAAATAACCGATACGGCCCCGAGCGTTTCAACAGAAGGCAAGTTTCGTACAATCGCCTTGCGCTTGACCATGTTCTGCACGCCGAGCGCTAGAATGATCGAGATGATCGCCGGGAGTCCCTCCGGAATCGCAGCGACGGCCAGACCAACGATCGACAGCAGCAGATCAACCGGCGCATAGTCGCGGAAAAAGAATCCGAATGCGTAAATGAACACCGATGCACCGACGATAAACAGCGTGATCGTCTTGCCAAACGTATCCGTCTGACGCATGAGCGGCGTTTTCAGCTCATCCACTTCATTGATCGACTCATTAATTTTACCGATTTCCGTATCTTCTCCAGTTGCAACGACCACGCCAACTCCACTTCCAGACGTGATCGACGTGCTCGAAAAAAGCATGTTCGTCTGGTCGCCGAGCACGGTGTCTTCCGGCAGCGCATCGGTCTGCTTTCGTGCCGACACTGACTCACCGGTAAGTGCAGCTTCTTCCGCACCTAAATTGGCAGAAGAGAGAATGCGGATGTCTGCTGGTACTTTGTCACCGGCGTTCAGTACAACAATGTCTCCTGGAACGAGATCTGCGGCGCTGATTTCCTGACGTCTGCCATCCCGAATCACGACAGCGTCCAGCGACAGCATGTTTTTAATCCCTTCCAGTGCTTTTTCGGCTTTGTTTTCCTGTAAAAACCCGATGGTCGCATTGATGACCGCAACGAGAACGATAATCGCCGTATCGATGTAATAGCCAAGCAAAAACTTGAGTACTCCTGCTGCCAGCAGAATGTAGATCAGAATATCGTTAAAGTGCTTGAAAAATTTTACGAAGATGCTCTCCGTCTCTTTTTCAGGCAGTTCGTTTTTTCCATAGGCTTCTAGCAGATGATCTGCATCGGAAGCGGAGATCCCCTGATCCTGGTCGGTGTGAAGCTCTCTGACAACATCATCAACGGATAGAGAAAACCACTTTTTGTTCATAACTCCTCCTTTTTAGTAAATTACCCAACAACATAAACAATTACTTATATATTCCATACCCGTTCACAATTCATTTATATACGTTTTTATACAAAAAGTTGTGAACAAATTATGTCAGACAAACCTTTCCATGTAAAGGTTTTGGCAACTGACAAAAACCATTTCACTCGCTTTATTTCCGTTCAAAATGTATACTTTATGTATATTGTTTTCCGATTCCCGCCATTTATTCCAAATTTGAATGGAGGCTGAAGCGATGTCCTTAATCCCGTTCTTTGTCGGCATTGTGTTTATTGGCATTCATTTTCTCGCAAACGTGCTTCTGCCTTCCGAACGAATCAAGCGGATGAAATGGTTCTCGTTCTCGGGCGGACTTGCGGTATCGTACATTTTTATTTACCTGCTGCCGACGCTTCACCAGGAGCAGGCAGCGATCGAAGAACCTTACCGGCGTCTGACGATGGAGTCGGAGATTTACTTTATCGGACTGATCGGCGTCGTCGTGTTTCTCGGCATTCAGATCATGATCAGGCAAAAAAATTACGTCTCGCATACGTCCTCGTTCTGGTCGGCGATCACGTTTTACGCGTTATATAATGCACTTGTCTCCTATACGGTACTTTCCTTTGAAGTCTCCGGCATTCAGGCGATTTTTTACTGCTTCGCGATCGGGCTGCATTTTATCGCCGTCGCGCAGGACATGTGGCGCGAGTTTCCGGAAGAGTACAATAAGTACGGCAGATATGTCCTTGCTATTGGCATCGTTGTCGGCTGGATATTGGCGCTCACCACCGATTTCCGCCCTCTCGTAAAGTCCATTATCTTTGCTTTCGTAGCCGGGGCAATGATCTTTACGGTCTTTAAGCATGAACTCCCGGGAGAAAAGCAAATACACTTTCCGACCTTTGCCCTTGCCGTCATCCTCTACTCCGTTCTTACGATGTCACTGAAGTTTTTCTTCGAGTGGTAAATCAATTCAAAGAGCCCGGCAGACGCGCTGCACGGGCTCTTTGATTATGCCTATTGGTTGTTTCCAGATATATAGAGGTTAACTATAAACATACAAACGATCGTGAAGATCCCGATAAGACAATTTAGAATGAGCCCGATGATGCAAACCTACAATCTATTGGTATCTTGATCAACCTGTTATCTATCCTATTTAATTCCTGTCTTTTGTACAAAAGACCAATTGGTTAGTCAACGTGAACAACAGGAGCATTTTTATAGTAAATCAGGCAGAGAATCTAAAATCTCATCCGGGTCAAAATGAACAAACCAGGTATCCGGGATTGCCGCATACATTTCTTCTCCTTCGTACTCAAAATGAATATTCCAAACTCCTTCGGTAAAAAAGATGAATTCTCCGGTGTCTGCATCGAAGTCTGCGCTCACAAAGTGATCGTCCCAGGAGGCGCCAGGCAACGTTCCTGACAGTTCCGCTTCCATGTCTTCAATATAGATCGTGTCCGGGGTGATCGTTTCAGTATCTTCCTGCAGCTGGTAATCAAACGAAACGTTACGACTGAACGCAGCAAATTCATCGTCCTCCTCAGCGTAGTCAGCGTTTTGCGCCAGATGCGTCCCGCCTGCGTTATAAGGCTCTGCCGGTTCAGTCAGCTCGGATTCAATCGGGACATCGCCTTCATAAGGAGAATCTTCTTCCAACGAGCTGCTTATGTACTGAAACAGCATTTCCGCCTGGTCACGATCTATCTCATCCGTATCACCGATCCCGGTTTGCTGCTGCGAACCGGTGGAGAGATCGATGCCATATTCCTCCCCGAGCGCCTGCATGTCCTCCTCCGGGTTATCCGAACAGCCTGCAGCAAAAAAGAGGAGAATCACAGAGCTGAAAGTAAGTGAGTTTTTCATCGTTACCTCCTGTATGTAAGTATATGTTTCCATTCCCTTTCCATAGAAATAAAAACCAACTTTGAAGGTAGGCAAGCTTTTTATTGGGTAAAAAGGCTTGCTAATGGAGGCAGTTATGTCAGATTGTTTAGACCTAACTGATTCGCTATACTTGGAAACACAGTTGGATGAGTGGACGAATTGTTTCGATCGTCAACTTAAGCGTTGTCGAACCTGCAAATTGATAACGAAGAAATTCGCTTCTATTTGACTACTCCGAAGAAGCGACGTCAACAAGCATGAAAGGGGTGAAACCATGAATCGATTCAGCTATCTGATCCTGGCCGTGCCGTTTTATCTTGTGCTGAGCTTTGCGATGGTTCAAGTCGTGAATCGAGTCTTGCCCGTTACAGATACGTTTTTTCTGCTGATTCTTACACTGACGATCCTGCTTATCAACCTCCTCATCACGAAGCTGACGCTGGAGCGAGTGATCCCGCGGGCTGCGAAACCGGTCTGAATCGGCTAAGCGACGAAAAAAGCCCGGATCCTGAACGAATCAGGAAACCGGGTATCAGACAACCATCGCCGTACCACCTGCAGCGGCTGCTCCGAGATAAAGATATCCGAGTACGCTTTTTCTAGAGCGCAGCTCGGCAACTCCAAGCAAAAGGAATAAAAGCGGCACCGTGTACAAAAGCAGCTGACCTAACAGGCCGGAACGCTGACCTGTCAGCAATGCCACCACGAGCAGAAGGAGCCAGCTCATGCCTAGCAGTTGATTACATACTCGCAGCGTCATAAAAATGCGATTCCGATGCTCACGGCTAAAGCCGCTATCGTAGCAAGATAAAAGGCACCGGCGGTAAAGCCGTCTGGCAGGCTGCCTGTTTTACGAATTAACGTTTTCTCCGTGATCGTCACCGCTGTATAAAGCAGCAGTCCCGGTATGCCGATGCCGCTTGCTGTAATAGCGCCGCCAAACAACAGCATCAGTGCGACAAACAGGATGGCGTAGGCAAATGCTGCATACGCTCCAGTGCTGACCGGACCTAGAACGCCAGCCGCTCGTTGTTCCATAAGCAATCCCCTTTCCATAGGCAGGTATTGATCATCAGCCTCGCTGTTCTTTTCAGTGTAACATCTTTTACTGGAATCTTTTTCCTATTTTTTAGTCCAGCTTCCCAATCGGTTCCATGTCATCGGTATACTGCTCGATCACCTGAAGCGGCTCATCCTCCGCTTCGTATACCCGGCTCTGTCCTGTTTCCATAGACGTGATCTCCATGTAGCCGTCGAAGAGATCGATGTTAAACATCAGCTCCTCCTCATAAAAGCGCAGCGTATACGCATAAAAAGGGACTCCGTCGGGAAAGTCAGTTTCCGTCCAGTCCGCCTCCCGAAAGGCAGATGCCACCTCCTCGATCTCGGCCGACTCTTCCAGCCTCACTGTCTGCTCCACCTGGCTTCCGCCTTCATCAAACTGATCGATGACGATCGCCTCCGGCTCATGATCACGAAACTCAGCAAGCGGATTTTGAAAATAGTTCGGCAGAAGCGTTAAGAGCACAACCGCCGCGATGACAACACCGCTGATCAAAAACACCTTCATCCCATCGCCTCCTGTACGTTTCCCATTCCCGTTTCAAACTGAAAAAACCACCTCTATTACCTAGAGGTGGCTGGATTTGATCAGCGAATCGGTATCCAAATGTGAGACTCCACTTGCTCCGATTGTAAGTCGTCTGATGTGACGACGAGTATCTCCGGTCCTTCCCGCACTTCGTATCCGGAAGATGGCAGCCATTCGGCATAAATGCTTCCCCACGTCTGCTGCAAGTGCTCCGGAAATGCTCCGACTGAAGTAAAAACGGCCCATTTTCCTGCCGCTACTTCCAATGACGCATAGCCCTCGAGCGGCCTGCTTCCTGCTGTCCCTAAATACTGATCGAGTGATCCGGCTTCTTCCATCCTGCCTTCTGAAAAGTTAGCGGAAGCCTGTATGATTCCTTCCGGCTCTGCCAGACTGTGCTCCAGCAATTCCTCTGTCATCGAATCCGTCAGTTTTTTGTGCATCTCTGCAATTTCCTCATTCTCGCCTTCAAACTGAATCGACACGCGCTTTTTCAACCCATTAATATAAAACCCTTCTTTTTCTGTCAGTCTGTAATCCATCTCATGTCCTCCTTTAAGCTGCAGTTGAAAAGTCAGCTTCGGGCATGCTCTCATTCGTCCTGTTTTGCGGGATTCGCTTGGCGTAACGCCGTGCATCTGTAAAAAAGCCCGCGTGAATGCGTCCGGTGACTGATACCCTGACAAAAGGGCAATATCAATCACCTTCGCATCGGTCTGGTAGAGCTCGTTTGCTGCGATACTGAGCCTCCGCCGGCGGACATACTCAGAAAACGGCATACCTGCCAAAAAAGAGAACATCCGCTTAAAATGATATACTGTGGTGCCTGCAAGCATAGCGACACGTTCCTCATTAAGCTCCTCGTGCAAATGCTCTTCGACGAACGTCATCGCTTGATTTAATCGACTGATCGAATCCATCAGCTGACCTCCCTTCTGTAACCAGTGTAAAGCGAGTACATGAGAAAAACCCTGCAAAAGAGGACGAGATGATGCAGGATCCTCTTCCTTAAATCTCAAAATAATCGGTCAAAGAAATCGTTTTTTCATGGTTATACCAATGCTGATACGCTTTAAATATGGTTAGAATATCGTCGTCGGATCGTTCTACAAGTTCCTTCCCGGTTAAAAAACTGCGCCAGTAGTCGAACATAATGCTCGTTAAGGTACCGCTGTAGCTCTCCTGACCAAACGTATTCAATGAGTGAGTGCCATACTGCTCCTGAAACTGAGAAACAAGCTCTGTTTCCACCTCGGTAATTTTCTGAAGTTCATCGTTTGACAGGAAGAAGCTGCGCGAAAGATAATCACACATCCCCTCTTCAAACCAGATACTATCTTCACGCGCATCCTCAAACCCGCCTGGAAACAAGTCCAGGTGGTGCGTCAGTTCATGCCCTGCGATCGTAAGCACCTGCGCCTCAGGCATCTGTTCATAGTATGGTCTGATTTCGGGTACATGTTTATCCTCCAGCTGCCGGAGAAACAACTGTCGCCAGCCATCTAAGTCAGGAGATATGTAAATCAAATGACGGTTCGTAAAGGCCGGAATTGGCAGTTTGGAAAAAACAGTAGTAGCCAATTCCTCCGACGTCCAAACGAACGCTTCGGGAGGTTCCTTCAGTTCAAAATCAGCTTCCAAATAGCGCTGATAGTCTGAAAGCTTCTGAGTAAACCGGCTGATCCGAGCCTGATAACGTTCACTTTCTGAGCTTGATTCAAATGCATATACGTGTTTCATCTCTTTACTCCCTTATAGGCGATGGCGGTTGATACGACTGATCGCGTACGACGACCGATTCCGGCTGAAAACCGATCAGTACATTCTCCTGTCCTAATGCTTGAAAGCGCGGATCCCATGCTGCTCGTTCCGGCCCCAGATACTTCGCTAAAAGCCTGTCTGCTCTTTGCTTTTCAAACGGCTTCACGTCAGCCGTTCCGCGAAAGCCGATGTGAATGAACGTTCCGCTGGAAGCGTCAAAATCTACGATCCCGATTGCACAGGCCGGCGTTTGTCGAACCCGCTCCGGAAACGTATCCCCAGCTGTGCCAATAATCCATAGTCGTTCTTTCTCCCACAAAAACCAAAGCGGTGAATCACGCGGTCCTTTTGGAGCGCTCGTAGCAAGGTGAGCGACAAGCGGCTTTGCAAGCACTGCATCCAGATCAACACCGGTCCCGACGTCTCGAATAATCCTCATGTAAAGCCTCCTTTAAGACATATCAACGATTCGTGAATCCGTCACTTTCCACCCATTCTCATCTGACAGCGTAAACGCCATTCTAATGGCACCGTCCGGGGATCGATATTTTTGGGCTTGAATGATGATCTCTGAATCAGAAACCGCTTATACTTCTTCGAAACGAATTAATACTCCCGCAAGCTGGTGAGTATCCTCCTTCAGTCGTTCCTCATCTCACTCGTCGAAGGCGGTTACTCTCACCTGTTCCTCTGAACGGTCTTCGATACTTGCAATTAATTCATCTGCCATTTCGGCATCCATATTCAACTCTTCCTTGATTTCTAGTGCTACGTAATCGATATCGGCATGCAGTGCTGAATTACCGGACATCAATTCGTCAAAAGTTAATGCAAACGCCTCTGCATCTGGCTCTACTTCAGGTTCACCGCAAGCTCCGAGCAATATGAGACTAGCTACAATAAAATACCTCACCCGAAATCGCCTCTCGTTTTGTCATTGCACCAAACGATTGATTGACTAAAGAAAAAAGAAGCTAAATCATGCTTCATGCATACAATACATTTCCAATGTACATGCCAGAACTCAGTTTGTCCGTTCGATTTACGAGAACCTTTGTACTTGACCTATTTGCGATGATGAAGATTTATAAAGACAATTCCTTATGGAGAAGTAACCCTGATGTAATAACCGTCAGGATCTACTACGTTAAAGCCTCGCATGTTCCAAGGATAAGTTACAATTTTCGTTTCTAATGCATATCCATAATCGATGCAGCGATTTAAAACCGTTTCTGCATCTTCAACAACTATAATGATCTCAATGCCCCTACCTTTATCATCGGTAGGATTAGAACGGTAAAAGTAGTGATCTTTTTTTAGTACCTCTTCCGATGTTACTAATAACGAAAATCCCTCTGTATTAAATCTTCCACATCGATCATTTCGATCCTGCATATTTAAACCTATGACATGCTGATAAAAAGCTAACGACTGATCGATGTCTGAGACGTAAAGTTCTATTCTAAACAATGCACTCATCGTCTTTAGTCACTCCCGTATACTTAGACATGGCATCATAAGAAAACTATTATTTTCAGAAGATCATAATAGCTTTTAAAGTTAAAGATTTTACAAATTAAATAAAAAACATAGTCTAGTGACATCAACGATTCAGACAGAACCAATTAGATCATCCTGCGAATCGATCATTCCTTCCATACCTCTGTACGAAAAGATTGGTTATAATTGTTCCATCTATAAAGCATGCTCAACATCCATATATTTGAAACCAGTCTTTCTACAAAACGTATCTATATGGTCAGGGGGTGATGAAGATCGAACTGTTTTTTACATTGTTGATTCCTGGAGCCATTCTTTTACCTTTAATGAGTTATTTCGTATTTTTAGGGATTCAAGTGAAGCGCCAGGAAAAAAGAGCTAAAAAAGATCTGACAAACGATATAAATCCTTTTACAGGTAACCGCTCGTAAGTTTCACATCTTATTGACTTCGATTTTTATTCTTATTCCAATCATACGGCTTTTTAGCCCAGTCATTCAGCAGCATGAAAGCAACGATGACGGCAGCTGCCAGAATCGCTGGTGTCCAATCCGACTCCTCGAAGCGGATATAATTGTAGATGGAGCGGATCGCGATTCCGCCGCCGACAATTATAAACACAAACATGAATACGTTCTTCATCTGCTCTGCCTCCTTCAAGGTAATACGCGGAAGACCGTCCGATTATTGCAACCGGACGGTCTTTTGTTAAATCAACAATAAAATCAGGATCAGGACAGCAATGATACCGAGCATCGCTTTCCAGCTGATACCTTGCATACTGCCTGTTTTAGCGCGATCAAAGCTGTCGGCTGCGTTGCCGCCAGGATGGTTTTTTCGTTCCTCGTTCACTTGCTTTTCCTGTTCATCTCGATGGTCCTTCATCCGTGACCTCCTAAGCGTCCGTGTTCATGAGCATCGTTTTTGCCATCTCCACATAGTCACTTTCACCAGACCGGATAGCAAACAAGGCGACCTGAATCGCGCCTGCTCCTGCAATCGCCTCAATATGAGGCAGCATCCAAGCAGAAACGTATCCCCCGGCACGCTCATAGTGAGCCAGCACCCGCTCCAGTGATGTTTTTCCAAACGTGTGATAGTGCGCGGTGAAATCCTGAGCCGGGTCGTGCACCGCTGCCTCTGTCCAATCGATGAATCCGGTCACTCGCTCATCGGCATCGATTAAAATATGTCCCGCATGCAAATCTCCATGAGTGAGTGCGGTTTCCTGCGGCCAATAGCGGTCATCCTCGATCCAGTTACGCCAGCGGCGGCTGTTTGCAGGCGCTGTGGTAAACTGTTTTTCCACCTGTTCCAGCTGCTGCAGGTACGTCTTTCGTACCTCCTGCATGGAGCGCTGTTCCGGCTTTGGAATCTGATGCAGTGATGCTACCGCCATCGCAAAGCTCTTTTCATAGTTCTCTGACACGCGCTCCGGATCCATGTTCCACACATATGCCTGCGCTTCCTTGTCGATCACGCCCGCGGGTTTACCAGGCAGCGCTTCATATGCGATCAGCTCGTCCGTGACGATTTCCCAATTTGGGACAGCGAACGCCGCATGCTGCCGAATGTGTGCCAGCATGCTTCTCTCTTTTTCGATTCCATCCAGCACGTCCGGCCGGCGCGGCATGCGCAGCAGCCACATTTTCCCGTACACGTCCTCTGCGGTCGCCGCTAAAAAGTCGAGTCCGGATTCATTTACTTGCAGAGTGTGTTCATGGAGCTCCAGTCCATGCTGTTTCGCTCGTTTTATAATCATTTCCATTCCCTATCTCCTCCTTTTTTTGTTTAAAAAGAAAGAGACTGCCACAGACGTCCTGCGTGCATCACGTGCATTGTCGAACCCTCCTTTGAATTGCGATCATTTCTTATTACTCTCTTATGAATGAACGGCGTCCACGTTTCATTCTTCCTCAATTTGGATGAAAAACGTATAGTGCGCGTTGTTCCGACTGTCGGGCCAGTCTGCATGAATCCCGAGCGGATAGCCTCCCGGTTCTGCAGGCATCGTCACCTGCTGCTCATCGACCTGGAGCGTTTCATCAGGAGCCCCGCCGTCCCACGTTTCAGCCTGCAGAGTCGGACTGGAGTCGTCATCGAAGCTCACGGTCACTTGCTCGCCGGGACGAGCCGTGAGTTCTTCCATATCCCTAGCTAATATAATTTCCGGCGGAGTTCCACTCTCGGCATCTTCAGCGCCTCCCGTCCATTCCCAACTGTACGTGCCGAGCACTCCGGATGCTTGACTTTGAGCCGATTCCATTGCTGCATCAGGAGGCTGATCCTGACAAGCCGCCAGTAAAAGGATTGCCAAAACGGCAGCTGCTGCTTTTCCCATCTCGACCTCCGTCCTTTCTAAGTCGCCATTCGTTTATCAAGCATGTGATCGACCCCATAGAAAACAATGGAAGCCGCTATTCCGATGTAGAGCATTGGATGCGTGAGCATGTCATTCCAGCCGACGTACGCGATCCACACGTGGAACGGAAGAATAAAAAATGCGCCGAACATGATGTGGAGCGCCAGTGAAGTCCGTCTCCCCGGCGCAAAAAAGTCAGCCGCAATCGAAGCAGGTATCGCGTACACAAGCATGATGACGGTGATACATGACGTATAGACGACGAGCATAATGAACACATCATTACCGGAAGCAAGTTCGTCCATCCCCATCACTACGACCAGCGCACCAAAGCCGGTAACGGCCGCCGCTGAACCTTTTCGACGCAGCATCAGACCTCGTCCTCTTTGGATTAGATTAACTGGCTGAGAAAAACTGTGATATAGCCAGCGAACATAAGCAATAAAAAACTTCCTCCGACCATCGTATTGGCGATGACAAGTCCCCATGATTGGCTCACGAATGCGAGTACAATACCGACTGGACCGACAATAAGTGTAATCAGCCATAAAGCAGCAGGCTCTTGAAAGACGATGTTTGGCACCCAGGAGCCGATGCCGATAAGAAAACAGAGCCATGCCCACGTTCTCGTATTTGTCATACATGCACCTCTTTCAGGAAAATTCATTCATTCGTTTTTACCTCTCCTGCATTGGTTCTCCCACTTATTCGGTTGTTTCGCTTTTCCCTCGAAGCAGATAGTAAATCGTCAGGCCGGATAACACGACCATACTGATAACCGCCGCCGGGCTTTGCGTGATAACACCAATCAGTACGACGTTCAGGACGAGCATGAGGCTGATTAACAAAGTAGTCATATCCTATCTCCTTTTGCTGTAAATATGCATATACCTTATTTTACCATAACCAGCCGCAGGTGCGTCACTGTTCTTTCGCCACACTAAACAGTTGACGATTAGGAGCAGTCGTGCGAAAATAAGGTCAAACGCTTTACTTAGGTGAAGCGTTATTGCATTGTAGTGAATTGGAAACGATTGCAATTTTGAAGGAGGCACCTTTTATGGTAAAACGCATTCCGGCGCATTTGCGTCAATATACGGTAAAGCAAAACTACGAGAGCTATACGCCGATCAACCATGCCGTGTGACGCTATGTGATGCGGCAGAATCACGAGACGCTGAAGGATCTCGCGCATGAAGCGTATACGGACGGACTGACGGCTTCCGGTATTTCCATTGAACAGATTCCAGACGTTGCGGAAATGAATGAAAAGCTTGGGCGATTCGGCCTTGGAGCTGCAACGATTGACGGGTTTATCCCCGGCGTTGCATTCTTTGATTTTCAGTCAAACGGTATCCTGCCGGTCGTGGCGGAAATCCGCAAGCTGGAAAACATTCAGTACACCCCGGCCCCGGATATGATCCACGAAGCTGCCGGGCACGCCCCGATTCTGGCGGATGAAACCTATGCAGCGTATGTAAAACGCTTTGGCGAAATCGGGAAAAAGGCAATTGCAACGAAGGAAGAGCACGATGTGTTTGAAGCCGTGCGCACCTACTCCAACCTGCTGGAAAAAGGCAGCGCCACCGAAGAGCAGCTGGAGGCGGCACAGAAAAACATCGCTGAAAAAGAAGCGCTCGTACAAGGCGAATCAGAAGCCGAGATGATCGGACGTCTCTACTGGTGGACGGTGGAATATGGCTTAATCGGCACGCTTGAGAATCCGAAAATTTACGGTGCCGGCCTGCTTTCCTCGGTTGAAGAGGGCGGCAACATTTTAAGTTCGGAAGTGGAGAAGGTCCGCTACGACGTGGATCAGGTGGTCGCTACCACGTTCGATATCACAAAGCCGCAGCCGCAGCTGTTCGTCACGGCCTCGTTTGAGGAGCTCACGGAAGGACTCGAGCAGTTTGCTGAGACGATGGCGTTCCGCCGCGGCGGCACCGAAAGCGTCGATAAAGCCGTTGCTTCCGGCAGCACGGCGACGATTGAACTCTCGTCCGGCCTCCAGATTACAAGCACGTGGGCGGAGGGCGAGCGGGATGCTGACGGTGAGGTTGTCTACCTGCAGGCTTCCAAACCGACAGCGCTTGCCGTCGAAAACTACGAGCTGAAGGGGCACGGCCGCAGCACGCATACAGACGGCTACGGCACGCCAATCGGACGACTGGAAGACGGCAGCGCGTTAGAGGACATGTCAGAGGAGCAGCTTAAAGCAGCCGGTATTCAAACTGGCCGTGAAACGACGCTTCGCTTTGCGTCTGGCGTGACGGTTTCCGGAACGGTGCAAAACGTCCTGACCAATGACGGAACTCCACTGCTGATTCAGTGGCAAGATGCCAGCGTCACTCTCGGCGAAAAGCGTCTCTTTGAACCGGACTGGGGCGACTTTGACATGGCGGTTGGCGCAAAGGTGGCGTCTGTTTTCGCCGGAGCCGCCGACAGCGAAGCGTACTTTGGCGAAGAGCTGCCAGCGGAATCGACGCTCGCGCACGAGCAGGAGGAAACCGCACTGGATGAGCTTTACGGCCGCGTCCGTGCTGTCCGTGAACAGTCAGCGGCTGACGGCACTCCTGAACTGCAGGCGGTGCACGACCAGCTGCGCGACTATCCGGAAGACTGGCTGCTTCGTCTGGAGATCGTGGAAATTCTAGAAGAAACCGAAGCCGATCCGGAGCTGCTCGAAGCAGTGAAAAACGAACTGCACCAGCTTCAGGAAAGCACAAACTCCCTCAGCAAGCTGATCCGAAACGGACTGCTTGTAGCAGAAAAAGCACCGTTGAAAAAATAAGCCAAGCAGCGTCCTTAAGGGGCGCTGCTTTGTTTCATTGATGGAAGGATTGAGTGCTGTTTTGCAGGAGATTTCACGATCAGGCGCTGGCTCGATGTCCTTCTTAAAGTTGAAAGTTGCTTTCAATCGGTTTTAAGTTCGTTTTGGGAATGCTTAAGTCGTTTTATTCGTTTTAACCTCCTGTTACGTTGCGTAAGTTACTTTTGTGAGACGTTACGTCCCTTTCAAGTCGCGTTAAGTTGCTTTTCGCCGGAGTTAAGTTACTTTTTAAGACGGTTGCCTTTCGGCGCTCTGCCGAAAGCCCCCTCCTCCACTTAACGACGAAAAAACCGGCGGTCTGCTATCTGCCGGAACTTTCCTGCTGTTTTTATGTATCGGCATGATCAATCTCTCGATCACCAGACGGACAGTGTTTAGCACCACGTGAAGCCCTTTGCGGTGAGCATGATGAACACCTAACAAATCAATCTGACGAACAGTGGTATTTGCTGCTTCAGTGGTTCACCAAACACCACGAACGTCGTCGAGAATCCGCTGTGGATCGAGCGTGATAAACCAGTCGTCCAATATGGTAAAGTGCACTTCTTCTCCTTTGTACAAGAAGTGAATCTCCCATTCGCCGTTCGTGTAAAATTCGACCTCTTCGGTCTCTTCGTCGTAGTTGCCGCTTGTGCCTCTATCGATCCAGTTAAATCCAGGCATCCCGGTTGAATAAGCATTAGGATCGATGATTTGGATCATGTCAGGTGTAACTTCTTCTGCACCCTGCTCAAGCTCATAGCTGAACGATATGTGCCGCTCAAAGCGGTGATCCTCCTCAGATACGTGTTCTTGCCGAGTGATTGTTTCAACACCGCCTGAACCTGAGTCATCCACTGGCTCTTCCAGCTCTGGTGTGAATGGTACATCGCTGTCGCCTTCTTCTGTGCCATCGTCGATCGCGGAAGCAATATATTGAAACAACTGCTCTGCCCCATCTTCATCAAGATCGGCCATTTCGTCACTCTCCATGTCGGTATTTTCTAAGACCTGCACCTCCAGTCCGTATTCATCTCCAAGTGCTTTGATTTCCTCTTCTGGCGAGTCGCTGCATCCGGTTACGAAAAGCAGGGCGCTGCCTGACAGGATAAGAGTGTATTTGATAAGAATCTCTCCTTTTTAGTCATTCTGCATAAAAATTGGACACATGCCCCGTAAGCATGTATTTGATCGCATTAAGCAATGGTTTGATTATTCAGTGTGCATAAGTCTATTTATTCTCTAAAACTTGCACCCGCTCCGTCAGCAGTTCCATTTGCTGCTGCAAGCTTGATACTTCCTGCATGTATTGAAACAAAAGCCATGCACTTAAGCAGAGCAGTCCGATCACGAGTGGCATAAAGAGACGACTTTCCCGGTTTACCGGCTTCATGAGCAGCTGAACGACGAGCAGTGTGCCTGTCGTGATCGCGCTGAAAAGAATCGATTCGATGTTATACGGGTGATAGCGCAGCATTTCCCAAAGCAGCTGTGCCGTCGTATCGTCCTCCGGAATTAGAATGGTCGTCTCGTGAATCACCTGCCAGCCCCTGCTGCATGCTGATTACGTTCACGCTGGACGAGTAATATGGATGGAAGGTATGAGGGAGTAAAAGAAGACGACCAAAAGCAGCAGGCCGACTCCACAACTAACAAAACTACGTGTTTTCATCCGGACACACCTTTTTTGCATACGCTTTCATTTCCAAATTCTGTTATACTGATTCTATTATGACATGAAAGGAGTGAATCGGATGGAATATCGGGATCCGATCGGTGACATCATCAAACATGCTGATGCTGAACCAAAACAAAAAGGAAAACGCCTTTCTGCTGAATACCGGAGCATGGATGTTTATCAGCAGTTTCAGAAAACAGCCCGCGAGCAGGGTTTCCTGCCGGAATGGGTCAAGCTGCGCAAAAAGGTGCACGCAGCTCTCCTCCAGGCAGAAACAGATGCAGACATGGATAACGTCAATTTTCTTATCCGGCTCTATAACCAGAAATGTCCGTCCCAGCTGCAGAAAGGCCTCGTCACGCTTGAGTCCAAAACATGGGCGCTCTCAAACTGGGAGTAGCTTAGCTCGGAGACTCTGCTTCCAGTCCGTGCTCTTCTTCCATCCGGCTCATCGCGCGTGTAGTCGGAAAATCATTTGCGTCGTAAGGGATGACGAACGTACGGTTCTCGTCAGCAAAGGCATACTCATTGACGGTCACCGATTCTCCTGACGTGAGCCGCTCCACGTGCTGAACGTCCTCCCAAACCATCGTTTCTTCGCTGAAGGACCACATCGCATTCGTATGGACGCCTTCCGCATCAAGATAGGCGTAATGCGCGAGCGAGAAGGCAAACAGCGGCAAGCTGAGAAGGCCGAGTCCTGCGTGCACAGCCGTTCCACGGTATGTACGCTTTTTTCCTTCTGCGATCAGCATCGTCACAAACAGGGAAATAATACAGAGTGCCGCCCAGGCCATGGCGGCTGCCATCAGCTGAAACGCGCTCGGATACGGAATAAAGGCCCAGTGATGTTCGGAGAAATACAAGATTTCCTGAAAGAAAACAACGAGCGCAGGTGGCAGAAAAACGGCGCCGATCAGTAAAAAGGCAGCTGCTGGAATGCCCCATTTTAAAACGGTGCTGCTGTCCAGTTCCCATTTTTTCATACACCTTCACCCTTCCTCTTCGTCTTCATCCTCTTCTGACACATCAATAAACAGCGTGTAGGAGGCGTAGCCCTGATCGCCCCAATCCGCGAATATTTCAATAATATGCTCGCCTTCCTCAGACGGAACGGTGAATTCACTTGTGCCGCTGGCAAGCTCTTCCTGCACCGACTGCTCATTCCAGAGCAGCACATCGATCTCCGCGTTTTCTGCACCTTCCAGCGCAACAGCTGCATCCGCTCCTGCTTCCACATCAACTGCTTCCAGCTCCTCCATTTCAACTGCCTGCGGAGGTACCACGGACTCTTCCCGGGAGCCGCCGGTTGCGCCCTCATTCCATTCGTAGGAGCCCATTAGCGTCGCCGCGGTGATGTCTCCCATATGTACACTCGCACTCGGCGGTTCGTCCGCCGCGCACGCGGGAATACTAATAAAGCCTGCACTGACTGAAAGTTTTACTGCCCAATTTTTCACATCATCACCTGTTTCTTAAAATAAACTTGCTGTGTTCATATAGAACCAGCAAAGAGCCATTATTTTCTAATACGCATGAAGCGGCTCACAGGTTTCATACCCGTTTAAGGAAAACTGGAATCATCTCAAGGCAAGGAGGCAAACATGAAAAACAAAGGAGCGTTTTACCTGATAACCGGAGCAGCACTGTTGTACGTACTGCTCCGGGTGCTTTCCGGGGAGACCGACCGTGAAGCGCTCGTCGAACAGGATCGAGAAGGCAATCTTCCTTCGGAGCATGCGCACGCACGCATTGAGACCGACGAGATAGTGTATGACAGGAGCGGCACCGTAACGGTTTCGATGGAAGCCTTGGGAGATATTGTGCCTCAAGACCTGTACTGGCAGGCCGCCGGGATAGACGACTGGGAAACAACTGGTATAGAGGCCGCAGAGATGAGGGAGTTGCCGCAAACGCTCTCCGCAGGTGTCACGGAGACAATCGAGGTTTCTCTCCCAGACTATGAGGCACAGGTCGTCCGTCTCGTGTTCGCGTTTGAGCATGGAACACTTAAGGAAACGCATAAAACCGCTGTAAGCTTGTATGTAGAATAAGGAGTGGATATGCTATTTTTTACACAAGCATGAAACGCAGCTTCATTCCATGCTTGTATACCAGCTACAAAGGCTTTTTATCAAGACATCAGCTCTCCCGAACGATCGCACGTTTGTCCTCATTCGTCAGTGTGTACGCATACGGCGTGATGCCAAGCGCTATGAGTGCAATCAGAAAAAATAAAGCGATGCTCGTCCCGATGGAAAGATCGATGAAAAAATTGAGCATAAGCGGTGTCGTTGGCAGGATCGCAATCCAGAAAACGACTTTCCCATGTGTCGTGATGTACTGCGTCTCACCGCAGTGCGGACAGTTCGTATATTCATATAAAAATCGCTGTGCTTTCAGCGCCTGCTTCCACGACAGCGTTTGATAGCAGGCTTCACAAGTCGGTCGTTTCATCAGTCTCTTCCTTTCTGAAGCGAAAACGCAGCCGCTACTTCTTCTTCGCGTTGTTTAAGATAAGCGGGTGACGGCATGTGACCGAGAATGTCGTTATGCGTATAGCGTCTGCCGCCTTTGATGACCTGATGAATCGTCTGCGTATTGGAAATCGACTCCAGCGGATTTTGATCGAGTATCAGCAGATCCGCTTTGCAGCCAGCTTTTATCGTGCCGCGGTCGGTTAAGCCGATTGAAGCCGCAGCAGTCGAGGTCGCTGCCTGGAGCGCCTCCATTTCTGTCCAGCCCATGCCAGTAAACAGTTCCAGCTCCCGGTGCAGCCCGGTTCCGGCGTATGTCCAGACGCCCGCCGGACAATCAGTCCCGGCTACGACGGTTCCCCCGAGGGCACGATACGTTTTGGCAGCTGCCTTCACCGTTTCCAGCAGGAAGCCCATATGCGTTTTCAGCAGCTCCTCCTGCTGGGCGAGACCGCTCCAGTGCGTATTCAACGTGCCTGAACCGCTTAAGCGGCCGTCCTCTTTAAACAAGAACTCCGCCTCCCACGGCGAAGGCAGCTGTTGAATCTGATCAAGGACTAGCAGCGTCGGACACAGGTTTACGTTATGCCTCAGCAGCTCTCGGCATACGGCTTCCATCCGCTCGAGATCCGGCTGATCCCAATCAATATCAACGTTTGTTGACGCCATCGTCCAGCCTGGATACATCGCCTGCACGATACCTGAGGCATGCTCCAACCAGGTGACGCCAAGTTCTGCTGCTTCGACGCCCGTCACAGAGGAATGAATCAAGTCAGCGCTCACTTCCAGTCCGTGCTGCTTCGCTTCTTCTGCAACCGCGCGCATCGCCTCCTTCGAAAGCAACCCGTATACTTTGATAAACTGCGCTCCGGCTGCGGCCTGCCGCTTAACCTCTGCGCGCGCTGCTTCCGGATCGTCGGTGACGAAATTGGCCAGAGCCGTCTCGCCCCAGAGCCCGGGCGGTCCATCAATCATGCGGTCAGACGCATACACGCGCGGCGTCGGCGCATCCGACGGCGCATGAATCAGTTTTTCCAGCTCGATGACGTTTCCTGCCGTATTACGGACAGTCGTCACGCCTGCAGCCGTAAAGTGCGGCGCGAATCCTTCCTTGATATGGCAGTGCATGTCGATTAAGCCCGGCATCACGTAACGGCCCTCCAGATCAATCCTCCGTGCACCTGTTTCCGGCGCATCGCCCTCATACACGGCGGTAATCGTATCGCCTTCGATTCTGATTGCTCCTGTAAAGACCTTTTCCCGTTCGACATCGATTACAGTTACATGTTCCAGTATGTATGCCATTGGTTCACCTCACACAGTATCATTTACTTATTTTAACATAAATGGTTCTGTTTTGTTTCCGATGAGGAGTAAGGAGTGCTTTTCCATTTTTGGAAACAGAGCTTGTCACTGAAAAAGCCATCCTGCTTTCATGGCAGAATGGCTTTTCGTTTGGTACTTATTTTGAATTCGTAAAACCGCCGTCGATGCGGACGATTTCACCGTTAATGTACTGCGCTTTTGACGTCAGTAAAAACGTGACGAGCTCCGCGACTTCCTCAGATGTGCCGAGGCGCTGCTGCGGGATGCCTTTTTCCGCGCTTTCCTTCATTTGCGGATTGGCGTCAAAATATGCTTTCACCATCGGCGTTTCCGTCGGCCCAGGTGCGACTGCGTTCACGCGCAGGCCGTCTTTTGCGTATTCTGCGACCAGGCTTTTCGTCATCCCGGCAACGGCATGCTTTGTCGCCGAATACGTGACGACCGTCGCCTGACCGATCACGCCGGCGCTTGAGGCCATATTGACGATCGAGCCGCCCCCGTTTTTCACCATCACTTCCGCGACATAGCGGACGCCATAGAGCGCCCCGAGCAGGTTGATCCCGACGATCTGCTCAATCTCGTCGATGTCGGTGTCGAGAAAATAGCCGCCGCTTCCGGAGATGCCTGCGTTGTTGAAAAAGTAGTCAATCGAACCGAAATGATCGAGCGTTTCGTCCACGTACCGCTTTACATCCGCTGATTTCGACACATTTGCGTTCACGTAAATGGCATCGACATTTTTTTCTTTGAGAAGCCTTACGGTTTCGTTCCCGTTTTCGTCGTTGATGTCGACGATGGTGATGTTAATGCCCTTGTCTGCCAGCTGCATTGCCGTAGCATAGCCAATGCCGCTGCCGCCGCCTGTGATGATTGCTGTTTTTGCCATGTGAAACGCCTCCTTGAAGAAAATGATCGAGCTTACCGCTATCATAGCAGGCGCGTTCAACAGGCTACAACAAAGGTGACCCGGCTTTGTGCCAATAAGTCCAGCTAAAATAGGTGCCTTTGGATATCTGCTTCTATAATTGGTTGACTATTCCAGGTGGTATGCTAAACTGAAGAACGTTCGCTTTTGATCATGTTTTGAATAGGAGGATGCTATGCGCTTGGATATCATCGGAGCAGGATTAATCATTGCAGCGGCCATTTTGTTTGCAGGCTCGCAGATTGTACGTGAATTGCGGCACGTTGTGCTGAACGAGGTGCAGCCGGTATCAAATGCCTTCTCACAGCCGCTGGTGATTGCGGCCATAATTGCGACTATGTTAGGCTGCATCGCTTTGTATGCGCACCTTGGTAGTCGTAACGATAACCACACAAAAAAGACGAGCGCATGACTCGTCTTTTTTACTCCAGCTCGATCGGTTCTGTTATTTCGAGCTCCACCGGCTCGAGGTCGCCGCTTTCTTCACCGCGCCAGCTGGCGACTTCCAGCGAAACGTGAATCTCATATTCGTGATCCCCGTCTAACACAACGCCGCGCAGCTCTTCGCCAAATTCCGTATCATCCGGCTCCAGCGTGTATGACACCGCCAGATCATCGACTGGCTCCCGGTCCACGTCTACTGCTTCCCCGTTTTCGTAGAGCTCGATTTCTGTAATCTGCTGTCCGGCGGAAACCGTAATCGTTTCCTCGCGATCATTGCGGATAAAGATGTCGGCATTTAATTCATTCGTTCCAGCCCCGTAATCCACGCCGACGGTCAGCCCCTCCACCGTTTCTTCGGCCGTTTCATCCATTTGTGCCCCGCAGCCGGCAAGTACGAGTACGGCCGCTGCCACTCCCGCTTTTTTCATACAACGTCTCCTTTCTGCTTTTCCAACACAGCCTTTGACGGAGGTTTGATAAAAAGAAAGAAAATGATGCTGATCATGAGCGCCGCTGTAACAAGTCCGGCCCAGAGCCCAATGCTGGTTGCGCCGGCAAAAAATCCGAACACAGCAGCAGCCGGAAGCGTAATCACCCCGACCGCCTGCCGGATCGGCACGGACATATCGGTGCTCTCATGCCGTTTCAACAGCTTCATAAACGGATGCTTCCAGCTTTCCAGCCACATTTGGTACGTCGTGTAGACAACGATCGTCGTACAGAGCACAAGCAGCAGCCACTTTATATAAAACGGCGCTACGGCAATCGCAATCGTGAAGAGAATGAAAAACTGCGCGTAAACGAGCATTCTCATCTTGCTTCTCAGCCAGCGCTTCATGAACCATTCAAACAGCCGCTTGTCGTTCGTCGGTTCTTTAAAAAAGCCTTCCGATTCCGTAAAAAGGAGCATCGGCTTTTTACGCGGATATTTCTTCGGCTTTTCCTGGGTCCCGCTTTGCTGCAGAAAAAAGGCGGACAGATTAATCCGCTGACCCATTTCCCGAAGACAGTCCAGTGAAAACGCCCAGTCCTCGCGGAGCCTCATGCGGATGAGATACGCTGCCGCTCCTGCGAGAAACAGGGAACCGAGCAATGTCAGCCAGATCGGAGCAAACACGAGTCCGATATAAACGCCTGTAAACAGGAATGTGACAACCGTATTCATCGCATACAGCTTCCCCCGCTCATAGCGCACGTCCAACAGCTGCTTCGTTGTCTGCGCCGTGATTTTCGCTACGAAAGCCGCTGCCAGCACAGAGAGAATCCAGCCGGCCGAGTAGCCGCCGTACACGGTCCAAACGGGAACGAGCGCGATCGCAAAGAGCAAAATCATACCTCCATTGAGGAGGAGCGTATAGACGACGCCTGTTCGTTTAATGCGTTGAAACGCTGCAGGAAATTTACGCAGAAACAGCATATCTGCCTCGACGACGAACAGTCGAAGCGTCCCTGCATGGATGATGATCAGCAGCAGAAACGACCAGCGAAACGGTGTCATCCACGTAAACAGGTGCTCCATATTCCCCTGCCAGAGCTGCGCGTAGTAGTAGCCGCCGATTGCCAGGATGGGAACGACGATGTAAAGCGCTACCGTCCAGTCGATAACCATCCGCCAGATCGCGATTTTATCCTTCCACTCCAGTTTGATTCGTCCGATGCCGGTTCTCATAACTCTTCCTCAGTCATCAGCTCGTCAAAGCAGTCTAGCAGCGATCCGTCGACGCCGCTCTCACGGCGAATGTCGTCCAGCGTCCCTTCTGCAATGATCGTGCCGTAGTTAACAAGCACGAAGCGGTCGCAGATTTTTTCCGCCGTATCGAGCACGTGAGTCGACATCAGCACACAGGCACCCCGCTCCCGCTCCGCTTCCAGCTCCCTAAGCAAATCCTTCATCGCCTTCGGATCGAGTCCGATAAACGGCTCATCAATGATGTACAGCTTCGGCTTCGCCGTAAGCGCGAGGATAATCATCAGCTTCTGCTGCATGCCTTTTGAAAACGCCGTCGGATAATGGTTGCGCACCTTCGTCAGGCGAAACAGCTTCAGCAAATACTCCGCGCGCTCCGTCGTCTCTTCCTCATCCAGACCGGTCACGGCACGCATGAAGTCAATGTGCTCCCACAAGGTCATATCCTCAAAAAAGATCGGATGCTCCGGGATAAAGGCATACTCCTCCGGTCCGGGAAGCGTTATCTCTCCCCGCTTCACCGGAAGCAGATCAAGCAGCGCCTTGATGATCGTGCTTTTCCCGGCCCCGTTCGGTCCGAGCAGCCCGAGCCACTCCCCCTCCTTCACCGAAAGCGTAATCTCGTGAATCGTATCCTCCTTCGTCGAGTAGCCACCCGACACCTCCCGCATATCCAGCACCGTCATAAAAACACCTTCCACATTCCATCGATTTCCTTTTATCATAACAGAAGCTGGAAAGCTGTGGAAGACAAGGCCCGCTGCGGGAGGTTTCTGTTTGGAAAATCGGGCATTGCCCCGATTTCCTTATTGGGGGTGAAAGTTGCTTTGGCATCGGTTTGTGTTCTTTTTGAGGGAGCTTACTTTCCGCCGCAGTTAAGCGATTGCCTTTCGGCGCCCTGCCGAAAGCCTCCTCATCCTCTCCAAACAAAAAGAAAACCGGGCATCCGCCCGGTTCCTTAATGTTTAGCCGTATACTTTTTCGATTGTTTCTTGTACTTTCGGTACGAGTGTGTCCCACTCTGCGTCTGGCTCTTTGTTGACTGTGACGAAGTCCTGAAAGCCAAAGATGTTATCGACGCCGTCGAGGGCGAGCAGCTCTTTTGCGAGCGGGTGATCCGTGTCGTCGCTCTTTTTAAAAGAAGCGCTGCCGCTTCCTTCGAAAAGCACCTGATCAGTCGTGAATTTCATTGCGTTCGGGTTAGGTGTTACGTCTGCGCGTACGTTTACAGGCATGTGAATAGTTCCTCCTTTATCAGCATATAGCTCTAGTGTAGCACGCGCGCTTTCTGCTGAAAAGCGCGGGCGGTCTACGCGTCGGTTTCCGTGCTCAATTCGCCCTCGGACAATGTTTCCCCGTTCACCTCAGCGGCAGTAACGGCCGCTTCAATCTGATACGGCCCTTCCCCGTTTACGGGGGCCCTCACTTCGTAGGAAATGCTTTCTCCTGCTGCAAGCTCAACTGTTTCAAGGGCCTGGGTGAACATCATATCTTCGGAGTAGTCGTATACCTTCGTGCCGCTGCTGTCGTAGATTTTCACGTCGTACTTCTGTCCGGAACGAAAGTCGAGTGCGGCATCGCTGTCACCGTTATTCGTAAGCGTCAGCGTCACATTTATTTCGCCGTCCTGTTCGTCTGCATCAGCCTGCAGGTGCAGGTCTCCCATATCAGCCTCTCCTTCCATCGCTTCCTCGTTGCCTGGCTCGTTCTCTTCAGGCGCTTCCTCTGCGCCATTATTATTATTGCCGATCGACTGCGGGCTGTCGGCTTCTTCATTATCTGCCGTGCCGCATGCCGTTGCTGCGAGCAGCAGCGCTGCCAGCATAGCTGTTCGTTTCATGCAGAACCGCCCCTTTTTGTATGTATAGACGCTCCGACAGGGAAAACGTTACAGTTCCCTGTTCAGGAGCGCTTGGCTCTGCTGACATAAGCCGCCTGCCATAAATCCGGACAGGACGAGGTAATCCCGGTGGCCCCTGCTTTTTCGGCGCGGCAGACGTCGGCATCGGTGCGGATGAGGCCGCCGGCCAAGACAGGCAGACCGGTTTTCGCGCGCATGAGCCGGATCGTCACTGGTATGACCCCCGGCACAACCTGCACGTAGTCCGGATTGGCACGTTCAATCAGCTTCAGGCTTGAGTCAATACTTTCCTCGTCAAATGCAAAACAGCGCAGCACGCTCGTGATGCCGTGCCGGCGCGCCTCCACGGCCGCCTGCGGGCTCGACGTGATGAGCGCATCCGGTTTAATGTAGCCGGCAAGAAACGAGACTGCTTCCGGTGTTTTCGACAGCCCCTTCATGCTGTCTAAGTGAAGCAGCAGCTTCATACCCGGCCGGCGCCGGCAGATCTTATGCACTTTGACGAGCTCCTCCATACTGGATTGGGCGAGCACGATCGCTTCCGCCCCTTCCAGCGCCGCTTTCATAAATTCTCCGGCGCCGGATACGGACGGGGTGACGCGCTGGTTTTCAAACAGCATCACTATCACCTGCTTTTTTCGAATTAATCCTGAGGGATCTTTCGCATGCTGCGCGCTTTTTCTGCGGCGTCGATTACTTTATCAATACAGCTTCCAAACCCTGCTTCAACAACGGCAGCGTACCCGCCTTCTAAAATCGGGGCATCTGCAATTTTGATATGGCGCTCTTCGCCCGCCATGTCGATCGCGAGCTCAGCATTGATCAGCGCACTGCCTAAATCAAACAGGATCACCGTCCCTTTATTGGTGTAAACAGAATCAATTGCCTGCTGAATATCCATGGCATTCGTGCCGATGCCGCCGTCTTCTTCACCGCCGGCGACGGCGATGTTTACTTCCGGCTGCATTTCATACAGCAGCGCCTTAATGCCTTTTACGATGTCGGCGCTGTGGGAGACAAATACGAGACTGACCCGTTCCATTGTCTCATCCCCTTTCGCGGGCTGTTGCTGCAAGCGTCTGAAAGAAAAGGGCAGAGCTTGCAGAGCCCGGATCAATGTGGCCTACGGAGCGGGCGCCTAGATAGGCTGCCCTACCTTTTTTGGCGTGCATCTCTTTCGTTTTTGCTTTCAGCTCATCGGCTTCATCGGAAAAGGCGTTCCAGTCCATGTCGCTCCCGTCAAATTTCTGCAGAAGCGGCACCCATACGTCCACCATCGTTTTTTCCCCGACTGAAGCTTTGCCGCGCTGCTCGATCGCTGTTTTTCCGGCTTTCAGCGCATCGAGCAGCTCCTTGTCGGACAGCGTCTCCTGCGTCCCGGCAGCTGACGCCATTTTCATCATGGCTGATCCGTACAGCGGACCGGATGCTCCGCCGATCTTTCCGATATACACCATCGCCACCGCCTTAAACAGCTCCCCTGGTGTCGTAAATGTTTTTTCATCAAACAGCTTATTCATCTCTTTGACGCCTCTTGCCATATTGATCCCGTGGTCCCCGTCGCCGATCTTCTGGTCCAAGTCCGTCAATTCGTCTTTGTGCTCGTTAATTTTATCTGCGAACTGCTTCAGCCAGTGCTGAATGTCTTCTGCCGTCCATGTCATGGCAAATCCTCCCCTGCTTATCGCTTAAATGCTGTTGTGTCTGCCTCTGCAGCGAGATATTTTTTACGCGTATCATCCAGCCGCAGAATCGACAAGGAGGCCCCGGCCATTTCCAGAGACGTCATGTATTCGCCGACGATGGTTTCTGTGACGCGGAGCCCGTGCTGCTTGAGTATGTCTGCGACCGTGTGATTCATCACGTACAGCTCCATGAGCGGGGTTGCTCCGAGCCCGTTTATCATGACCGCAATCTCTTCCCCGCTTTCAAGCTTCATGTCTTCATGAATTTTATCAAACAAAATCTGCGCTATTTCTTTCGCCGGCTTAAGTGCAGTACGCTCGGTTCCTGGCTCGCCGTGAATACCAGTGCCGATTTCCATCTCGTTGTCGGCAAGCTCGAAGCCTGGTTTTCCGGCAGCCGGCACCGTACATGGGTGAAGCGACATTCCCATCGATTTCACGTTTTTAATAACGCCTTCTGCGATCTGCTGCACTTCATCAAGCGACTTGCCGTCTTCCGCAGCAGCTCCTGCAATTTTATGGACAAATATCGTACCCGCAATACCACGGCGTCCGCTCGTAAAGGAGCTGTCTTCCACAGCGACATCATCATTGACGACGACCTGCTTGACGCTGATCCCTTCTGCTTCCGCCATTTCTCCAGCCATCTCAAAGTTCATGACGTCGCCGGTGTAGTTTTTAATGACGAGCAGAACGCCTGCCCCGCCGTCTACGGCTTTGATCGCCTCAAACACTTGGTCCGGAGTTGGAGAAGTGAACACTTCACCTGCGATTGCACCATCGAGCATGCCTTTGCCGACGAAACCGCCGTGAGCCGGTTCATGACCGCTTCCGCCTCCACTGACAACACCGACTTTTCCTTTCACCGGAGCGTCTTTACGAACGACGACCGTCGTTCCCTCCACCCGTTTTAGCGCCTCTGGGTGGGCTGCTACCATCCCGTTTAACATTTCATCAACAATCTGGTCCACATCGTTCATCAGTTTTTTCATGCGTGTAACCTCCTTTGAAATGTCGAGCTGCCTCTAAACATATGCAAGGATCGTGCCAATTTGAAAACGCTTACGCGAAGCGGTTACGGCTGTTCTTTCTGGAGTACCTGGTCATAATGACCAGACGGCTGGGCGGATTGACCAAAAAGCGCTGTAAGTCCATGCTCGTGCAGCTTTCGGGCAGCTGTTTTATGGGAGACCCCGAGCATCCGTCCAAGCTCGGAATAGCTTGCCGCATAAGGTGCTGCGCGCTTGACGGCTTCGCGCTCCGCTTCTGCCAGCGTGAGCGGCGCTTCCTCTTTTCCGGCAAACGCTCCCGGTACGTGCGCCGCGGTTAATCGGTCATCCGGGTACAGCGTCATCATCCGCTCGATCACGTTTTGAAGCTCACGGACGTTTCCCGGCCAGCTTCTTTTTTCCAAAGCCTCCAGAAACGACGGATCGACCTGGGGATGATCCCGCTCCATCAGTCGCGAAAAGTAGTGAATGTAGTTGGCCGCAAGGAGCCGGATGTCGCTGCCTCGCTCCCTTAGTGCCGGCAGATGAAGGGGGACGACGTACAGCCGGTAAAATAAATCGTCGCGGAACGTGTCACTCGTGATCAGCTCATCTGCAGCCCGATTGGTAGCGGTTATAATCCGAATATCTACCGGAATCCGCTCTCTGCCACCGACACGGACGATTTCCCGCTCCTGAATCACACGCAGCAGCTTGCTTTGCACTTCCGGCGCAAGCTCGGAAATTTCGTCGAGAAAGAGGGTGCCGCCGTCTGCCTGCTCAAAAGCGCCGATATGGGTTTTAAACGCGCTCGTAAACGCTCCTTTCTCATGCCCGAACAATTCACTTTCCAAAAGCGTCACCGGAATCGAGGCACAGTTTACCGCGATAAACGGCTTCAGCCTTCTTGCTCCTGCTTGATGAATCCCGCGTGCAAGCAGCTCTTTGCCCGTGCCGCTCTCCCCGCTGATAAACACCGTCGCATCGGTCTCAGCTGCGCGCATGGCAGCCCGTATAATCGCCCGAAGCGCTGGACTTTCTCCAACGAGAGACTGAAACGCCAGTTCATCGGCTGAGTCCGCCTGCTGACGTGCTACGGCCGGTACGCCTTTCAACAATTCGCGCATGCCGCGCGACGCCCGCAGGGTAATAACGGCTCCGCGAAACTGACCGCTCAGAAAAACCGGATCCGCCTGCATGACGTAGACATCTCCATCCTTCGTACGAATTGCCCTTGTAACAGGGAGCTGCCGCTTCAGCGACGCCCACTCTTCCCGCTTCATCAGACGCCGCGGCTCGATCGTTTCCCGTTCCTGCCATTTTGTAAAAGCCGTATTTTCATAAACGCTGTCGCCTGCTTCGTCGAGAAAGACAATCGCATCCTGAATAGCAGAGAGCAACAGCTGCAGCCGTTCTTTCAGGAGCCGGACCGATTCTAGCTCCCGTGAGACGCTCTCCACGTTGGAAATATCCTCAAACGTGGCAACGGCTCCAATGATCTCCCCGTCGTAGTAAACCGGCGCCCGGTTCGTAATGATCTGCGTGCGGTGCAGCTTCATTTTCACGTTCCACTGCGCTTCTCCTGTCTTCAGCACGCGGTGCATCATCGACCCCGGCACGCTCCGGTCGGCCCGGCTACCGTGGAGCTCTGCCTGCGTTCTGCCGATGAGCGCTGCGGCTGCTTCGTTAACGTACGTAATCCGGTTTTCTCTGTTTACAACGAGTACGCCGTGACGCATGGCGGCCATCGCCGCTTCCATGCTGACAGAGCTTTCAATAAGGAGCTCATCCGCCATCGTATCCGGTTCTTCCTCCTGCTCCTGAGCAAAAAATGCTTCAATCACATCCAGCAGCGGATCGGCATCCGGTTCTTCCGTATAAATCCGGAACGAGGCCCCGGACGGGATACGCAGCGATACAATCGCCAACAAATTTGCGATCTGCGCCCTTCTGCCGCCGTATTCAATCCATACGTGCTGCAAATCATCTGATGAGGACACGTGCTGCTGCAACGTGGAAATCATTGCGGCGGCAAGCCGGATGTGCAGACCGTTCCGGCGCTGAAACTGCATCATTTTTTCCAACATGCTCTCCTCCCCAGTTCAAACCAACGGACATCGTCTGTTCGTTATATGATTCGACGCGAGTCCGCGATTTCCTTTTATGCTGACTTAGGACATTCGATGAAAGTTTATGGGCGTCTAAGGAAAGTTTGTATCCAGGTAACAAAATGAAACTGTTATAACGAATTTCACTCTCAGATTGACTGTATGCTGGCATTGTTTTGATTGAAATGATGGCTGATCGGAATCTTTCTTTCCAAAACCATTTTTTTGCGATCGGTCCCCTCCCTTTCCATGTTTATGGTGTACCTGAAGGATGGAAAACAAATAAGGAGGAATCGAGATGAAACGAATTGTGTTGAAGGAAGAGCTTGCTGCGATCACAGGGGACTACAAGCTGGCGATGGTGCTGAATCAGATGATGTACTGGAGCCGCCGCACAAAAAACCGCGACGGCTGGGTGTATAAAAGCGGGCAGGAGCTGGCGGAGGACATGCTGATGAACGTTTCTGCTTATTCCATGCGGACGTACTTGAAGAAGCTGACGCAGCTTGGCTTGATGGAGGAGCGCCGCAATCCGGTGATGAAGTGGGATAAAACGATGCAGTACCGCGTCTGCTGGGAAACGATTCAAGCAGCTGTTCTAACTGCCGGCTACAGCTGGGAGGAGGAGCCCGTTTCGAACGAAAGAAATTCCGCTTCGAGAGAAAATAATGCCGCTGCAATACCAGAGATTCAAGCAAAGATAACAACAGAAAGACAAGAGGATCCGTTAGCTGCACTGTGTGTGGATCAGTTTGGACCGATTAAAGAATTGGAGAAGCGGCTGGCAGCTTGGCGGCCATTGTTTCACGACTTTGAAGCAGTGCTCCGGGAGGCTCTTGAAAAAGCTGCCTCCTACGGGGCACGATCTTTCTCGTATGTGGAAACCATGCTGCAGTCCTGGAATGCTGAAAAACGACCGCCATCCCGGGTCAAACCTGTCATAAAAGCGCCGGTGCCTGACTGGCTGACCAATGAGCTGCCGGTTATCCCTTCTTCTCCGGAAACGCTTGACCGGCTTCGCCAAAAGGCAGAATTGTTAAAGGAAGGTCTCGCAGCGAAAAAACGGCTTCGCAGAGCATAAAAAAGGCTCTGCCGGCAGTGGCAGAGCCGTCAGGCTGTTGAAAAAGTCTTTCAACTTCATTATTTATTCGTTTGGTTGACTTTCCCCTCTGTTAACCGAACCTGCCGTGGGCTGGCCTTCAGCTATGTCTCAGGGTGATCCCGCACGAAGGGAAAAAAGGCACGGGAGAATGGCGCGGCTTCACGCGGACTCAGGCTTCTCACGAGAAGCCTTCAAAAGCCAGTCCGGCTCCGCTCGTGCGTGGATGCCGTTCGCAGATCTGAGCGGCACGGAATCTTCAGGCTGCGCGGCTTCCACGGGCCCGCCGGACACGAAGGGAAAATGGATTTGTTTGTTGGAGAAAAACGTTCCGATCGGTAGATACGACTGTTCCATGGTACATACGTGAAAGCACTGGTAATCCTTATTCGACATCGAAGCGTTGCCTATATAAAGGTTCCACCCATATGGAACAAGCACGTGCGAATCATCACCAGGCGTTTCAACCGGACTGGCAGCTGCCAAATTGGAGGATCTCGACTCCTGGAGGATCAGAACGAGGCGAAGATCCAGCGCTTCTGACGAAAGGAAGAAGCGGTTAGCTGAGGCCGTTCCCTCCGGAAAGCGAGTGTCCGTAGATACAGGCAGGTGCAACGTTATTCACTTAAAATGACTTTATCCACACTCTGAAGGCTCTGCCAGAAGTGGCAGAGCCTTGATTGTTTCCTGTTATTTTGGATCTTCTTCTTCCTCTTCCTTCAGCTTCTCGTTGTAGTAATTGACGGAGAACTGCGCTCCCTCATCGACCATCGAGTTGTCCTGAATGTCGAGCGGATCGGAGTGTCCGACCTTTTCCCGAAGCTCGCGGTCTTCGTCTTCTTTCGTCTGGCCTTTCACTTCTGCGACCGCCCGTTTTACATAGTCCGCTGCTTTCTCACGGTTCTCGTTGTTTCGCAAGTAGTAAACGGCGGCCGCTGCTGTTGCTGTTAGTGCGGAAAAGAGTAGTTTATTTGCCATATACGTGTGCGCGCTTTGTCAGCGCTGCACCTCACCACCTTTCTTGTAGAATAGTCAGGCTCGTCTTCCAAGTATCAGGTTCACGACAGCGACGATCAGTGCGATGACGAGCAGCGTATGAATGAGTCCACCGCCGAAATCCAGACTGAAGCCAAGCAGCCATGCTAGAATAAGAATACCAATAATAGTCCAAATCAAAATGTCCACTCTCCTTCTTTGTCCATAGTTAGATTGAATTGTTGATGATTAGTTTTATTGCTGCGGTGCTATAGTACCTATTACCAAAAAGCCTATATGCAAAACATTCTTTTTATGAAAGGTGCTGAACGGGCCTGATACAGGTCCCTATTCCATCTAGGAAGGGGTTCATCCACATGAAAAGACAGTTTGAATCGGAGCGGCGGAACCTGATCAACCATTCTATACGTGAGCAGAAACGTTGGACAGAGGAAATGGCAGAGGCTCTGCCGAAAGCCGTAGCGCGTCATTTGCGAAAAGCCGGCTGGATCGGTCAGCCGGTTATCCGAGAGGCGGACGTCGTCTGGAAGGAAAGCTTTATTCGCCTTGCTCCCAGAAAACCGTGGACGAAGCTGGAAACGCTCCAGTATGTATCGGTGCGGGAGCCTGCGCGTACAGCCTATATGCGGACGAAGCGCATGCCGCTTGAAGTGCGCGATTTATTCATGGACGGAACAGGACGTATGGACGGGCGGTTCCTGAAAGTCATTCCCGTCTTCCGTACAACGGGTCCTGAACTCAGCCAAGGCGCGCTGCTTACGATTTTTGCCGAGGCTCTGCTGCTTCCGGCTCTATTCCTGCATTCCGGCATTAGGTGGCTGGAGTCGACTGCTCATGGCATCAACGCATCGCTGTCTCACGCAGGTCTTCACGTCACCGGCACGTTTTCTCATGACGAATCGGGTTTGTTCAGGCGTTTTGACAGCGAAGACCGCCCGTACAAAGAAAAAGACGGCACCTACCGGCTCCGTCCATTTACAGCGGAAGTCGAATCTTGGCAGACACAGGGGCCGCTGTTGATACCGAAAGCGATTCGCATCATGTGGCACCTTGATTCCGGAGCATACGACTATTACAAAGGAACGATCGAGGCGATTCAACATCCGGAAGATCACTGAACGCACAAAAAAGCTTCCGCTTTCTGCCCAAAGCGAAGCTTTCACTGGCTGTGTCCTGCCCCGTATTCGTCCTTATGCTTCTTCTTTGACTGGTGCGGTTCCGAGCATGTTCTCCTGCTTGGATCTGTTCAGCATCAGCTTCCGGTGAAGGTGCTGCATTTCCCGGAGCACATCCGTCATCTTTTTCTGGTAGTGACCGTGCGTATGCCGATCGGAATAAGTCTGTTTGATACGCCGTAAAAAATGAAGGCGCCTCCCTAAACTGTCCAGCTGGAGCTGCAGGGACTGTTCTTCTCTGCGCAAGCGAGAGAGTGTGTTTTGTTCTATCAGGGATAGGTTCCGTTTCACGTGCATCTTCCTCCTTCATGTTTTCCTGGTCGTTGGAGTAGAGGAGTAGAATTCAAGCCAAAAAACGCCCTCGCCAGAATTGAAAGCGCCTACAGCTTATATTCCTTAAACGGGCGTGCTTCAAACGCAAATATGGGAAAATCTATAAGGGCAAAAGGACTATTTTTGCTAACTTCTGGTAAGTATCCATTGCTTGCTTATGTCTCGTTGAGCGTCTTGCTGCCTGTATCATGAACCTGCTTAAGCAGCTTGCGCTGACTGAATCCGCCACGCTCGGTGCGCTTTTTAAGGCGGGTTTGCTCCACTTCTTCCGAGGTGCTTCCATAATATTCCGTGAGCGCGTACAGCACTTCCATCGCGTCTGCGATCTCTTCGAGTTTGTCATGCTGAGAGTCAGCCTGCTCCAGCTCCAGCGTTTCCTCGCGCAGCTTTTCGAGCAGTTTCGTTTCGTAGTCGTCCGCCTCCAGCGTAGCTGTCTCGCACGTTCTGCCATCCTGTTCAATGATGGCGGGGATCCGATCCCGGACAAGCTTGTTGTATTGTTTTATCATTCTATGGACCTCCTCGTTTATTTATACTTCCCGGGAATCCCGTAGCCTGCTTCTGACCACAACGATTATAGCAATCACCGCTGCAACTGCCAGAAAAGCAAGCAGCGGATTTTCCAGCATCCAGCCGATCATTGTCATGCAGTTGCCTCCTGTTTGAAATAATGGGGTGCTTTTCGTTCTTATAGCTTTCCGACTGTCATAATTTACGGAGCTGCTTCTGTCTGCCATATCTTTTTGACGAAACAAACACGATCCTTTCCAGAACCGTCATAGTCTGCATGAACCGGTATGCCATCGATAACGTGAGTGCCTTCTATAATAGAGAAGCTGTTTGCCTGATGAAACGCGATTGATGTTTTGTTAATTGGTGTTGTGACCGCATAGATATCGGTTCGTCCCTGTTCCATCGCTTTCTTACAAAACATCTGGTACAGCTCCCGTGCAAGCTTCTGCCTGCGGTAGGCCGGATCGATCCCGACAAAGTGAATATAAGCAGCCTGAGGATCAGCCTGTGAAAGAAAACCGACTAAAAAACCGCACGTGTTTCCGTCTGATTCTACTATAAAGCACGTTTGCTTAAAATGACGGACGAACAGTCTTGGGAGCATATCGCTCATCTGCCTTCCGCCCCACCATTCGTTGACCTGTCCGATGAGCGCGTCGTAATCTTGAAGCGTCATGTTGCGTATATGCATGTCTTATCCCCTCTCTTACGGCGTATCTGACGCGTGCACCCGGTCCACCCAGGCAGAGACGTGATCCAGCGCGTCGCTGGGAGCCATCCAAATATCAGGTTCGAGCCCGTAGCCTTCCCGACCGTAGGCATGCGGATTCCACAAAAAGAAAGCAGGCATCTGGACCGGCATATGAGAGTTCGGCAGCTGGACGGAGGAGCCGGCATCACTGATTAACGCTCCCATCGTCGGTACGCCGATAATATGCGCGTCTTCAAACGGCTGCAGGCTCATGACCATATATTCTGAAGCAGAGGCCGTTTCTTCATCCACTAAAATATACAGAGGCGTGTTAAGCTTCGGCTCTTCCGCTATCGGAACTTCTGCCTCTTCCCACTCATCATCAAACGACGTCACTTCTATTTCCGGTTCAACCGGCACCTCTGACACATCGAATCCTTGGAACATCTCCGGTTCGATATGGTCATAAAACGTAACGACTTCCATTCCCTCTTCCTCGTAGATATCGCGCATATTTGAAAGCAGAATGTGATTCGTATTGGTTTTCAAGCCAACTTCAGTAGATTCAGTTGGAGGAGATCCCGTTAAATCATGCACCCATCTTGTGACGAAAATACCCAGGCCGCCGCGATTGCCGCGCAAATCGATAATCGCAGCATCCGCCTCTTCCACCGTTTGGACTGTCTCCAGCATGTCGTCATAGGTCACACCATCGTCATCAAAGACCGTCATAGACCCGAGGCGGATAATCGGAATCTCTCCTTCCGTCATGCTTACATCTAGAATGTCCGCTGATGGTGAAGCAGTGCCCAGCGGCCGCACAGCCGTTACGTCCAGCGTTTCATCCTCAGTCTCCACCTGCCAGCTGTCATCTGCCGCAGTGGATCGTCCAATGATATGTTCGAGCTTCCCTTCTTCGCTGATATGAGGGACAATCCATTCGTCCGGATCGTCTCCGTTTATAGAAAGAATTTGAGCGTCCTCAAGAAACCATTCGTCGTTGGCCTGATTCACATAAACATCTTCTATGTAATAAAATCCTTCTTCCCGCTCAAATGGAACGCCGGAGCCAAGAAAGAGGTGCTGATCGGTGACAAATGCATACGTTTCTTTCACCCGATTCATAAAGTTGCGGGCAGAAATATCTGTTTCGGCTTCCTCAATCCAGTCAATCAGTTCGTTGTGATGTTCAAGAAATACGTCTTCACCACCGTAATACTCCATGGGGCCGTAACCGTAGCGGAAAAGCCGCATCAGTGTTACAGCATCTTCTTTCATTTCTTCCTGTGAAAGCTGATTCGAGGGCGGGGTAATCGGATTAGCCAGCTGCTGCAACTCCGATATGGACAGCTCCTCCAACCCTGTTTCTTCTAAATCAGGGACATAATTCGCCGGATCATGCTCTTCAGGAGTTTCCCCTCCGAGCTCAGCCAGCTCCTCATAGTCATCTCGCTCCCCGCTGCAGGCGGTCACGAGCAGGACCGTGCTTCCTAACAGAAGTCGCTTCATCTGATCACCTCTGACTAAAGTACGGTTGTAAGCATAGTAAGTTTCAAAAAAATGATCGACAGGCTTAGCGTTTTTTAGTGTTCATCTTTTCATGGTTCTATTTGGTTACTAAAATGGTGGGTTAAGGAGTAGCTTTATTTTATTTGCACTGCTTTACGTATGGAGGAGGGTTTTGACACGTCTTCTCTATTTGCATCCTGTAAGCTTTCTGCTATCCATGCTTCTAAAATGGTATTAAATAAATCAGGTGCTCGTAATGAAAAACCATGACCTACGTCAGCTATCATTATCCCTTTGCTGTTCTCATTGCGATGAACCATTTCTTGCAAACTTGCCTTCATGATCGGTCTTTCTTTTTCACCGACAGTAATGAGAAGGGATCCTTGAAAGGAACGAAATGATTCCGGCAGACGAAAGGACATGTTCTCTTCCATCACGTCAGCAAAAGCTGGCTTCGTCATCTGGCGGCTTTCCTGATAATACTGCTCATGCTGATCCTCCGGAAGGTACATGTGTGTCGCCTGCACCTTCGAAAAAGCTTTCCATTTCACTAATGGCAGAGCGTGCTTCATCAGCTGAGTGAGACAGCCTGCGAAAGGGACCGGTTTAACTAATGCACTATTGATCATCGCTGCATCAATCAGGGAAGGCTTCTTTTCAAGCATGGAAATGACCACCTGTGCTCCTAACGAGAAGCCCACTACCACGACCTTCTTCTCTCTCCCTTTCCTCTTTATTAACTTCAGGCATTCATCGGCTGCCTCATCGATCGAAAAAAACGTGTACTGCTTACTTTTTCCATGCTGAGGAAGATCCGGTACAAGACAATGATAGCTATCCGCAAATTTTTCCAGCTGGGGTCTCCACATCCATCCGCTTACTCCGCCACCATGTAAAAACATAAGAAGGACTTCATGGTCTTCTCCACATTCTGTATAATGCACATCATTCACCCACTTCTCGCAATTCGGCCTTATGATACCATCATACATGATTTTCCAGTTAACGTCTTTCTTCCCACTAGGGTAACCGATCGAGCGTTATCGAATAAAAAAAGGCCGCAGTCCCAAAGACTGCAGCAACGCTATGTATGAATGATGTTATGCCTGCCACTGCTGATAGTAGCCGCGGCCGTCAAACCGTTTAATGACCTCTTCGGTCCGCGGAGGATTTCCTTCTTTCCACTTAGCCGTGACCGAATAGCTCTCGTCCAGGCTGGAGATCGTGACGTGCTTTTTTGTTAGATCCATCTGAGCTGCTGCGAAGGCTTTCACTTCGTCCAGCACCGCATCACTGATAATCTGCGTTGTGCCTGTCCCGTAGTTAATTTTCCACGTTTGCATGTGCTCCCTATCGCCCCTTTTACCATGCTGATTTTTGTTGCTACGTCATAAATACCCGCTCATGACAGGCTTAAAACCATTTTTAAAGAAAAAACCGGCGGAACCTTTACTCCGCCGGTTTACCTCTTATTCACCCAGAGCGCTTCGAATCGCTTCTGTGTTGTGCTCCATCATGTCAATATACGAGCTGATGCCCGTATCGTCTGCCCCAATGCCGTCTGTGTAGAGCATCTCTTCATAGATCGGCACATCTGCATTGTCCGATACGGTTTCCATATAGTTCGGGCTTACGGTCGATTCCACAAAGACGTACGGAACCCCCCGCTCCTGCACCTCATCGACCATGCTGGAAATTTGCGAAGGCGTACCTTCTTCGTGCGAGTTCAGCTCCCAAATGCCTGCTGTATCAAAGTCATAGCGCTCGCCAAAGTACACGAGCGCATCTTCACTTATCGTCAAAAAGCGGTGCTCTTCCGGTACGACGGACAGCTCCTCTTCGATCCAGGCATCCAGCTCGCTGATTTCGTCCACGTACGCTTCAGCATTGGCTTCAAAATCCGCTTCTGCATCCGGATTTAGCTCAATTAGCTTTTCTTTAATGTTTTCTACGTAAATCTCCACGTTCTGCGGGTTGAGCCAGGCGTGAGGGTCCTCCGCGTCGGACTCTTCCAGTGCGATTCCGTTAATGCCTTCAGCCGTTTCCACCGCTTCTGTTTCAGAGGCATTGTCCATGAGCGACTGCAGCCAGGATTCCAGCCCCATGCCGTTTACGAAAAACGCTTCACTGTCCGCTACCGTCTGGAAGTTGCCGGGCGTCGGCTCGTGCTCCTCTGGTTCTTCACCGCGGGGAACGATATAGTCGACCTCGACGTGGTCCCCGCCGACCTGCTCGACAAAGTCAGCAATGACAGAAAAGCTGGCTGTTACCTGAAGCGTCTCGTCCGACGCCGCTTCAGCCTCGTTTGCATTGTTTTCATTTACCTCTTCTGCGTTCTCGTTGTTTTCTGATCCGCAGGCTGCTAGAAAAAGCACCCCTGTCGTCAATATTCCAACTTGTTTCATCATCATCAGACTCCTTTTTTCCACTGCCACATATTATGGCTTAACATAACTTATTTGTTTTTAGCTATAAAAGTTTCCCTTATGCAAATCTAGGGTCATTCTACATGATGTACTCTGTGATGTCTATAGATAATCCTGTTTTATAGGTTGATGCTGAACGTGCACACGCTGCTGCATAACGGCTAACCATCATACAACGCATATGATCAGTGCTAATAACAGAAAAAAACTTCCGCTGAAAACAGCAGAAGCAAACTCATTCGTTCTGATGAAAATTAATTGGCCATAATGACACGCTTCACGTATTACGTTTTATATGCTGAAGCCGTCTTTCAGCATCATCGAGCACGCTTTCAAGCTTTACGGCGAGCGCCGTCTGCGGAATATGGATCGATGCTTCAGCTCCGGTCAGCTCCCGATTCAATGAGAGCAGCGCAGCTTTTCGCTTCGACATTCTCTGTTCCAGGCCGCTGGTTTCGTTGAGCCGGACACCGAGAAAGCGCTGACCGCCGTATGTAAAAATGAACATCGAATCTACCTCGCTCCAGTAGACGCGGCCTGCTCCGACAGCGGATGCCTGATCCACGAAGCCTTCCGAGTCGAGGATGACGGCCGGCTTTTTGATCATCAGCCGTTTTGCCGCATAAAGGCCTGCTAAGGTGAAAAACGGAACGCCGATCCAAAAGACGAGCACTTCTGTCAAAAGCGTCAAACCAATCTCCGGGCTGAGATAGAAAAATATCCCTGCTGCCAAAAACAGCCATGCACCCAAACTTAGAAGCACGAGCTTCGTTTTTGCATGGTAAATGACCACCTCTTTTTCCATCCTGACTCACTTCCTCTCTTTTCCATTGTAGTGTAATCGTTCATTCTTTTTTACAATCGTAACGATTATGATTTACAAATCGACTTGTTTTCCGTATACTACAGGTTGAGTAAAACGGAATCGTTACGAAAGGGGTATGGAACCAATGAGAAAAACAAAACTGTCGGCCATTGTGCTTTCGGCTGTGTTCTTAGCAGCCTGCGGCAACAATGAGGCTGCGGAGAATAATACGAACAACGTCGAAGAGAATAACAACACTGCCGCGACGAATGAAGAGGAAAACGAGGCCGCCGAGAATCAGGATCCGATTACGGTGAAAACAACGCTCTTCCCGCTTGAGTATTTTGCTCAGGAAATTGGCGGTGACTACGTAGAAGTTGAAAACATCGTCCCAGCTGGAGCGGATGCACATACGTTTGAACCTTCCTCGAGTCAGATGATCGACATCGCAGAAGCGGATCTGTTCATTTATAACGGAGTCGATTTCGAAGGTTTCACAGAAAACGTGCAGGATGTCGTTGACGGTCAAAATGTCGAAATGGTCACAGCCTCTGAAGGAATCGATCTGATTTCATACAGCCACGGCATTGATGACGATCATGACCACGACCACGATGACAACGATCATGGCCATAATCACGATGATAACAACGACGATCATGATCACGACCATGAAGATAACGACCATGGACACAATGATGATGGCAATAACGATGAACATAACCATGATGATAATAATCATGACGATCATGGTCATGAGGATGACCACGATCACAGCCACGGCGATGTAGATCCGCACGTATGGCTTGATCCGAAGCGTGCTGCTGAACAGGCAGAAAACATTAAAAACGCGCTGAGCGAAGCGAATCCGGATGCCGCTGATGCGTTTGAAGAAAATTACGAGGAGCTGCTGACGCAGTTTGAAGAGCTGGATGAGCAGTTTGTCGAGCTTTCTGAGAATATGACGCAGGACATCATCGTCGTTTCCCACGCCGGCTATGGCTACTGGGAAGAAGAGTATGGGATCCGTCAGCTAGGTATTGCCGGACTCTCCCCTTCTAACGAACCGTCCATTCAGCAAATGGAAGAAACGATTGAATTTATGGAAGACAATGATATTAACTACGTGATGTTCGAGCAGAACATTCCGGAAAATATTACAGAAACCGTTCGTGAGCAGGTCGGCGCAGAATCACTGGAGCTGCATAACCTCGAATCACTGACGGAAGAGGAGGAAGCAGAAGGCGCTTCTTACTTTACGATTATGGAACAAAATCTGGAGACGCTGAATACGGCATTACGCTAAACGATGCGGGGCTGTCTAAAAAGCTCTTCTTGAAACAAAAAGCGGTGCCGGATATGTCCGGTACCGCTTTTTTTTGGAATGAAATGAGAAAAAGACAAAAAAATAGCAGAAATCCGAGCGGCCTTC